>CAYUHN010000026.1:0-25012 GCA_964444495.1 uncultured Roseibacillus sp. | reverse complement strand
GACTCTCCTGTAGATTTTACTCCTTTTCACCCACAGATTCTGCGGAGGAGGCTTAGAAAAAACTCATCGTCTAAAGAATTCATTCTTATTCCACGACTCCCATAATATCGATTTCACGATCATTATTCACGTTTTCGCCTGGCGTTGAGCGACCTGCTTCAACTTGCTCATTCAGAAGAGCAATGAGCTCCTTTACCTTCTCAGGTTTTTCGGCGACGAGATTCTTTTTCTCAGAGGGATCCTCTTTCAAATTAAAGAGCTGCATTTCCGGCAAGCCTTTTTTGAGAGCGTTCTTCTCTTTAGGGGAGCTCCACCCACCACTGCCCCGGCAGAGACAAAGCTTCCAATCTCCTTCACGAATCGCAAAATGCCCGCTAATAGAATGACTCACCAAATGCTCACGAGCTTCCTTACTCTCCCCCAACAAAACCGGTAAAAGTGACACCCCGTCCTCCCCTCCTACCTTCTGTCGAGGCTGCTCGGTAATTGCTTCCAAGGTGGTATAGATATCAGTCAGGCAAGCTAGAGCGTCGGTTTTTTGTCCCCCTTTAATCTTAGCAGGCCAACGGAAAAGAAGTGGCACGCGGTGCCCCCCTTCATAAATATCAGCCTTATGACCACGATAAATCCCGCTTGGGTCATGGTTAAATTCCTTGAGCTTATCAAAATTGGCTTGGGGGGAACAGCCGTTGTCACTCGTAAAAACCAGCAGAGTGTCTTCGCTGATTCCATTCTCTTCAAGAGCATCCATTAACTCACCCATGTGGTGATCAACCTGCATAACGAAATCGGCGTAGGGGTTCATCTCACTGGCCCCCTTAAACGGGGGCACCGGCACAATCGGAGTATGAGGAGCCGGAAGAGGCAAGTAGATGAAGAATGGTTGTTCTTCTTTCACCCGTTCCCCTATTCGCTCAATCGTCTTCTCAAAAAGATGAGGAAGCACCTTTTCGATCTCGAAATCAGGAGCGATTGGCCCCTTCCGATACCATCCGTAAGCATCTTCCTTTGCACTAACCCCTTCCTCACGCGTGGGGATTGCTGTTGGTTGACCGGTATCGACCCATACATAAGGAGACATGTCTAAGGAGCCACAATGACCGTAGTATTGAGCAAACCCGTTAATATCTGGCCCATTTTTCACTGGCTTTGAAAAATCAATCTTTTTCCCGTCTTTTGCCCAATCCCAACCAAGATGCCATTTACCAATCATGGAAGTATGGTAGCCCGCTCCTTGTAGAAGATGACCCAAGGTAGGACGATCTGCAGGAATCATATGAGGGCTAGAACCTCTTAAAACCCCTTTCGCTAAAGTGGAACGCCAATTGTATCGTCCTGTCAAAAGTCCATAACGAGTCGGGGTGCACACTGAACTCGGAGTATGAGCATCAAGAAAAGTAATGCCCTCATCAGCCATACGCTGCAAGTGAGGCGTACTAATTCTGCAATCTGGATTGGATGGCGTCACATCACCAATACCTAGATCATCGGCCATCACCAGAATGACATTAGGTTGTGCCAACAAAAGGGCCATATTTGCTAAGCCAATGAAGAGAGTAATTGAAAGTTTCACAATGCTTGAGAACCTATGACTACTCCTAAGCGATCAAGCAACGATAAGAGACACAAATTTCAACAATTACCCCGTCAAATCTAAGAGCAAGAGCCTTGCCACGACCTCCTTTTTCAGGTAACGCCCTTATCATGCCTGTTGCTACTCCTGCACAATACCGCGAGATGCTTGATGCCGCCCAAGCTGGTGGTTATGCCTACCCAGCCATCAATATCACCTCTCTCATCACCGCGAATGCCTCACTCAAGGCCTTTGCTGATGCCAAGTCTGACGGAATCATTCAGGTTTCCACTGGTGGAGGCCAGTTTGCTTCCGGTTTGAACGTCGCTGATGCTGCTTTCGGAGCCATTGTTCTTGCCGAAGCGGTACACCGTCTCGCAGAAAAATACGATATTCTCGTGGCTCTACACACAGATCATTGTCATCCCGAGAAAGTCGATTCTTTCCTCAAGCCTCTTCTCGAGGAATCCCGCCGACGCAAAGAAGCTGGCCAAGGTCCCCTTTTTAATTCTCACATGTTCGATGGCTCCGTTGTCGAACTCGATGAAAACCTCAAAACCTCTGTCGAACTCCTCAAGGAATGCCAAGAGCTCGACATCATTCTCGAAGTAGAGGCTGGCTGTGTTGGAGGAGAAGAAGATGGCCATGACACCTCTGGGCTTCCTGCAGAAAAACTCTACACAACTCCAGAAGACATGCTCCAGGTTTACGAAACGCTTTCTCCGATTGGCCGTTTCATGTTTGCCGCCACTTTTGGCAACGTCCACGGAGCCTACAAACCAGGTGCAGTTCAATTAAAACCTACCATCCTCAAAGATGGTCAAAAAGTCGTTATGGACAAACATGGAGCAGAAGCTGAAATGGATCTTGTCTTCCATGGTGGCTCTGGCACCTCGGCCGAAGATCTTCAGGAAACTCTCGATTACGGGGTCATCAAGATGAATATTGATACCGATACTCAGTACGCATTCACTCGTCCTATCGTGACTCACATGTGTGAAAACATCGAAGGCGTTCTTAAAGTTGATGGCGAAGTCGGAAATAAGAAAGCCTACGACCCCCGAACTTACCTTAAAAAAGCCGAAGCTTCGGTTGCAGCTCGCCTACAGCTCGCTTGTGATGAGCTGAAGTCCACTGGACAAAGCATCTTCAAGAAATAAATCCAGTTTTCTGGCAATTTTTGTTAATTCTTACTGCCTCTCTCTAATCGGAGAGGCATTTTTGTTTTTGAAGAATGAGCTTTGACTTGCTACCTTTCAGACCTTGGAAAAAAAGCTAAGAATTTCTCTTCAACAACCGTATCTATCCTCATGCCACGCATCTGTATCACCGTAGCCGACAAAACTCCTCAACCTTATCGTTTCCCCCTTGACACCGAAGTGGTAACTCTAGGGCGCGGCAAAGGCAATGATGTCGTCATCGACCACAGTTCGATTTCTGGCTCTCACTGCGAAATGAAACGTGTCGAGGGAGGCTTCATCTTAGAAGACACGAACTCTACTAACGGAATTTTTCGGGACAAAGAAGAAATGAAGATCATTGATCTCATCGAAGAGCAAAGCGTTCGCATTGGTGATGTCGAATTTGAGTATACTCTAACCGATGAAGAAAAAAGTGAGCTCGCTGAAGAAGATTTTTCTCCTCAAGAAAAAACAAAGAAAAAGCGAAAAACCAATTCAAATAAATCTGCCAAAAGCTCTTCTTCGCCTCAGCTTGTAAGTTCGCAAGATTCAGGCCCCTCTTACTCCCCCGCGTCTTCCCTTTCTCCTCGGCAAGACAATGGAGCCAGAGACTTTGGAATTTTCTGCGGCTTTGCTATCTTAGCTCTTCTCGCTTTCTACTTCGGACTCAACAGTGCACACAAAAGCTTTCTTCGCGACGAAATCAAAAATCTTAAAGGAGAGGAACGTCGCGCCGCAAAAGCAGAAATTGTAGAGCGCAGTCTATTGAAAGACATGCTTAACAAAGATTCCTAACAACCTTTTTGGAAAAAGGATCGCAATCTTGTTAAAGCACTGGGAAAGACCTCCTCAATCTTCTGAGGCCTGGTAATCAACTGCTCTCGTAGCGGGACGCAACAAACACGCTAATATCTCTTCCATGCCGAAGGAAATATAAGCACTAGAAAAGCGAATAGCTCCAATCGCCCCATAATCATCAAAAACGAAAGGTAGATCAGAGTTGATTCTCCTAACTCTGAGAAATTCTGCGTAGGCCCTACCTGAGAAAATCCAGGGCCAATATTGGAAAGGACGGTGAAGACGAGAGAGACCGTAGTTTCGAAATCAATCCCCTTTCCCCCTTCCAGCAGAGAGACCACCAACATCGAAATGAGCGCAACGGTAAAATAGAGCGCCACAAAAATGATCGTCTGAGATTGACTCGATTGAGAGATGGAATGCCCGTTCACCTTGGTTCTCATTATTTGGTTAGGGCGAAAGGCTTGCACCACTTCATGATGGATTGTCCTGAGCAAAACCAGCAAACGCCCTATCTTCATTCCTCCAGCAGTAGAACCCGCACAGCCTCCTATAATCATCACTATCAATAGGAGAAAGTGCGCAGCCACCGGCCAAGCATCAAAATCCACTGTCCCATACCCTGTAGAAGAACCTACTGATACAACCGTAAAAAAGGCCGCTCGCAAACTCTCCCAAAACCCCCAATTCGTCTCCCCTCCTGCCGACGTGGCAAAAACCTGCAGCAAAGTCACCACAGAAGTCGCGATCAAAATAAAGCCAAGATAGTAACGAGCCTCTTCTTCACTACGCAAGCGGTCCCAATTGCGCCGAAGAATCACCGCATATACCAAAAAACTGATACTCCCAATAATCATGAATAGAGAGAGCCAAAGCTCGATGGCCAATCCCGTGCGCCATTGCGAAAAGAATCCGATACTCTCATTGTGAGTCGAAAAGCCTCCGGTAGAAAGACAGGTCATTGCATGACAACCAGCATCGAACCAAGTCATGCCCAAGCCCTTGAGACCTGCAAAGCATAGTAAGGTCAAAACGACATAAATGACCCAGAGCAACTTCGCCGTATCACGAATCTTTGCGTTGCTTGATTCCGCAGCTTCAAAAGACGATTCATTACGAAAAAGCGACTTCGTTCCCGTTCCGAGGCTCGACAAAAGAGCAACAAAAAGCACCAAAATCCCAAGCCCGCCCAACCATTGACTCAACGAACGCCACAATAAAATAGGACGTGG
The DNA here is from genome assembly GCA_964444495.1 of uncultured Roseibacillus sp. Taxonomy (GTDB): domain Bacteria; phylum Verrucomicrobiota; class Verrucomicrobiia; order Verrucomicrobiales; family Akkermansiaceae; genus Roseibacillus. The sequence goes on along the minus strand of CAYUHN010000026.1, from coordinate 20,228 downwards.
CCATTCATCCAAATCGGCAATCACTGTTGATCCGGTAGTCGTTAAACCCGAAATCGCCTCAAAAAAAGCGGCCGCGAGACTTAGATGAGGTTCAGCTAGCGCGAAGGGCAGAGCTCCAACCAGCCCAGAACACAACCAACCCAAGCCCACAATCAAGACTCCTTCCCGTCGTGGAATACGGTCATATTGACCTCGCCCCAAGAACGCCATCACACTTCCAACCATGAAGGCCACTGAAGTAGAGATCCCCAGAGCTACCGTGACGCTGGTGGACCCAACTCGATCGATTGCCGCAAAAGCAGTACAAGCCCCAAGGGCAAAACTTTGCAGCACAAGAAGAAGGCCAAGGACTCTGGCAAGCAGGCGAATGTTCACTTTCTTTGATGCAAGCGTCTCAAATCCTACAGCCAACAGAAAAAAACAAAAAAGCCAAAATTTATCACTAACCTCAGCCTTTCAATTCCAGAAAAGCCTTATTCTTTGCGATTTATAACGCAACTTTTCGCTGAAAGCACGGTTAGTGGGGTAAATTGGGACTTCATACGGCCTTAAAAAGCTCGTATATGCCCTTCCCTCACTTTTCCCTTCGCTTTTCAAAGAAAAATTTTTTACCCTTTGCCTGTCGTGAATTCAATGCAATCAGCCAATTCGCATAATCCTGAAGAGGATTGCTCTCTCAAGGCTGATCAAGAGCTCTGGGAGCTTTTAGATAAAGTGCCTCGTCGCGAACCCTCTCCTCAATTTACGCAAAATGTTTTGCGCGAGGCCCGTAGAAGCGAGCTTGATGCTTCAAGCCCTTCAAAATCTTTTCTAGCTAGTCTTTGGCTCCAACTTTCCGGACTACAAAAATCTTTTCTAGTGGCTGCAAGCGTCATTGTTGCCACACTCACTATCGGCAGCATCTTAAAAACCGGAGATCAGGGAGAAAAAATCGTCCAACAAAGAGAGACCGAAAACCTCGAAACTGCTGCTGCTCTTGCTGAAATTGAAACAGATTTTGAAGAAGGTCTTCTTCTTGCCGCAGCAGAAAGCCCCGAGCGCTTCTCTGATGCAGAGCTCATCAGCCTACTCTTCTAGGCCAAAATACACGAGTTAACTTGCTCCACCCGTTCTGCCTCTTAAGCGCAGTTCAATGAGGCGAAGATCGTTTCATTTCGAAGTAAAAAGCCCTTAGATTTGATTTACTTGGGAAAAACTTGGCAGATCGGCACTATTCCTGCTAGACCTAACATCCGCTATTGCCTGACTTCACGTGATTTTTTTCACTCGTCAGGCGAATAAAGCAAGTGACATAAGGCTGAAATAAAATTTCCAGTTTTCCTCCACCTGCTGTAACCTAGCCCACATACACTCTATGAAAAAAGTCGAAGCAATCATTAAGCCCTTCAAACTCGAAGAAGTCAAAGAAGCTCTCGCCGAAGTTGGAATTCAAGGAATGACCGTTACTGAGGTAAAGGGTTTTGGACGCCAAAAGGGACATACCGAAATCTATCGCGGTAGTGAATACACCGTTGATTTTCTGCCCAAAGTTAAAATCGAAGTTGTCGTACAAGAGAGCGAAGCGAGCGCTGTTGCTGAAGCGATCGTAAAAAGTGCCAACACTGGTAAAATCGGTGACGGAAAAGTGTTTCTCTCCCCTGTAGAAGAAGCTATCCGAATCCGAACAGGAGAAACTGGCGGAGAAGCAGTCTCCGTCAACTAGTTCGACTTCCCACTTGGAAATCTAGAAACAAACAACGCAAATACGCACTTATGGACGCTCTCAATAATTTGAGAGCGTTTTTTTGTGTTACCCAACTCTCAATCACAGAAAAACAAAGAAACTCTCAAAATTATAAATAAACGGGTTACTAGGTAGCTAGAAAAGACCTGCTCGATTCTTGCTCCTCTTGAAAAAAATGCTCTTCTGTTCACCCGCACTTTCCAATGAGTCCGCACATCGAGATCATCGCCCAAGAAACAGGCTTAAAATTATCCTCCGTCGCCGCCACCGCCAAGCTTTTGGAAGAAGGAGGCACCGTTCCCTTCATCTCTCGCTATCGCAAAGAGCAAACCGGCTCTCTTGATGAGGTTCAAATCACCGCAATCCGCGACCGCCTCAATGAACTGGTCGCTCTCGACAAGCGACGTGAGGCGATCTTGAAGTCTCTCGAAGAACGCAAGCTCCTGTCTGAAGAACTCAAAAAAAAGGTTCTCTCTGCTAAAACTATGAGCTCCCTCGAAGATGTTTTTGCCCCTTTCCGCCCCAAGCGCCAAACTCGCGCAACGAAGGCAGCCGAAAAAGGCCTCATCCCTCTTGCCGACTGGCTTCTAGCCAACCAAAACGCCGACCCAGCAAAAGAAGCTGCTAAATTTCTCTCCGACGTAGAAGATAAAGAAGTCGCCACCGCAGAGGACGCCCTGGCAGGCGCACGCGACATCATTGCTGAGCGCGTCGCCGACGATGCCGACCTCCGAGGAAGTGCTCGCAAAATTTACGAAACCGAGGCAACCATCGCCTCCAAAATTCTCTACGGAAAAGAAGAAGAAAGCGACGCGCAAAAATTCCGCGACTACTTCGATTGGAGTGAACCTATCGACAAAATTCCCTCTCATCGCCTACTCGCCATTCGCCGTGGTGCCAAAGAAGGTTTTCTCTACATGCGCATCACCGCAGATCCTGAAAAAATCGCTAGTTTGGCCATTCCCACTTGGGTTACAGGCAACGGGCCTGCAAGTGAGGAAGTCGTTAAAGCTGTTGAAGATGGTTGTAAACGCCTCCTCATGTCCTCCATGGAAAGTGAAGCTCGACTTTTTTCAAAAAAACAAGCCGACGAAACCGCAATCTCCGTCTTTGCCGACAACCTACGCGAACTACTACTTGCTTCTCCGTTGGGTGAAAAACGAGTCCTAGCCATTGACCCCGGATTCCGAACTGGTTGCAAAACTGTTGTCCTCGATCGTTCCGGCAAGCTTCTCCAACACACCGTTCTCCACTGCACCGCTGGCTCCCAATCACAAATCCTCGCGGCAGCAAAAGAAGTCTCCTCCCTCCTTAAGAAACATGACATCGAGGCCATTGCCATCGGCAACGGGACCGCCTCGCGCGAAACTGAAAACTTCATCCGCAAGCTCAAGGTCAACCTCCCCATCATCATGGTGAACGAGAGCGGAGCCTCTATCTACTCCGCCTCCGAAGTAGCTCGCGAAGAGTTCCCAAACGAAGACGTTACCGTTCGAGGCGCTGTCTCTATCGGACGCCGCCTAATGGACCCTCTCGCCGAGCTTGTCAAAATTGACCCCAAGTCCATCGGTGTCGGACAATACCAACACGATGTTGACGAGCGCGCTCTTAAGAAGAGTCTCGACGACACTGTCATCTCAAGCGTGAACGCCGTCGGAGTGGAAGTAAACACCGCCTCTAAACAACTTCTCTCTTACGTCTCCGGACTCAATAGCACCCTCGCCGGTAACATCGTCGCCTACCGCGACACCAACGGCCCTTTCAAATCACGAAGCGAACTGAAAAAAGTACCTCGCCTTGGCGAAAAATCCTTCGAACAAGCTGCTGGATTCCTTCGCGTCCGCGGCGGGGCTCACCCCCTCGACTCCTCTGCCGTTCACCCCGAGCGTTACCAACTCGTCGAGCAAATGGCCGAGGACGCCAGCTACGAACTCAAAGACCTACTAGGAAATCCCGCTGCTCGCAAAAACATCAAACTTCAACAGTACGTCAGTGAAGAAGTTGGTCTCCCCACTCTCGAAGACATCATGGCTGAGCTGGCCAAACCTGGGCGTGACCCTCGTAAACAGTTCGAGATCTTCTCCTTTGCTGAAGGAGTGGAGAAACCCACCGATCTCATCATCGGAATGAAGCTCCCCGGCATCGTCACTAATGTTACCGCCTTCGGGGCCTTCGTCGACGTCGGTGTCCACCAAGACGGACTCGTTCACGTTAGTCAACTCGCTGACAAGTTCGTGAGTGACCCAGCCGAAATCGTCAAAGTCGGCCAAAAAGTCCATGTAACGGTCACCGAAGTCGACCTCAAACGTAATCGCATCTCCCTCTCCATGAAGGCCCAGCCCGAACTTGGCGGGGAAAATAAAAAACCTCGCCAACCCGACCAACGGAACACCTCCCGCCCCCACAACCAACGAAACTCTCGCAACAACCAAAGCCAGAAAAAGCAAAACAACAACGATGACTGGTTCTCCATGGCCATGAAGAATGCGAAGAAAAAGAACCACTGAATTCGAAAACGAAGGGAAGGTTGTCGATACCTTTTACGCCAAACCTAGGGCTTCAGTAAATCCCACGAACGGCGAGGAAAATCTTTAACTGGCCATAGCCCAACTGTCCGCCAGATCCTTCTACGAGAGGTTTCAGGGCGTCACTACCGTGCTTCTCCAGCAACTGATCAGCAAGTTTCTCTTGCTCGGGAGAGACAAAGGCTCGCCAGTCGATTTCTTCCCCATTTTCAATCAGACGAGCAACATGCCCCTCAATAGTTCCTATCGAAAGTTCACGCTTCTCGGCAATCGCTGTTAATTCCTGACCTTCTCGTAGCATTTCAAGAGTCACCGCAAAGGTCCCCCCGGTAGGCTTGCGAACCGGGACCTTCTTCGCAGGAAGCACCTCTGAAAGAGCTTTTCTCTCTTCACTCGCTTCCGGATTTTCTTTCAAATAGTCCGCAATTGCAGATACAAAACGATCTCCATAAGCCTCTCTCTTATGAGTTCCTATCCCTGAAAATCCCTCTAGCAAATCCACGTCTACTGGCATCACTGCGGCTAACTGTCGAAGCGTACGATCCGCAAAAACAACATAAGGAGGAACTTCATCCGCATCAGAAATCTCTTTGCGTAATGCACTCAGATGCTCAAACAGCCCTTCATGGCAAGGGAGCAAATCCTTGGACCCCTTTCTCTTAGCCTTTTCAGGCTCTTCCCGCTGATCTTCGTAAATAACGAAGTCGCGCTGCCCACGCATGAGCTCCCAAGCCGTAGAAGTAAGTTTGAGCACAGGAAAACTCGGATCCTCTACCTGCAAGATTTCCTCCGACAACAACCGATCTGCAATTCCCCTCCAATACTTTTTCGGTCTTTCAGCTCCAAGTCCATAGGTCTTGAGCTGATCATGCTTCTGCTCTCGAATCTTCGCAGTCTTAGCTCCCGCCACAATATCACACACATGGCCAAGACCGAAATTCTCTCCCGAACGAGCCACAGCTGAAAGAACGATCTGTGCATCACGAGTCGCATCAGTTTCCTTGAAATGCCCTTCACAAAAATCACACCTTCCACAATTTTCCTTAGAAGATTCTTCTCCGAAATAAGATAACAAACTCCTTCGCCGGCAACTAGGAGTGCTCGCAAACTGCTCCATTTCACGCAATAAAGCCAGCGAACGCTGCCGCTCACTTTCATCAGGAGTTTGCGCTAGCATTCGTCGCAGCCCGACCACATCAGCTCCCGAGAAAAGCAAAAGGCAATCAGACGGATCGCCATCTCGCCCCGCCCTTCCTGTCTCTTGATAATAAGATTCGATATTCTTGGGCATATCACCATGAGCTACAAAGCGCACATCGGGCTTATCAATCCCCATCCCGAAAGCAACCGTTGCCACTATCACTCTCGTATTATCTCGGATAAAATCGTCCTGAACCTTTGTGCGTTCAACACTTTCCATTCCTGCATGATAGGCCGCAGCATCGATACCATTAGCTCGTAAAAGAGCTGCCGTGGCCTCAACACTTTTCCGTGAGAGACGATAGACAATCCCCGACTGCCCGGCCCTCGCCTTCAAAAACTCAAGCAGCTGTGATTCCCAATCCGTCTTTTGCCTTACCGAATAGCGCAAGTTCGGCCGATCAAAAGAAGCGCGTACCTTGATCGCTTCCTTCAACTTTAACCTTTTCTCAATATCCACCGCTACTTTCGGAGTAGCGGTCGCAGTGAACGCGGCTATTGGCACCGAGGGAAAAGCTCTCCGCAATTCTCCTAGAAAAAGGTAATCAGGTCGAAAATCATGACCCCACTCCGAGAGACAATGCGCCTCATCGATTGCAAAGAAAGCAGGGGCACCCTTCGGACAATTGCGTAATCGTTCCAACATTCCTTCCGACGACAAACGCTCTGGAGCAAGATAGAGCAAATCCAATTCACCACTCCGATAAGCTCCTTCCGCTTCTAAGCGGAGATCTACAGGCATCGAGCTATTAACACAGGCAGCTCGAATTCCATTTGCTCTCGCCGCATCAACCTGATCTTTCATCAGAGCTATAAGCGGACTCACCACAATCGCACAACCCTCTGCCATCACCGCTGGGAGTTGGTAACAAAGCGACTTTCCTCCCCCCGTTGGCATCACCCCAAAGACGTCTTTCCCAGCCACCAAGCCTCGAACCAATTCTTCCTGATAAGGGCGAAATTCAGAAAACCCGAATACCCTCGTTAAAACGTCTTCCGGACCACTATTTTTCACGGCCATGGCGATCAAGTGTTCATATTAACATTTATCGATCAACCTTTTTTATTTCGAATCAGAACTCAATTCACCTCGGCTCAAGATTTTTGCTGAGCTTTAATGAATCCGATAATTCCTTCCAAAGCGAGGTTCAATTGCTCGGCAACAAATTCGTAATCCGCAGGACCACCGCCAAACGGGTCGGCAATATCTCCTCCGATTTCCCCATTCACTTCTGCAAATTCAGTACAAAGGTAATACTTTTCAGAAAAATTAGGGAAGTATGATTCGAGAATTTGGAGATGACTCTGAGTGAGACAGAAAACATGACTGACCGCCGATAATTGGTCCTCAGAAACCATACGACTTTTAAACCCCTCAATGGGGGCCTCTTTGGCGGCCAAAATGGAGAGAGTCTCCAGACTAGCTCCACATCCAGAAGTAGCAGAAACTCCTGCAGAAGAAACCTCAATATCTAAATCAACTTCTGCAGCGCGCTTGCGCAAAAGCCCTTCAGCCATTGGGCTGCGACAGGTGTTTCCCGTGCAAACAAAAAGAATATGAGGCTTTGCCATGAGACCTAGAATAGCGAAAATCTAACAACAAAGCAATTGGTTTGACCACAAAGAAATTCCCTAAGCAACCGCTTCGGCTGGGGATTCGAACTCAAATGTTTCACGAGCATCAGCAACAGAACCCTCTACCGCAGCAGCCGCAACCATCACAGGCGACATGAGGATAGTTCGTCCTATTGGCGATCCCTGGCGACCCTTGAAATTCCGATTACTCGAGGATGCACAAAGCTGATCTCCCTGTAATTTATCGGGATTCATTGCCAAGCACATCGAGCAACCTGCCTCGCGCCACTCAAAACCAGCATCGCTGAAAATCTTATCCAAACCTTCCTGCTTACAAAGAGTAGCGGTAATTTGCGAACCTGGCACAGCAATGGCCTTCACTCCCGCTGCCACTTTGCGACCTTCCAGATACTTCGCCGCTTCCCGAAAATCAGAGAGACGGCCGTTGGTGCAAGACCCCAGAAAAGCAACATCGATGGGAGTCCCCTTTATCGGTGATCCCGGCTCAAGCTTCATATAATCCAAGGCTTCGGCCGTTTCATCGCTTCGATTCGGTATATCTTCTGAGATAAACAATGCGTGGTCGGGAGAAATTCCCCAAGTCACAGTTGGCTCGATATCGGCAGCATCAATCACGACCACATCGTCATATTGCGCCCCTTCATCAGAAGCAAAAGAAAGCCAACGCGCAACAGCTTCATCCCACTCTTCTTCTTTAGGAGCATAAGGCTTCCCACGAAGAAACTCGAAAGTTTTCTCATCAGGATTCACATAGCCACAACGAGCACCTCCTTCGATCGCCATGTTGCAGACCGTCATACGCTCTTCCATGGTAAAATTGTCAAAGGTACTACCAGCGTATTCATAGGCATAACCAATACCACCTTTCGCTCCGAGAAGCTTGATGATGTGTAACGTGACATCCTTGGCATAAACTCCTGGGCGGAGCGCTCCATTCACTTCAATACGACGAACCTTGAGAGATTCCATCGCCAAAGTCTGAGTGGCCAAAACATCCCTGACCTGTGTCGTTCCAATTCCAAAAGCGATCGCGCCAAAAGCGCCATGGGTTGCCGTATGCGAATCTCCACAAGCGATGGTTGTCCCTGGCTGAGTAATTCCCTGCTCCGGTCCGACCACATGGACAATCCCTTGCTTTCCAGATTTAAGATCGAAATAGGTCACTCCGAAATCATCACAATTCTCACGAATCGCTTTAATCATCTCCGCAGCAAGAGGATCAGCTGGCTGATCCTGATTTTCAGTCGGTACAATATGATCGATGGTAGCAAAGGTCCGCTGAGGGTACTGCACTTTGAGGTCGAGATCGCGAAGCATCCCGAAAGCCTGTGGTGAAGTCACTTCATGAATAAGATGAGTCCCAATGAACAACTGTGTCCGGCCATCTTCTAATTGGCCCACGGTGTGAGCTTCCCAAACTTTTTGATAAAGGGTCTTTGCCATGGTTTCATTACCTCCCCAGCGAGGCGGGCGCAGACTGTGCCCGAGCTATTCACTCAAATCAAGACTTCTCCCCAGTATTAAAGAAATAGCTAGCCGCTTTCCACAGGGAAACCGCGACTTTCCGCTTCTCAAGAGGGTAAAATTCCACTCTAGTTTTCTAAACGCCAGCACTACAATTGAATGAAAAACCTGCTTCTCAACTCAAATCGTCCTTTCCTGCTCACCTCCCTTGCTCTCACCCTCGCCCTACCAGCTGATATCATCACCCTCAATGACGGCACCAAACTAGATGCCGATATCCTTGAAAAAACTTTGGACGAATTGAAGTTAGATGTGCGGATCACTCCCACCATCCGAGAGCCAAGAACCATCAAGCGCTCTGATGTTGCGAATATTGAAACGATCAACGAACGAGACGTAATCTTCGAAGAGCAAATCAAAGATCTTTTCCCAATTCCTCCGTTCTCCACAGTCGAAACCTATAAGAAAAATTTAGAAGTCGCGACCGCCTTCGCCGAAAAATATCCTCTTACCACTTCTGGAGGAAAAGCGAGAGATCTCGCCAAGCAGATTGAGGTTGAAATGGTCCGCATTCAGCAAGGTGACCTTCGAATCAGTCCTGGAAAAGATGGCCTTGTTGCCTCTTCCGAGATTGTCCAAAACAAGCTCCACTACGATGCACTACGCGTAAAAGCCGAGCTCGACCAAGCTATCGCAAATAAGAAACCGATCGCGGCCCTAAGAGCATTTGAAGAATTAGAGCTCAATTTTTATGCTAGTAAGGCCCATAAGGACTCAGTCCCTGAAATTCAGCGTCTGCTGACTAGCCTCAAAGCCCTTCTTGAACGTGATGCGGTAAAAGATGAGGCCAAGATGATGAAACTCGAAAAAAGCTCTGAAGAAAATCGCCTTCGCGCTAAGCAGAATATAGAAAAACGGAGACAACGCCTCGCCGAAATTTGGGCAACCGAAAAGGAAGCCGGACGGCGTTGGCTCACTCTCGATCGTAGTAGCCTTAATTCTATTTCGAGAACGTTCCAAGAAGTTGAGCAAAAAGAAGAAGAACTTAAAAAAGGAGCGGAGCTTCTGAGTCAAGCTCCTGACAGCGGAGCTCTTTTCAAGAAGGGCTGGCATCTCGCCGGAGAGAAAAAAATAGACGAATTAGAAGCTCTCTTAGAGCAAATGGATAAAAACCAGATCGGAGAAACTTACATCAATGCTCTCATTGGCCGCTTTGACCCCGCTCTGCTCGAAAAACCAGCTGAAGAATAGACAAGGTGTCGCACCAGCAAATAATGCCCCTTGCTTCCAACCTCATTTAACGTTTTCTTGCGTCTTATTCCGATGCGAACTGCAAAAATCAATCGCGACACTGCTGAGACCCGGATTCAACTGAGCCTTGATCTCGATGGAGTGGGAGATAGCGAGATCCAAACTGGAGTCCCCTTCTTTGACCATATGCTGGTGCTTTTCTCAAAGCACTCACTCATCGACCTCAAACTCAAGGTCGATGGCGACGTAGAAGTCGATGCTCACCACACCGTCGAAGATACCGGAATAGTCTTGGGCGACGCTATTCGAGAAGCTCTCGCAAACAAGGCTGGTATTCAACGATATGGCCACGCCTATGTCCCCATGGACGAGACCCTTGCCCGTGTTGTTGTCGACTTGAGTAATCGTCCTTTTCTCGCCTTCAACCCTCCTTCCGACACCCCTTCAGCGCCCAACCTTCCCTTCACTCTTACTGAAGAGTTCTTCCGTGCGGTCGCTTCCAACTTACGGGCCAACATTCACGTAGACCTTCTTGCTGGTCGTGATGGGCACCATATTGCAGAAGGATTATTTAAGGCCCTCGCGCGAGCTTTGCGTGTTGCCGTGTCTATTGACCCTCGGCAAGGAGACCGCATTCCAAGCACGAAGGAAGTCCTCTGAGGCACAGTTTTATTCTAATTAAGCCTATGAAGCTTGGCGTTATTAACTACGGCGGAGGTAATTTACGTTCCTTAATTCGAGCGCTGGATTCTCTCGGAGTTCAGCCTCACGAAGTTTCTGGACCAGAAGACTTCGAAGGAATCACTCACCTTGCTTTTCCCGGACAAGGTTCCTTCGGCGATTCCATGATCAACATGGAAGAACGCCACCTCGTAGCCCCCCTTAAAAAATGGCTAGAAGCAGACCGACCTTTCTTGGGAATCTGTATTGGATACCAACTTCTCTTCGAAAGCTCGGAAGAAGCTCCTGGAGTTGCGGGGCTGGGGATCTTTAAAGGAATAGTACGTCGCTTCGACACTCAACTCCCTCAACAAGGCTTTAAGATCCCACACATGGGTTGGAATACGGTTCAACCTAGCTCACCAGATCATCCTTTATGGAAAGGCTTGCCCAAAGAGCCCTATTTTTACTTCGTCCACTCCTACTTCCCCGCTCCAACGGATCGTGATCTCGTCGGATCCCTTACTAATTACGGCGGAGAATTTGCCTCTTCAGTTCAACGTGGCAATATTTTCGCAACTCAGTTTCACCCGGAAAAAAGCCAACACACTGGCCTTAAGCTTCTAGAGAACTTTCTTTCCCTCGAGAGCAACACCTAGCCAAGGCTTAGATAAGCGTGGAAACTACTCCTCAAATTCTTTCGGCGCAGGCCTTTGGTCTCTACCTTCATATTCCTTTTTGTCATCGTATCTGCCCTTATTGCTCTTTTTACAAGCATCAGCCTGGGGACACTGCGATGAAAGAGTTTGTTTCCGCGCTTCTAACCGAAACTCGTTTTCAACTCGATCGTTTACGAGAAACTACTCTCACTAATCCACTTACCCTCTACTTGGGAGGCGGAACCCCTTCTCTCTTGTCAGAAAATCATCTTTGTCAACTTTTCGAAGGGCTACAGGAACTCATTGATTTTTCTTCCTTGGAGGAAGTCGATCTCGAAGCGAATCCCCGCACCTTTCAGCTCTCTAAGATTCAGCTGATGAAAGAACTAGGAGTCACTCGTGTTTCTTTAGGAGTGCAGTCTTTTCAAAAAGACGAACTCCTAGCCCTCGGTCGCGACCATAGCCCTGAGGAAGCCGAAGAATCATTTCGAACGTTAAGAGAAGCAGAAATCCCTTCCTGCAATCTTGATCTCATGTTCAGCATTCCTCATCAGAATAAGGATTCTTGGAAAAATACCCTCGAACGAGCTCTCGCTCTAAAGCCAGACCATATTTCTTGCTACAATCTAACCTACGAAGAAGATACCGCCTATTTCGAACGTTTCCAAAAAGGAGAGCTCCAAGATGACCCAGAGCTCAATGCCGATCTTTTTTCCATCGGTGATGAAATTCTCACCGCAGCAGGATACGAGCACTATGAGACCTCGAACTATGCTCGCTCTGGGCATCAGTCGAAGCATAACCAGTCCTATTGGCAAGGGATGCCCTACCTCGGTCTAGGTCCCTCTGCGGTATCCACTACTCCAGCAGATAAAAATCATCATTCTATCCGCTGGCAGAATGTTTCAGACACCTCAGCGTATATCCAACAGATTCAATCCGTTGGACACGCCATGGCTTCAAGCGAGCAGCTCACTACTGAACAATTTAACCTCGAGCGTATCGCCTTGTTACTTAGAACAGCTCAGGGGCTTCCCTTACGCTATCTCGCAGCGGAACAAAATTTCTCCGTCCTGTTAGCCCACGAATTAGCCTTACTCTCGGACACTCACCTGCAACTCACCTCCTCGGGAGCACTTTTGGTTGATAGCATTGCAGCGGAATTAGAACCCGCTACCACATAACTTTTCGAAAGACGTCTTCTACTCTCGAAACGCATTTTTCAATAAATTCATCTTTAAAAAATAGCCTCTTCTTCATTTTTTGTTAATTTTCAAAAAAAAGCGAGTAGTCGAAATCGCGATTTCGCTCAACCATGGCAATTTTCATCTTGAAAATCGCATGTAATATCTTAGAACCTGTCAACGAATCACGAGATTATGGCCAAGAAAGCAAAACTCGACGGAGCGCAGGCTCTCATCAAGACTCTCGACGACCTCGGAATCGAATATATCTTCGGTTACTCAGGAGGAGCGGCAATTCCAATTTTTGACGCGCTCGAAACGGTCAAAACCAAAATGAAGTTTATTTTGGTTCGCCACGAACAAGGGGCAGTTCACATGGCGGATGGTTATGCACGAGCAACTGGCAAACCTGCGGCGGTTCTCGTCACCTCTGGACCAGGAGCAGGAAACACCGTGACAGGGCTCATGACTGCCATGATGGACTCCGTGCCAATGATTATTATTAGCGGTCAGCAAGTCACCTGGATGCTCGGAAAAGATGCTTTCCAAGAAGCTGATATTTTTGGAATTACGATTCCAGTCGTAAAACATAACTATCTCGTTAAGGAAACCGACTCCCTCGCTCGCATCGCTCGCGAGGCTTATCATATCTCAACCACCGGACGACCCGGGCCAGTCTTAATTGATATCCCGAAAGACATCTCTTCTGGAGAATTCAATGGTGAGATGGAAGGTGAACTCGATCTCCCGGGTTACGATCCTTTCCAGTCTTTTAATATTGAACCTTCCGCGATTCAAGAAGCCGCAGCACTGATTGCTCGCGCAGAGCGCCCCGTCATCTTGGCCGGCCAAGGCTGTATGATTGCTCGCGCAGACAAAGAGCTGAAGCAATTCGCAGAGACCTTAGGTTGTCCTGTCACCTCTACCCTCCTCGGCAAAGGCGTTTTCTCAGAAACTCACGACCTTTCCTTGGGAATGCTTGGAATGCACGGGACCGCCTACGCCAACAAGGCTATGGTCGAATGCGATCTCCTTATCAACATTGGCTCACGCTTTGACGATCGCATCATCGGAAAGCCTGACAAGTTTTGCCAAGATGCTAAGATCATTCACATCGATATTGATCCAGCGGAAATGGATAAAATGATTTCTCCCGATGTTCAAATAATCGGCGACGCTAAGGCAGCACTCAACCTCCTTCTCGAAGAAATCAAACCACTCCAAACCGAAGAATGGTTGCAACACTTGGATGGCTATAAGAAAAAGTATCCTCTTTCCTTTCGTAAACAAGGAGGCCTTCGGATGCAACAAGTCATCCACGAACTTTACGAACAAACCGAAGGCAAAGCCATTGTCTCCACTGATGTTGGCCAGCACCAAATGTGGGCTGCTCAATTTTACAAAAACGAGGAATCCTTCCATTGGTTGTCCTCCGGTGGAGCCGGCACAATGGGCTTTGGATTCCCCGCAGCAATCGGAGCACAACTCGCCTGCCCAGAGAAGTGTGTGATCTCTATCTCCGGAGATGGCGGCTTCCAAATGACTCTCTTCGAGTTAGCTACTGCTCAAATTCACCGCCTTCCCATCAAGATTGTAGTTCTCAATAATCACTACCTTGGAATGGTCCGACAGTGGCAGGAACTCTTCTTCGAAAATCGCGAATCTGGAGTGGATCTCCTTGGCAACCCTGATTTTTGTAAATTGGCAGCGGCATACGATATTCCTAGTGTGAACATCAAGCGACCAGCTGATGTTTCCCGTAAAATCGAAGAAGCCCTCGCTTACAATGACGGACCTATCCTCATCCATGCGGAATGCGTTAAAACCGAAAACGTCTTTCCCATGATTCCCGCCGGAGCGGCAATCGAAGACATGTTGACCGAGCCACCTAAGACTAAAATGGAAAAGCCAGTCGGCTCAACCTAAGCTCATCATTTTACAGCTCTATTATTTTTTTCTAAATGAAAACAATTGTTACTACTGAAACCCCAGTTGAATCGGAGACAGTTCGCGGAGGAATCCATACTCTTTCGGTCTTGGTCAACAATGATCCTGGTGTTCTCATGCGCATTTGCCAGGTCTTTGCTCGCCGCGGTTTTAATATCGATTCTCTAGTTGTTTCCGAAGGACGCAAAAAAGAGTTCTCTCGTATGACCATCGGGATCTCCGGAGACCCCGAAGGCCTTGAGCAAATCATTAAACAGGTTAATAAACTCATCGACGTCATTCACTGCTTCGAGCACAACGCTCAAAACGCAGTCGTTAAAGAAATGCTCTTGGTTAAAATTCTCGTCGAGGGCGTACAGCGCACCGAGGCCTTACAAGTCGTCGATCACTTTGGCGGTAAAACTCTCGACCTCACTCCAAAGTCAATGATCGCAATGTTCCATGGCGACAGCCCCAAAATTGATGCCGCAGTTGGCATGCTTTCTAGTTTCAAAATTATTGAAACTGTAAGGACCGGAAAAGTTGTTATGGCTCGTGGCGAGCAACCAACTTAGGATTTCCTTCACAAAGAAACCTCTACAAACAAAAAAAGCGGAAGGACAACCTTCCGCTTTTTTATTTTAAATTTAAAATTAAGACTAATTTCGCTTACGACGAACTCCTAATAAACAAAGCGCTCCTCCAAGTAAGAGCGAAGTGGATGGCTCAGGAACCGTAGTAAAAGTCAGCGAATAACCTGGAGTCACGTCGGCCGTTTCCTGCAGCCAAAAACTGTAATCTCCCGCTCCAAGAGAAGTTAAACCGGTTAAATCACTGATAATTTCTCCTGAAGAAGCTCCAAAAAGAACATCCCCATCAATATCATCTTCTGTTTGTCCCCCAAAAGAACTATCGGCAACAAAGCCTAAAAAACTGACTCCACCATCATTTCCAGTATAACTATCCACTGTAATCGAAGTCAGTTCGATTCCGGGAGCAATAGTGAAAGTGAAATAGTCGGCATCGGTACCATCAGTCGCACCTGTGCCTCCACTCAACCCAATAGAACCAGAAATCGTATTCTCCCCCAAACCAAGATTAAGGACAGTAGGAGCAGACAAATCACCTGAGAGGTCCGTATCCACTGCTTCATCAAAAATTGTGACCGCCTGAGCGGAACCAACAACCATGAATGAGGCCGCACTCAACACTACTACTTTAGATAAGTTTATTTTCATTATTAAATAATTTCCATACAACGAACCGCCTATACTCGCCAGAGTAGCGAACGCTCGGTTTTATTCCATAAAATTTTCTACACGCAAAACTCATCATCTTTGGGAGTCTCCCCTAGCGCCAACTTCGCCTTCCCAGAAGAAGCCAAATGCGTCAGGCAGTGGTATACATCTTCAGAATCCTCGCCGAGCTTTTCAGCTAGTCCCTGTGCTGTCACAGGCTCGCTACAAAGACCTTCTGTCACCTTCTTCAAAGTTTCCAAAAAGACCCCTGCAGCTTTCTTCCCTGCTTCCACGCCGGGTTGGTGGTAGGCATTGATATTGACCAAGGAAGCATAAAAACTCACCGCCCGTTCGAAGAGAGCAATTAATTGCCCCACGGTCTCGGCTGTAACTTCCGGAATCGAAATCGTCAACGAACGCCGACCATTACCATAGAGCGCACTACGCGTCCCACGCAAAAATCCTTGTAAAAAATCCGCGGAAGCCACTCCTGGTTCAACTTCAATTGAATCCCCCTTACGTCCTTCTCGCACCTCGATGAAAACCGCAAAGAAATTATGAACCCCATCACGAAGCTGCTGAACGTAGGCATGCTGGTCGGTAGAACCTTTGTTACCATAGACCGCTAGCCCTTGATTAACAACCTCACCCGCCAAGTCCTTCTCCTTACCTAAGGACTCCATCACCAATTGCTGAAGATACTTGGAAAGCAGTAACAGAGAATCTTTGTAAGGTAAAACCACCATATCTTTCTCTCCCTTTCCATTACCTTCACTATGCCAAGCTAGAGCCATCTCCATCGCGGCGTTAGCGGTCTGATTACGCGTTTTCTCATCCATAGCGGCAGCCCCTGCGAGAACTGCATCAACGTCGATTCCTTGCAAGGCCATCGGAACAAGACCAACCGTAGACATCACCGAAGTACGACCTCCGACCCAATCTTCCATCGGAAAAATTTTAAGAAACCCTTCGGACTCAGCAAACTGGAACAACTTGGAGCCTTCTCCTGTAATAGCGACCGCATTCCCTGCGAAATCGAATCCTTTACGCTGGAAAGCGGCTTGAACCTCAAGCATCCCATTACGAGTCTCTGGAGTTCCTCCGGACTTGGAAATCACAACCACGAGAGTTGTTGCCAACCCTTCGCCAACCCTTCCCAAAGTGCGATCGATTCCAGCAGGATCGGTGTTATCCAAGAACTCAGTTCTCATCGCCTCTGTGGTCGCAAGAGCTTCATAAATGAATTGAGGGCCAAGAGCCGATCCTCCGATCCCCACTACCAACAAGGTAGTGAATTTTTGTCCGGCTGAAGTGACCACTCTACCAGCAATGACGTCTTTAGAGAACGACTTCAAATCAGCTAGAGGCTCCGTAATCTGCTTTCTCAATTCCTCACTCGGAGCAAGTTCTGGTTTACGTAGCCAATAGTGACCAACCATACGTTCTTCATCAGGATTCGCAATCGCTCCTCCTTCCAAAGCTTCCATATCAGAAAAAGATTTAGCTACTTTTGTTTCCATTTTAGTCCGGAAATTTTCCGGAATATCCATTCGGGAAACATCAAGAGAAAAGCCCATTTCCGGGTAACGCAACAATTGAGATGAATAATCTTCGAAAGACATGGTGTTTTAGTATTTTAATAGAGAATGAACTGGCACGGACGAAATCTTTTCGCGGCCATTAAGCGCTTCTAATTCGATTAAGAAAGTTACAGCTACTAGATCAGCTTCCAACGCTTTAAGCAATTTAACCGCTGCAGCTGCCGTACCTCCCGTCGCCAAAAGATCGTCGACCAGAAGAACCTTTTCTCCTGGCTTAACCGCATCTTCATGAATCTCGACGACGCTTTCTCCATACTCCAAGGTATAGGCCATCTGACGAGTTGTCCAAGGAAGCTTTCCCTCTTTACGAACCGGCACAAAACCAGCATTGAGGTTCTGAGCAACTCCCGCCGCAAAAATGAAGCCTCGAGCATCGATTCCTACCACCTTATCGATTTGCTCGCCTTTCACAGTTTCAGAAAGAAGCGTCATCGAGTCCGCAAAAAGCTTAGGATCACCTAGCACCGGGGTAATGTCTTTAAAAAGAATCCCCGGCTTGGGGAAATCGGGCACATCACGAATGACGGCTGCTAGTTCGCTAATATTTGCCATGCAAGAAGCACAACATTGCTAGACCGAAACGGATAGCGAAAAATATTCACCTTCTTAAAAAAGAAATTTCAACAAATCTCGCTCACGACATCCCCTTCGAAGCCGAACTCTTGCCCAAGGCGAGCCCCTTTCAAAGACTCGAACAGTGGACTCCTCGGCCCTAGAATGGTCACCAGTCCATCCTCGTCCTCAAAAGTCAACCCTCCCCCGGCCGGAAGCAGCAAATACGACTTCCAAACCCCTTCTCGTTCCACTTCGACCAAAGCGCCTTCCCCAATCTCATCGCTAACCGCAAACTCACGAAGCGAAAACTTCTCCAATCGTTCTACCTCCTCTCGCGCTAACCTCAATTTTTCGGCCTGTCCTGCAGCCAAATAGGACATTTCGAGGCTCCGAGTGTCATACTTTGACTCCGCCTTGCTATCAGGATCCGTGGCCGCCGCGCTTGAATCTGAAAAGGCTTTTTCTACCGCCTCCACTTTTTCCGCCAAAAGCTGCTTCACTTCTCCCAAAAATTTCTCTTTCCGCGACACCCCATCAGCTACCGCTAAGGAAGTCTTCCTGCCAAGCGGAAAAAAGCCCCAGCGTCAGCGAAGTAAAAAAGTGATCATTTTTTGTCCGGAACCCAGTTTGGTAGGGTGTAATTTGGGTAAAGAATGGCAGAAACAGATCAAATCCTCCTAAAACGCTTCGCCAAAGGTGATGAAAAAGCCTTTCGGATCTTTGTCGAGCGACACTTCGGACTCGTCTTCCAGGTCGCTCTTCGTCGTATCCAAAATCGCCAACTCGCCGAAGAGGCCGCTCAAAACGTCTTCTGCGCAGTCGCCAAGAAAGCCTCCGGCCTTTCTAAAAAATCGGACCTCCTCCTTCCCTGGCTCCACCGAGCCACCCTCTTCGAATCCAGCAAAGCCATGCGCTCGGAACAATCCTCTCAAAGACGAAAAAAACTAAATCATCCCGACGACATTCCTTCCACTGCCGAGCAGGAGAATACGGCTTGGCTTCTCGCCCTACCTCATCTTGACGAAGCCCTCGACCGTCTCTCCACTTCAGATCGCAAGGTCGTTTTACAACACTATTTCGAAGGCCAATCCTTTCCAGCCATCGCCAAACAAGAGGGGCGTCCAGCTGGCACTATCCAAAAACAATGCCGCCGCGCCCTTGATAAACTTGCTCGCATCCTACGCGGACGCGGAATTACTATTTCTTCCATAACAATCGCCGGGGGCCTCACTCCAAAACTCACCCAAGCCGCCTCCACTCACCTTGTCAGCACCATCGCCTCTCAAGCTATCACAGGAGCCTCCCTCCATTCGCATTCGACAACCAGCCTCTCTATTTTTATGCTTATGAAATCCAAATACACCCTTCCTCTCATCCTGTTCACGGTCCTTCTACCCATCGGGGCTCAACAAATCATCATCTCCCAAGAGACTCTCAAAAATCGCGATCTGAAACGCCCTCTAGTCTCCACAACTCCTACTAAAACAAACCCCCGTTCAGCAACCACCAACCGAACGTCCAATCGAATCTCCACCGGCGCCATCACTCTCGAAGCCATTCAAAGTTCTCAATTCGAGGCCAAGCGACTCGGGACGCTCAAGCATATCGAATTCGAAAAATTGATTGCCTCTCTGAGTCAGGAAGATCTCCTCCGGTTGATTCCCCAAGCTCTAGACATCTCAAATCAAGATAACCGCCTAGATCTCAGCCAAGTCCTCATCAACGCTCTCGCCACCCTCGAGCCCGAGGCAACTGTTCGTCTTGTCTCCAATCACTATCCCGAGAACCCTTTCCAATTAAACCTTGGAGTCGAACGCGCCCTCTCTCTCTGGACCAAGAAAGACCCAGAAGCCGCCGTTGATTGGCTGCGCATTCAAAGTCAAACTCTCTCCGGCGTTACCTATCGCGATTTTCGTTGGAGTGGCCTCAATGGCTTTCAAGCCGCTGCTCTTAGTCAGCTCATCGAATCCCGCTCCCCTCTTGCTCGCGACGTCTTTTCTCTCAATCCAGTTTATGCCAAATACTACCTCATTCAAGACGCGGCCGAGCCCCGGGGGCACAGGGTCACTGGACCTCTGCCAACCCTCAGCGAACGAGCAGATCGAGTCGAAGCCTTCCTCCCTTGGATTCGCGAGTTCGGCACAGACAAACCATCTCGAACATCCCAGGGAAATCGCGGAGAACTCCTTGAAACTGTTTTGAGAGAATCATCCTCTTTCTGGGACGACAGCTTGCCAGCCCTCGCAACGGAGCTTCTTACTCGCGGAAGCCTCAAAACTGCCGAAACGAATACCATTGTCCACTACGTTGCAAAAAACATTCTCGATAAACACTTCAACTCTGACAGCAGCCTCTCGTGGGCTGAACATCAAGCAGAAGCTCGCAATTGGGTCAACACGCACGCTCCGGAACAAAGCGAGACTCTCTTAGCAGAGGCCCAATCACTCGCTCTGAAACACGAGCGCTTCCAAATCGAACACAAGATAGAGAGAATCGAACAGCAAAACGAAATATCATCTGCCCGCGACTTCCTACAAATCGATTTCCAACTCTTTCCCGATTTTTTGGAACGTGCTCAACAACAAGCAGCCCGCATCTCCGATCCTGAAGAACGCTCCAAAGTCGAAGCACATCTCTCTCAATAAA
>CAYUHN010000025.1:0-25446 GCA_964444495.1 uncultured Roseibacillus sp. | reverse complement strand
TCCTACTACAAGGTTCTGCTTCCACCCTAATCGCATTGCGAAGTCCGAATAATTATTCGCCGCATCGAGCGGAACTTCCCAACCACCAACCCCTTCGCAGACGACTACTTCGTATTTTTCCCTCAGTCGTTCTCCAGCAGCCAGGACCTCATCCAAAATGAAGGAAGTGCCTTCGAGCTCGGAAGCAGGATAGGGAGCAATCGGAGTACGAAGCCAAACTGGGTTCACCTCATCTAAAGCCAAGACCTCTTCACTCGCTGAGTGCAAGGTATAAGCATCTTCTCGCTCACCACAGCAAAAAGGTTTCCAGCCCACAGCATTGTAACCAGCCTCGCGTAACGCCTTCACCAATAGCCAGCTAAACCAAGTCTTTCCGCAACCCGTATCGGTTCCTGTTATTCCAACTCCTATTCCCATTTTTTGCTCCTCTAGTGTAAGGTTGGTCCCGTGGGTTCACCTTCTACTGCGGTTTCGACATTGTTCAAATCCGGGTTCACCGCTGGACCTAAATCCAAAGGGGATTCCTTCTTAGGCTTCCAGGAATCCGAACGGTTCTTGATGGAGTAAGAAATCGAAAGCCACACCATGATTGCAAGAAGCAAGGAGATGAACTTTGCGGTAACCTTCGTTAATTTAATCTTTCTTCTCTTGCCCATGGTCTAAAAATATTTCCTGCAATCGTTCTCTAAATTCTCCCTCGTTTTTAAAACGCTCTAGCTTACCATCTTTCGCAATCGAAATCGTTCCGGTCTCTTCACTGACCACCACCGCGACCGCATCGGTCTCCTCGGTCATTCCCACTGCGGCGCGATGTCGCAACCCCAGGGAGCGATCCTTCATATTGCGCTGAGTTACGGGAAAGACACAGCCTGCTGCAGCGATTCGTTCTTCATCAAGAACGACCCCTCCGTCGTGAAGAGGTGCTTTGGGAAAGAAAAGCGCCATAGCGAGCTCGATAGACAATTCACTATCCATTTCCACCCCTGTTTGTTGAACTTCTTTTAGTGAGATGGAACGCTCTAAGGCGAAAAGAGCTCCGTATCGTTTTTTCGAAAGTTGCACTACGGCATCTTCCAACAAGGCTAGAAATTTCCTCTGGCCAGAATCAAAAGAAAGCACCCGAATACTGCCGATACGAGCAAGGGCACTTCGAATCTCGGGTTGAAAGATCACAAGCACTGCGAATGAGAGGTAGGTAACAGCTTTCCCTAAAATTAGGCTCAAAACCGTTAACTTCAGCAAACTCGTAACGAGAATAATTCCGATAAGAACCGCCGCTAAGCCCACCAGAATTCGAGCTCCTCTCGTTGCTCGGAACGCTCGATAGAGCTGATAAATGGCTACCCAAAGAACGAGGATCTCAATCCCGTCTCGCCAATGATCTGCAAAAAAACTCCAATCCACGCGCCTCGAAAAGTAGCATTTCTAACCACTAAGACAAAGAGCTATGTTTGTTCTTCCCGATGAAACTGAAGCTTCTAGCTAAAAAAATCATCTTTCCCCCTGTCCTGTATTTGCATTCAATCTGATATCGCCCATCTAGTAGTCATCGAAGATCCTTCCGCAGACGGCCCTGCAAATATGCAGCGTGATCTCGAACTCCTCGAGAGCCTTGGCGACAAAGTCATCCTTCGCTGCTATCAGTGGACTGCTGGCTGGATCAGCTATGGCTACTTCCAAAATCAACCCGAGGCTGAAAAAGAGTTTCCCGCCGAGGGGTTGAGATTCGTTCGCCGTCCGACAGGAGGAGGCGTAGTCGATCATCGCAACGATTTTACCTATTCTCTCTTAGCTCCCAAAAAGCATCCTCTCTCGCTTCTTCCTCGAGTCGAATGCTATCAACGGGTTCACGAAATTATCCAAGAGGCACTCACTTTAGAAAAATTGAGCTCTACAATGGCAGCGAAAGAAGAAGGTGGAGGCTCCAGCTGCTTTGTACATCCCGTTCCGGGTGATATCATTGACCCTCATACCTCACGAAAGATTGCAGGAGCTGCTCAGCGGCGAACCCGGCTTGGCCTCCTTCATCAAGGCAGTATCCTCATTCCAGAAATGAAGGTTTCTTCGCTGGTATCAGCCTTCAGTTCTTCCCGCCTCATAAGTTAGCGCAATCACAAAAAACCGCGCAATCACGGAGGATTCGCGGTTCTGCTATATTAGGAATTTTGTAATTTAGAGAACCTCTTTCTCCCAATCCAAGAGAAGATTCTTACAGGTTTTGAAAAAATCAGTGATCCGCGCTTTTCCAACTCCCCCTTCGAGGTCGAGAAAGGACTCCAAAACTGGATCACCTTCATCATCTAGGTAAGAGAGACAATATTTGTGAGTCTTGTTCCACTCGTTGACCTTCGCTAGGGTCGTCGAGTCATTTTGGAAGGCAACATGGAAAGTCAAACTCGTTCCCTCGTCAGTTAAGATCACTGCGGTAGAAGTTCCTTCGACTTTCCAAAGAACGTCACCGTCATCATCAATCGAAACCGCGTAACCTTCATCCTTAAAGAGCTTCGTAAGCTCATCCATTGTTAGCTTCTCAATAAGCTCTTGAGCTTGCAACGAAACTGCCGCAAAGAGAAAAACAGCGAGTAAAAATAGCTTTTTCATAAGTTGTTTGTGTCTAGAGACTAGGCTTTAAAACTAAAGAACAGGCTTTCTTCTGACAACGCTAGAATCCGAAAACTCGAAATTTCCCTTCAGAGCTACCACCCTCCGCCATTCACTTTCCATTCTTCAACTAATTCCGAAGGGCAATCATCGAAAAAACGCGATGGTCTCTGAAAGACTTCTCCCGAGTAGCTGCGAGGATTAAGTTGAGGATAAGTCAGATAAAGTTCGTCTTTTGCCCGGGTGAGAGCAACGTAGAACAAACGCCTCTCTTCTTCCATTTGATCTTCATTATCGGTTTCAATAATGCGCCCATTTGGAAACATTCCTTCCGTAAGCCAAATCACAAAGACAATTTTATACTCCAGGCCTTTAGCTTGATGAACGGAAGAGAGAGTGACTTCATCTTGATTAAGCTTTGCCTCCCGCCCCGCAGGCTGGCCATCCACCGAACTTAACAAGGCTAATTGTCCGAGAAGCTCCTCAATATCATCAAACTCTTGGGAGAACGTCCCCAGCTGCTCAATATCAGCACGGCGGGCCTCGTAGTTCTCGAACGTAACTTTGAGAACTTCATCGTAGAAGCCCTCTAAGACAGAGACAATCATATCCGCTGGACGAGCAAATTCACCATCTGTCACCACCAACTCATCCAGCACATAGCTCATTTGCTCCCACTGTATCCGAGCCTTCTTCGGAACTGAAAATTTGAGAAGTTTTTCGGAGAAAGATTCCGGAGCTTTATCTTCGGCCCCCCAATCTTCTTTCAACCAACTAGCCCAGAGCTTATCCGCACTCTTTCCCCCCACTCCAGGAAGCATCATGACTATCCTCTTAAAACTAACTTCATCCTTACGATTAACAACAAGGCGAAGAAACGCTGCTACGTCTTTAATATGAGCTTGCTCGAAGAAACGCAAACCGCTGGTAATCTGAAAAGGAACTCCCTGATTCGTGAGCTCCATCTGAACTTCCATACTTTGATGATGCGCTCGGTAAAGAACCGCCATCTCCGCTAATTCCACACCTTCATCATGAAGCTCTCTGATGCGTTGTGTAACAAATTGAGCTTGTGAAATAGGATCCTCCAAAGGAACCAAAGCTGGCGGTGCAGAGCCCGAAGCGCGAGCTGCTTTTAGGTTCTTCTCAAACTGCTTCCGGTTGACCGAGATCGCCCGATTCGACAGTTCAAGAATTTCAGGAACACTACGATAATTTGTCTCAATCTTAAAAATTGTTGTCCCTTCGAAACGATCCGCAAAGCCTAAAATATTCTCCATATCAGCCCCCCGCCACGAATAAATCGACTGAGCATCATCCCCCACCACCATGAGGCTTTTGTGCTTATCTACTAAGAGGGCAATGAGTTCACTTTGGACATAATTCGTATCCTGAAACTCATCGACCAGGACATAGCGAAAGCGCTTCTGATAAAGCTCTCTCAATTGAACATCTTTCTTCAAAAGCTCTAGAGTCAGAATCAGTAGATCATCGAAATCCATCGAATTCACCGCCAGCTTCTTAGCTTCATAACCGGTTTCAATTTGCGCGATCTCTTCACCCCATTCCTCAAGGTAAGGATAAAGCTCGGTGATAATGTCCTCCAGATTGACTCCCGTATTTCGGGCCATTGAAAAAATGCTCGCTAGCACTTCTGGCTTAGGAAACCGCCGCCCTGAGGTATCGATATTGCCCTCTGCAATTACTGTTTTTAAAAGTGATTTCTGATCATCTCGATCAAGAATCGAAAAGGAGCGAGTGAAGCCAATTTCGTCGGCATGTCGTCTTAAGATGCGGTTCCCAATTGAGTGAAAGGTCCCTCCCCAAAGAACAGACAAATCTTGCGGGACTAATTCCTTAACCCGATCAAGCATTTCGCGAGACGCCTTATTCGTAAAAGTCAGTAGCAGAATATCTCGCGGGTCAACTCCTTGGTCGAGGAGGAACGCAACTCGATAGGTCAAAGTTCGCGTCTTTCCCGAGCCTGCTCCTGCAATCACCAAGGCGTACCCTGGCGGAGAGGTAACGGCTGCAAACTGCTCTTCATTAAGAGCTGTTTTATAATCAATCCCTGAGGTTCCTTTTTTTACAGAACGCTTGAGGTCGTAGGATCGGCTCATTCTTCAGCAGCTTCATCTAAACTTGCTCCCTCATCCACTCGCTTGGCGAAACGCTGAAACTTCTCGAGTTCCTTTTTCACCACGGGAAGAAGGAAGTAAATTCCGATAAGGTTCGGGAATACCATCGCAAAATACATCGCATCGGAGAGAAGAATCACATTATCCAAGGAAGCCGCTGAGCCGATAACAACACAGAGGCAAAAGAAAATCTTGAAGACCACAATAGCCGCTGGCTTTCCGCCAGAAAGATACCCCAAGGCCTGTTCTCCATAGTAGTACCACGAGATCATCGTTGAGAAGGCAAAGAGTACTACCGCTACCGTGAGAACGAAAGGAAACCAAGGAATCACGGTTGCAAAGGAACGAGAAGTCAGACCGATCCCTCCCACTTTCTCAAGATTTTCAGCCTGCATGTACCCGACCTTCTCCGATTCCTTAACGCGAACGCGAACCCACTCTATATTCCCCTTGGTCGCATGCTCGAGACTGGTAGCAGCCAATTCATGCATTGGAATACTCTCAACTTTTACTAACGCTCCGCTACCTACTGACTGTACAACGACTGTAGATTCAGGCTTCTCATAAAGAGCTGCTTCATCCTTTAGAGAAGCATCGGCTTTCCAAACTCCCGTAACAACAATGACAAGAGCCGTCATGAGGCAAATGACCACGGTATCAATAAATGGTTCCAGCAATGCTACGATTCCCTCACTTGCTGGCTTAGTCGTCTTCACCGGGGCATGCGCGATAGCCGCCGATCCCAATCCCGCTTCATTGGAAAAGACTCCCCGCTTAATCCCCTGAATCAAGCCTCCCACAAACCCTCCAGCGAGAGCAGTAGGAGCAAAAGCCTCCTTAACAATCACGCCCAAAGCAGAAGGAATGGCACTCAGGTGTCCACCAAGAACAATCAAGCAAGCGAGGACATAAGTGATCGTCATAATGGGGACCAAAAAAGAAGTCACATTGGCGATAGAACGAATTCCTCCCAAAATCACGGAGCCGACTATTAAGGCTAGCAGCAGACCAAAGAAGATGGATTTGTCCTTATCCATTCCAAATGTTTCAACCACTTGGCTTGTCGACTGATTGATTTGAAACATGTTGCCTGCTCCAATGGCGCCGCCAATACAAGCTACGGCAAAGATGATAGCGAGAGCTTCACCAATAGGACCAAGTCCTATTTCAGCCAGTCCCTTTGAGAGGTAGCGCATCCCTCCGCCTTGCACATTGCCTTTGGCATCAATGTCTCGATAACGAACTCCCAATGTGCACTCGGTAAACTTGGAGGTCATTCCCAAAAGGCCCATGATTACCATCCAAAAAACCGCACCTGGTCCTCCAAGACCAATTGCCACCGCGACTCCTGCAATATTTCCCAAACCGACAGTCGCTGACAGCGCAGTAGCAAGAGCTTGAAAATGGGTAATCTGCCCTGGGTCGTCCTTCTTACTGTAACGGCCCCTCACCGTTCGAAATGCTAATTTGAACGAACGCAGATTGATAAAACGAAAGTAGATAGTCAGGAAAATCGCAGTCCCGGCCAAAAGGGCGAGCACGACTGGAAGCTTCTGCCCATTTCCGACCGGCACGGAAAAAAAGATCGTCCCGTCACAAAACTTAGCAACTGGACCGACTAAACCATCGATTTTTTCGCTAATTGTTTTCTTTTCCGCTGACTCCTGAGCCATCGCAGGAAGGAGTCCTCCAAAAAAAATGAATAAACTAAAAAAAGCGCCTCGGAACATGGACTAGACGCTACCTCTCCCCCTTGCACCGACAAGCCGGAAAAACGCCAACATTCATTACCATTGAACATTTCTGATCAAAAAAATGGAAAGAATGTATCCATTAAATGGAAAGAAAGTTTCAATTTTTTATTCAGAATCCCTAAAAGCCAAAAAACAAAAAAAATCTTAACTCACTTAATTACAGCATGTTAAACGACATTCTAAACAAGTTGGCACGCTACCAGCGATAGGAATGGCATGTTATTACTGGCTGAAGACAACAACAACGCCCTCTCCAAGCTCAATATCGAGCTCGGAGCTTCGCGGAAGACTTCAAGCCTTGGAGCCAAGCTTATTGATCTCAGCAATAGACATAGCGTTCGCTCTTTAACTCCCGCCGACAGCAGCATTGAAATCCCTGTCGACCTCAAGTCCCTAACCGACGAAGAATTGGTGGCTAGATGCAATCAGGATTTGGAGAAAAACCTCAAAAGCTATGAGGAAATCGTTAGCCGATATCAGGACCTCATCTACAACTACAGTTTCAAACTAATTGGCGATTGTGCTGATGCCGAAGAGATTACCCAAGATGTTCTCATTCGCATCTATAATAAGATGTCTCAATTCCAAGGTCGCTCCTCATTTAAAACCTGGCTCTTCCGCATCGTCACTAATGCTTGCTATTCCAAGCGACGTTCACTCGCTTCGCGAAGAACTCGAGATGACAAATATGATGAAGAAGCTGCCGTTCAGTTAAGCGCGTCATTTGCAGACCCAGGAACTGGTGAAGTATCCGAAAAGCTCAATCTTGCAGTCAGCCGCCTTGACGAAAGCAAGCGTGCTATCATCAATTTCCGCTTCGTTTCGGGTCTCCAAATCGAAGAAATCGCTGAGCGCCTCGGCTTAGGGTTAAGTGCTACCAAAATGCGTCTATATCGCGCTCTTAAAGAAGTGAAGGAAAGCTACCTTCGCATCGAACGTCAGGACTCGATTACCTAAACAACTTTAGACTCCCCCCATCGTTTTACGATAGTCTTCCCCCTTTCCCCAAAAAACAGTTTCCCCCACGAGGGTCAGCAGGCAAAGTCCCCCCATGTCTGTTGACCCTCTTTCTGTTAAACTCTTCGACCGTGCGAAATCCCTCATTCCCGGAGGAGTCAATTCCCCTGTTCGCGCCTTCAAAAATGTCGACGGTGACCCCTTCTTCGTACGACGAGCCAAGGGGTCTCGAATTGAAGACATCGACGGGAAACATTACATCGACTATGTCGGCTCTTGGGGGCCTAATATCCTTGGTCACGCTCCTATTCCCGTCACCAATGCCATTCATGAGGCCGCTAAAGATGGGATTTCCTATGGAATACCGAACCCATATGAAGTCGAAATGGCTCAGCGAATCATCGACTGGGTCCCTTCTGTCGAAAAAGTGCGCATGGTCAATTCTGGCACCGAAGCCACTATGTCAGCGATCCGACTCGCCCGCGGCTTCACAGGAAGAGACAAGATCATCAAGTTCGAAGGTCATTATCACGGCCACGTCGATTCCCTTCTCGTTGCCGCCGGCTCTGGCGCACTTACTTTCGGCGAACCCGACTCAGCAGGAGTCCCTGCTTCTCTCGCTAAAGAAACCATCACTCTCCCCTATAATCGACCTGATTTACTAGAAGAGACCTTTGACAAATACGGCGATCAAATCGCAGCCCTGATTACCGAATCCTATCCAGCCAACGCTGGACTCATCTTCCCTCAACCGGGCTTCCTTAAGCTTCTTCGCGATCTCACCAAAAAGCATGGCGCTCTTTTAATTTTTGATGAAGTCATGACCGGCTTCCGTCTAGCGAAAGGCGGCGTACAGGAGCTCGAATCCTTTACCGCCGATTTAATAGCGATGGGAAAGGTTATTGGAGGCGGACTCCCTGTTGGCGCCTTCGGCGGCCGCGCTGACATCATGGACCATCTAGCCCCTAATGGACCTGTCTACCAAGCCGGCACCTTATCAGGAAACCCTCTTGCCATGGTCGCTGGCCTAACCCAACTGCGCGAACTTGAACAGAGCTCTGGTTATCAACGTCTTGATGAAATCGGTGAACGCTTTGCCTCTGGCCTACGAAAAATTCTTACCGCAAAAAGTATTCCTCACCGCCTCAATCAAGTTGGTTCTATGTTTTGTCTCTACTTCCGCGAAGAAGAAGTCTTCAACGTTTCTGATGTTGAAAAACAAGATTTTAATATTTTCAAAAAAGTCTTCTGGTCTTGCCTCGAGCAAGGCGTCTACCTCGCCCCAAGCCCTTACGAGACTGGATTCCTCTCTCTTTCTCATTCCGATGGTGATGTTGATGAAACCCTAGAGGTCATCGAAAAAGCAATTTCAACCATCTAGCAATCTAACTACTCTTTTTAATCCAAGAAGAGTCCAGCTCTTTCCAAATACTAAGCGGCACTGATTATAGCAGCATCTTCCCAGAGCCCCTAGCCTCTAGTTCTAACAAGGCTTGCTTACGAGCCAAACCTCCTCCGAATCCCACCAACTTTTTGTTCGCTCCAATTACGCGGTGGCAAGGCACAATTATCGAAATAGGATTGCGTCCATTGGCTAAGCCCACCGCTCTCATAGCTCCTGGCTTGCCTAGGGATTTCGCGATATCTCCATAGCTACAAGTTTCTCCGTAAGGAATTAAGGTCAATTGCTCCCAAACTTGACGCTGAAACTCAGTCCCGATTCCTGTAAATGGAACCGTGAAATTTTGTAATTCGCCTGCAAAGTAAGCCTGCAATTCTGTCTCGGCCTGCACCAAGATCTCACTCTCTCCAGACTGCCAATCGGCACTATCTTGCCCTTCAAAATACACTCCGCGAAGATATTCCTCGTCGGCGAGGAGAAGCAGCTCCCCCACTACGCTTTGTATAACTCTGCCTAACAACATTTCACCCAATCACTTTAAACACTTCTTGCCGACTGCGAGGAAACCCTCCTTGCAACATTTCTTGCAAGCGAACTTGATAGCAACTCTCCTTTCCTAACCCAAGACAATCTGCCATTTCCTTCTCGAAATGCGGGACAGCCTTTTTCAATTCGCCCTCTTTCTTGAGGTAGTTCAGCGCTCTTTTCAATAGGTCGTAAATTTCAGGAATCTGACATTCAGGCTCTACCGCCCGCTCTACCACTTCGCAAAAATAAGAAGCTAAAACCATTCGACCATAATTTTCGCGAATTGGTTGACGAAGGTCATTGATAGAAAATTCTGACAGTCGATGCAATTCGCTACTACGACTTCGCACCCAAACCAATTCCGCTTCTGCAAATAGGTCAAGATTTTGGCTATACCCCTTTCTACCTTTGCGAGCGCCTTTGGCTACAGTCTTGAGAACACCTGAATCACTCGTGCACCAAGTCACAATCAAACTCGTCTCCGTGAGCTTACGCGTTCTAATAATAATTCCGACGCTCGTCTCCACGACACTATTCTGCTTCCAAATATTTTTCCACCCACGCGGAGACAGTCTCTCCGGCTAGCCCCTCGTAAACTTCGTCAAAGATTCCAGTAATATTAGTAGCGGCAAGGTTAAACTCTAGAGTTTTTGCTCCTGCCGCTTTCGCTAGACTTACAAAACCTGCAGCTGGATAGACCGCTCCAGAGGTTCCCACAGCCAAGAACAAGTCTGTTTTCACCAATTTATTTTGAATACGATCCATTCCGTAAGGAATCTCCCCAAACCAAACAATATCTGGGCGCATCTCCCCTTTTTTCCCACACAAACCGCATACAGAATCTACTAATAAATCCCCGTCACAAGCTGCACTCCTCCCACATTCTTGGCACTTTACCCGACGTAATTGCCCGTGCATGTGCCACACTTGATTCTCTGATAAACCAGAACGTTCATGCAAATCATCCACGTTCTGAGTAACCAGAGTCACTTCCGCCTTAGCCTCATTAACCAACCTGGCAAGCGCACGATGAGCATCGTTTGGCTCTACCTCGTTGAGTTGAGCACGACGAAGATTGTAAAAGTGATGAACCAGTTCAGGATCCCTTTGAAAAGCTTCGGGAGTAGCCACATCCTCTACGCGATGCCCTTCCCACAAACCACCGTCATCGCGAAAGGTCTTTACTCCCGACTCAGCCGAAACCCCTGCTCCAGTCAAAATTGTAATCTGAGAAACCATTCCGCAAAATTTAACAAAAAAACAAGCGATGACCGAATAGAAAAGCCTCGCTTCATTTCAGACCAGCAACACACCCAC
Organism: uncultured Roseibacillus sp.; assembly: GCA_964444495.1. GTDB lineage: Bacteria > Verrucomicrobiota > Verrucomicrobiia > Verrucomicrobiales > Akkermansiaceae > Roseibacillus. The sequence continues at coordinate 14,749 of CAYUHN010000025.1, read as the reverse complement.
CACCCAAATAGTAAATAAGCTCAAACCAATGCTGTTTTAACTTTCTCAATCCATTCTCTTGAAATCGAAGTCGGTTGCTCGGCACCTGACTCACCACGAACTAAGACCGTTTTATAACTTCCCTTTGCGCAACAAGTCGCCCCTTCTGGTGAATTTTTAAGAATTTGAAATTCCCAAGAGAGAGAAGTTTTTCCATGGGCATGGAGAGTCAATTGCACTTCCACGCTGTCTCCAAAAACAGCTGGCGCTAAGTAATCACATTGAACTCTTACCCGCGGCCAACCAGTGGAATTCTCTTCCTGTTCGAAAACAGGAACACCCACTTCTCTTAGAAAAGCATGCTCGGCATCTTCCGCCCAGCGAAGGAAAGCAGTAAAATGAACCCGTCCCGACACGTCGGTTTCAGAAAAAGCGACCTGTCGATGGTTCCGGAAGTTCATCAATCCTCGAAACGCTTGACCACCAAGGTGGCATTATGGCCGCCAAAGCCAAAGCCATTGCTCATCGCAGCCTTGACCTCAACTTCACGACTTTCATTTGGCACATAATCGAGATCACATTCTGGGTCAGCGTTCTCTTGATTGATCGTGGGAGGAATGACTCCCTCTCCAACTGCCATGACGCAGGCAGCAAGCTCTACCGCTCCAGCAGCACCCAAGAGGTGTCCAGTCATTGACTTTGTGGAACTCACCATCAATCCCGACTTCGCATAGTCCCCAAAGGCTATTTTCATCGCTTTAGTCTCGGCAATATCTCCCAACGGAGTGGAAGTTCCATGCGCATTCAGGTAAGTGATCTCTTCTGGATTGAGCTGTGCATGCTTCAGCGCCATCGCCATTGCTCGGGCAGGACCGGTGCCATCTGGAGAAGGTGCACTCAGATGATAAGCATCCGCACTAACGCCATAGCCCGCCAATTCGGCATAAATAGTAGCTCCACGCGCTTTGGCATGGGATAACTCTTCTAAGACTACCACTCCAGCGCCTTCCCCCATAACAAATCCGTCTCGGCCTGAGTCGAAGGGACGACTCGCCTTTTCCGGCTCATCGTTGCGAGTACTCAAGGCCTTCATATTACCAAAACCAGATAAGCCCATCGGGGTAAAACTCGCTTCCGATCCTCCCGCAAGGAAGACATCCGCATCGCCGAACTTGAGCATTCGCCAAGCTTCGCCAACTGAGTTGTTGGCAGTGGCACAAGCGGTGACAATCGACATGTTCGGTCCTCCAAATCCGTATTCCATTGAGATGAGACCGCTACCAATATTCGAAATCATCATCGGAATCGTGAAGGGAGAGACCTTTGCTGGCCCTCGCTTAAGACAGGTCGCATGATTCTTTTCCAAGGTCGCCAGTCCACCGATACCGCTTCCCACCATCACTCCGACGCGAGTCTTATCGACTGCTTCGGGGTCAAGCCCACTATCGGCCATAGCCATCTTAGAGGCACCCATCGCAAGAGCGGCATAACGATCCACTCGTCGGGCTTCCTTGCTGTTATTGAAATAAGGCACCGCATCATAGCCGCGGACTTCTCCACCAATCTTGCAGCCATACTCCTCCACATCCATCGACTCGATAGGAGCAATCCCGCTACGTCCGGCCTTCAGGCCTTCCCAACTGGTGGCCCAATCATTCCCCAAAGGGGTCACTCCCCCTATTCCCGTTATCACCACTCTTCGTTCGGTCATCTTCGTGTTTCTTCCGACGAAAGTAACAGGCTCCTAGGGAAGCCCTAAAGAAAAATCACCCGAAGTTTCACCAGATCCTGTCACCCAATTACATCCTCAAGATAAAGCTCACTGTCCTTGGTGCCATTCCTGATGAGCTCGACTTGTCACTCCACCACAAAATTGACATTCCCCATAACGATAACTGTCTTGGGTCGTCGCAGATTCTTCGCATAAACCACACTGAGCACAAACTCGTGGACGCTTTTCCACCTCACGAGCGATTCCAAGACGCTTTCGAGAACTTTGCACAAAGCTCTTAAAAACCCAAATACTGGTCGCCAAAACAACCGCTAGCGGAAGCCTCTCTAATAGAGCCTGCAAAGGAACCAAGTAAGCTTCCAAAAAGAACATTTCGGTCAAAATTTTCATCTATCGACCTCTTTCCGACCTGCCATCACTATGACTGTTTGACCAGCCCAAGCTGGAGTCGTTGCTTCAGTTTCTTCAGCTGAAGGAAACATCTCATGCAATGCGAAGCGTAATTCATCTTCAATCCCCCCCCCGTAATCTTCGCTAGCAGGCATAGCAAAAGAAAGGCTCCCTGCCTCGTCAAATGACCAAGCCCAACGAATTTTTTCAGAAAAATCCATCAGCACTCCCTCTAAAGGAATTCCTCCGCTACTGGCTAAATACTCGTTGAGCTCCGGATGATCCCCAAGCACTTCAAAGCTGAGAACAGTCTCACGTCCTTCCTCTTCCACAGTCTCAGAACCAGCAAAAGCCGGAATAAGATCTTCTTCAGTAAGAGCTTGCAGAACCGGGAGGGTCACCACAATGGGAGGGAGAAGAGATTCTCGTTCTGGTTTTGCAAAAACGAAAGGCCTAAGCGGCAGAGTCTTTTCCTCGGAGGGAAATTCAATTTCAAGACGCTCGAGCAAATGATCAACTGAAGGCAATGCCTCATCTGTAGAATCGAAAGGAAGCGCTTCTGGAGTGAAAAGCACCGCCAATTCACCCTGAATAACCTCAGCAGGAATGAACTCGATTGCGGGAGACTTCGTTTTTTGACCCACTTCCTCGCTTAAATTAGATGAAGTTAGTAATAAAGGAATAGGAAGCTTAATCAACAAAGACGCCAGCACACTTAATAAAAAAGCGCCACCTATTGCTTTTTGCCAACGCTTGCGCACTAGAGCACTCTCGAATTCTCGATTGTCAGAAGCGGTCATCTAGTCTCCTCGGCTGATTCAGCAAGCCATCCGCAGCGTAGCCCTTCTTCTAAAATCAACTCGCTAACCTCCAGCGCCCATTGAGATGGAACTTGCTTATCTACTCGTAGGACAACCATCTCAATATTCTCTTCTCGAGCTTGCGACAATTCATCTCGCAGCTCCTGTAGGCGCACTTGTCGAGGGCCAAGGAAAAAGGAAGGCTCAAGAGTGCCTGTAATCGATAGGATCAGGGTCTCATTTGGGACAAAAAGGCGTTGATTCGTTTTGGGAAGCGCCACCTCCATACCCGGTTGATGAGCCCAACCTGCCGCCAAAAAACCAAAAACCAACACGAGCACCGTAATATCCAGCACTCCAAAGGCCAAAAGCCAGCCTCCCCCACGTTTGATTTCCAACTGAGTCTTCAAAATAATGACATCGAGAACTAGGCTCTTTCCTTAGGTGACTCCATCCGAGGCTGCTCATTGCGAGATTGGTTGAGAGCAGAAGGAAGTGGAACAACATCGCTTTCTTCCCTTGCATCTGTGACGAGATTAACCGTTTCAAAAGCCGTGCGCTCTAGCTCATTGAGAGCTCTCCGTGCTCTCCCTTGCAGGAGAAGAGAAGCCAGATAAGCAGCCGCCCCCAAAGACAAACCCACCATAGTGGTAAGTAAGCTCTGGTAGAGTCCCTCAGCAACTTGTGCCTGAGCAATCGTTCCTCCCAAACTGGCTATTTTCGAAAAAATATCCAATAATCCTAGGGCTGTTCCCAGCAATCCTAATAAAGGTCCAAAGGTCGCCATAGCAACCAACATGCGAAGATTCTTCTCTAAAGACGGAACCTCAAGACGCACGGCCTCCTCAGCGATTGAGACCAAATCTGCCCGAGGAGTCTCGTGCCGCATCACTACCGAATGAGCAACCCGTGCAGCAGGCCCAGGCTCTTGGCTCACTTGATAGGCCGCTTCCGCAAAATTTTTGGTTTTAAGATGGAGGTGCATCCCCTGTAGCAACTGAGTCACCTGGGTGCGAACAATCTGAAAAAAGATCAGCCTTTCCAACACCAACACCAGCGCAATAAAGGCTAGAATTAATTGAGCCCAAAGAACAGGGCCTCCATGTGTGAGAAGTTCGGTCACAAATTGGATAATAACATCACATCCTTCTCAAGCGAGCCTCTTCGGGGGAAGAACACAATGCAGACACAAAAATTAAAAATATTCAAATGAAGGAGCAAAGAGGACTCATTGGGCAAAACAAGAGAACTTATCATGAAAAAACGCCCAAAAAATTTCGAACCATGATGCCTGTTTGGCCTTTCGCATCACCTGATTACAAGAGAACCCTCCTCTTGTAATAGCGCACTCATCGAAAGCGTTGTTTCATCTGTTTATCCGAAAGGAGAACAGCATGATGAACATGACAACAAACAAATTGGTCCCGTTCTTGTTAACGGGAAGTGCCGTAGGTGTAACAGCTCAGACAACCCTTAACAAAGAAGCTGATAAGCTTCGCGAGACCGCCAGCGATGTTGGTTCGAAAGTTGCCTCCGAATACGAAGCTCTCTCCACCCGCCTCAATGAGCTTGCCGAAACACCAGAAGGTCGCGAGACCGCCAGCTCAATGCTGGAGTGGATTGATAAGGTGGAAATGTTTCACCTTCCCTGGATCAACTGGGTTCTGGTCGCCGTTGGAATCGCCCTCTTCGGCAGCCATCTTGGACAGCTCGTGATGGGAAAACTCTGGGTCGGACTGAAAACGAGAGCTTTCAGTTTCGTCGAAATCGCCAATGACGCTTTTGTTGCCGGTTTCGCCCTCTTAGCCCTTCCAGTAGTCATGATGATTCCAACTGGCCGAGATTCTTTCATCGATCACCCTCTCGCCGTTCTTTCCGCAGTGGCAGCGGGCCTCATCCTCGCCATCATTCTCTACTTTCATGGAGTTCGGCAGGAAAGGCTCGCCGCCTACGGTAAAGCCGAGGAAAAGCACCTCAAAAAGCTGGATACTCCCGCTTAATGACCGGAATAGCCTCATAGGGCAATTAGGCTAAAAACAACGCTACAAAGGGAGCAGTCTTCGGACTGCTCCTCTCTCTTTTAGACTTTGTGAAAAATTTCACAAAGTCCACTTGCCCCACTCGATGCCTCAATCCATAGTCCGGGCGTAAAATAATGAGCGAGACCGCCACCACCACTGCCCTTCCCAAAGACCTTGCTGCCGAAAAAGGTCTCGTAAACGTGCAAGTGGACGGCAATTGGATCCAGGTTCCCAAGGGCACTCGCATGATTGAGGCCTGTAAAATAGCCGAAAAAGAGGTTCCTCATTATTGCTACCACCCTAAGCTTTCCTCTCCCGGCAACTGCCGCATGTGCCTGGTGCAAATGGGTATGCCGCCGCGTCTAGCCCCTGGCGCTGAACCAAGTTTCAATGAAGAGGGCTACCAAGAGATTGGCTGGATGCCCCGCCCTGTCATCGCCTGCGCCAATACCGTGGCCGAAAACATGGGAATTCGGACCTCCGGTGACTTGGTAGAGAAATGTCGCGAAGATGTGATGGAATTTCTCCTCATCAATCACCCTCTTGATTGTCCGATTTGCGACCAAGCCGGCGAATGCACCCTGCAAGAATTTTCCGTTGGCCATGGTAAAGGCCACTCCCGTTTCCAAGAGAATAAGGTTAAAAAGCCGAAAAACGTCGATATCGGACCTCGCATTCGCCTTGATGACGAGCGCTGCATCATGTGCAGCCGCTGCATCCGCTTTATGGACGAGGTGGCTGATGATCCGGTGCTTGGATTTACAGATCGCGGCACCCATACCACTCTCACAGTCCACCCTGGTCGTAAGCTCGACAACAATTATGGTCTTAATACGGTCGATATTTGCCCAGTTGGAGCGCTGACCAGCAACGACTTCCGCTTCCAGATGCGTGTCTGGTTCCTCAAAAGCACTCCCTCCATCGATGTGAATTGTGGAACGGGTTGTAATATTGATGTCTGGACCCGAGGCAACGAAATTTACCGTATCACTCCACGGGAAAATAATGAGGTCAACTCAGCTTGGATGCCCGACTCTCATCGCCTCGCTTTTCACAAGTTTCAAAACGAACACCGCCTGACAGCTCCGCTAATAGCCGGTGAGGATAGCTCCTCTGGCAAAGTTCACAGCTCGACTTCGATGACAAATGCGATCGAGGCCGCAGCGAAAGGCTTCAAAGGACTTGAGGGTCATAAAATCGCCATCGTAGCTTCTGCTCGTTGCACCAACGAAGAAATTCTTCTCCTCAAGAAAATCAAGGAAGCCCTTGGAGCTAAGAACCTTGTCTTGATTGCTCGCAATGATGAATCAGATGGCAAATTGATGAGCGCAGACCGCAATCCAAATACCACGGGAGCTAAGCTGGTTCTTGGAGACGACAATCCCTTCGATAAATACGATCCGATCAAAGAAGGCATCAATTCAGGAGAAATCGAGGCGGCTTTGATTGTGGGAGAAGATCTCACCGAATCGGGCTTCTCTACGGACGAACTCTCCAAGCTCAAGCACCTCGTCGTGCTAAATATCCTTTCAAATGCCACCGCTGGCCGAGCTCACGTCGTTCTTCCTGGAGCGAGTTTTGCCGAGAAACGCGGCAGCATGGTCAATGTAACGGGCCGTCTCCAGCGTTTAAATCGAGCTATCCTCCCTCCTGGGGAAGCTCTTCCAGATTGGGAAATTCTATCCCAACTCCTCACCGCTATTTCACCCGAGGCTCCAGCCCCGCAGAAAATTCAAGACGTCTTCGGCATGCTCGCCCAAGAAATCAAAGAATTCGCTGACCTCACACTCCAGAAGATCGGCGACCTCGGCGTCCCCATCACTGACACTGGAGTGACGATTCCTCTTCTCGAAAAGGAAAAAGAACGAGTTAAGAGCGGCCAAATCGTCGGATAAAGACTATTCAAGAAACTACTCTCCTCCTCATACAATGGACCTTGCTTTCTTCATCGCTTCGCTCATCAAGATTGGGCTCTTCTTCGTTATCGTTCTGACTTTTGTCGCCTACTCAGTTTATGCTGAACGGCGCTTCTCGGCCATCATCCAAGACCGAGTCGGACCGAACCGGACTATGATTCCGACTTCGATTTTAGGAATGAAAAATGACATCAAGCTTCCCCTCGGAGGCCTGACCCAGCCCATTGCTGATGGTCTTAAATTCATTCTAAAAGAAGACTTCACCCCCTCCCATGTTCGGAAACATTTCTTCTGGCTGGCACCGTGCCTTACCATGGTCCCATCGCTGATCACCCTCGCCGTGATTCCCTTTTCAAGCCCCGTCAATGTTCCTGGCATCGAGCAGCCGATCTCAATGGCCATCGCCGACCTCAATGTGGGACCTCTTTTCATCTTCGCCATCGCTTCCATTTCGGTTCATGGCATCACCATCGCAGGATGGGCTTCTAACTCGAAGTATCCCTACATCGGTGGAGTGCGAGCTTCCGCTCAAATGATTTCCTACGAGATCGCACTCGGACTCTCCATCATTCCGGTTCTACTCTACTTTGGAGACCTCAATCTAGGAAACATTGTGCAAAGCCAATCTTCGGGTGGATGGCTTCTTCTCCCTCTTTGGAACGAGCGCGGCCTCATCATCACCTCTGGTTACTGGGAAGCAGGGGGCCTCTACCAATGGATTCTCTGGGTGCCGATGGCTCTCGCTTTCATCATTTTCAGTATCTCAATTTTCGCCGAAACCAACCGAACTCCTTTTGACCTCGCCGAGTGCGAAACGGAACTCGTGGGTGGCTATCACACTGAGTATTCTTCCATGAAGTTTGCGCTCTTCTTCCTTGGAGAATACGCCGCGATGGTTATTGGCTCCGCGCTAATTGTAACTCTTTTCCTCGGTGGCTGGTCGCTGCCTTTCGGACTCGATAAAGCTCTAATCTCCGACAATGGAGCTTACCCGATCTGGACCCTCTTCATTCACATGGGCTGCTTCCTCACAAAGGTGACTGCCTTTATCCTATTTTTCATTCTCGTTCGCTGGTCCATCCCTCGCTTCCGCTATGATCAATTGATGAAGCTTGGTTGGGTGGTCTTCTTCGAACTGGCCCTCATCAATATCTTCCTCACGGCTCTTCTCATTGCCAATCGCGAGGGCGCACTCACAGGAGCACCTTTCCTCGGAGCGCTCGCCCTTCTCGGCGTCTTTTCCGCTTTCGTTTTCTACCTCGCAAAGACTCTCGACAACGAGATCGGCGCACCCAAGGTCAAAACTGGCGAAAGCTCTATCGAGCCCGAAGCCGCTGTTACTGTCGAAAGCTAGATCTCCTTCCACCATCCATCAGTCATGCCCGTCGTCAAAATCGAACGCCCCAAGCTATCAACCAGCGAGAAGCTGACCCTTCCTGCTATTTTTAAAGGCTTCACGATCACTCTTGGCCATGCCGTTAAGTCTCTTTTGGGTAAATCGCGTGGAGCTGAAACTCTCAACTCCTCTGGTCTTGGAGTAACCATGCAGTATCCCGAGCAAAAGTGGGATGACCAACTCCCAGAGTATTATCGTGGAGCCCCTGCTCTCGTCACCGACGAGCAAGACCGCGAACGCTGTGTCTCTTGCCAACTCTGCGAATTTATTTGTCCGCCCAAAGCGATCAAGATCACTCCAGGTGAAATCCCTTCCGATGACCCTTGGGCCAAGGTCGAAAAACGACCGAAAGCCTTCGATATCGATATGATTCGCTGCATCTACTGCGGCATGTGCGAAGAGGTCTGCCCCGAACAAGCGATTTATCTCCGCAAGGACTACGCCATCACCGGAACCAGTCGCGAAGAAATGGTTCACGACAAAGAGAAGCTTTACGAAATCGGAGGCAAACGCGTGGGCCTCATCAACAAGTGGAACGAGCTGAAATAAGCAGTTCGTCAAAGAAACCAGTTAGCAAAGAACTTTTACTTACCACCTCATGCCCGCAGTTTTCTTTTATCTGTTCGCACTCATTACCGTGGCAACGGCTTGTGCGATGATTGTCGTTAAAAACCCCGTTACTAGCGCCCTCTACATGGTGGCCTCATTCGTGGGCCTCGCAGCAATCTTCGTTGGTCTCAATGCTTACTTCGTAGGCATTATCCAAATCCTCGTCTACGCGGGGGCCATCATGGTGTTGTTCATTTTCATCATCATGCTTCTCGACCTCAAAGAAGAGGGCCCTCGAATCTGGAAACCTACCACTATCACCGCCGCCGCGCTCATCCCCGGCATCTTAGTTCTTCAAATCTTAGGAGTCGTTATCAAGTCCGAGCTACCAGAAGCTCGTAGTCTCGACCTGGAGGCTGCTGCTGCTCACTCAGCTGCAGAGCGAGCCATCGCTAAGCTCGAAGGAAAAAAAACACGCTCGGAAAACGACATCCCTAAAATCGAATCCAATCTTATCGACGGCCAACTTCCCGACGTCCATCTCGTTGGCAAAACCATCTTCGATGGTCATGGCGAAAACATCGTAAGTGGCGAAAAAAATGCCTCCTACAACTTGCCTCTTCAAATTATGGGAGTCCTTCTTCTCGTCGCCACGGTCGGTGTGGTCACTCTCTCCAAAAAGGATCAATCCGCCTAACTTTTTCTCTTACCTTTCAATTCCGTGCAACCGGTCGAACTCAACCAATATCTCATGCTCAGTGGCATTCTCTTTGCCATTGGTCTCGCGGGCGTCATCGCACGACGCAATATCATCATTGTCTTCATGTGCTTGGAAATGATGCTAGCAGCGGCGAACCTAACGCTCGTTGCTTTTGCTCGCTTCAATCCAAATACCGCTGACGGCCTGCCCGACTACAACGCTCAGACGCTTGTCTTTTTCATTGTCACCGTTGCCGCCGCCGAGGTTGCAGTAGGCCTCGCCATCATTGTCGCGGTCTATCGCTCTCGCCAGACCATCAAGGTCGATGACCTCACCTCCATGCGAGGCTAGCCAATTTCTTTTCTCTCTCAATTCTCGCCCTACTATCCATGGATTACGCTTGGCTTCTTCTCATCCTACCTCTTCTGAGCGCGGCTATTATTCAGCTGGGACTCAAAAAGAATGCTCTCTTCTCATCTTGGCTCTCCACGGGTAGCGTTCTCGTTACCCTGCTCATTACGCTTGTTCTTTTAGGCGCTGGAGATCGGACAACGACATTTTCATGGGCTAAATTTCCCGGTAGTTTTGAAATCTCTGTGGGCCTGCTGCTAGACTCAATGGCTCGCCGCATGATGCTTGTCGTGACTGGAGTGGGAGCGCTCGTTCATATTTTCTCCCTTGTCTACATGGCGAAAGATGCCGCACGAGCTCGTTACTTTGGATGCCTCTCGCTCTTCATGTTCTCCATGACCGGAATCGTCTTGGCGAACAACTTCATCATGATGTTCATGTTCTGGGAACTGGTTGGACTTTCCTCCTACCTTCTCATCGGACACTGGTTCACCAAAGATTCTGCTGCCGAAGCTGCTAAGAAAGCATTTTGCGTTAACCGAGTTGGCGACTTTGGCTTTATGGTCGGAATTCTCATGTTGTGGGGAATCACCGGAAAATTGGTCTTCTCCGAAATGGAAATTCCTCATGGAGTGAGCGCCGGAATCCTTGGCGCCGCACTTCTCTGCATTTTCTGTGGAGCCATGGGAAAGTCAGCTCAAGCACCACTCCACGTCTGGCTTCCAGATGCGATGGAAGGCCCCACTCCTGTCTCCGCCCTCATCCACGCTGCTACCATGGTTGCTGCTGGAGTTTACATGATGGCTCGAGTCTTCATGTCAGTCGGAATGGAAGCTTTTCCCGCCTGGTCCACTCAGACCATCGCATGGATTGGTGGCATCACTTCTCTCATGGCCGCGCTCATGGCCACTCAACAGTCGGACATCAAAAAGGTGCTCGCCTACTCCACCCTCTCTCAACTCGGCTACATGGTTCTCATGCTGGGAATCGCTCATGGCCATTCAACTGAAGGAGCAGTCTTCCATCTCTTCACTCATGCTTGGTTCAAAGCTCTTCTCTTCCTTGGCTCTGGAGCCATCATCTATGCTTGTCACCACGAACAAGATATCTGGCAAATGGGAGGCCTCTTTAAAAAAATGCCCATCACCGCAATTACTTTTGCTATCGGCACCCTCGCTCTCGTCGGCTTTCCTCTCACTGCTGGCTTTTTCTCCAAAGAGCAAATTCTTCACGAAACTTGGTTACACAACAAACCACTCTTTCTCCTCGTCGTCCTTGTAGCCGTTCTAACTACTTTCTACATGGGCCGTCTCTTCTGTATCGTCTTCCTCGGGAAATCGCGTTCCAAGAATTCTGAGGAAGCCAAAGAAGTCGGGCCACTCATGTTTGTTCCTCTTCTCGTTCTAGCAGTTCCTTCCATTTTTGCAGGTTGGCCCTTTATCGCCGACGCCACATCACCTCTTTATCACCACGCTAAATTCGAGTTTGGGGTGCCCCTCTTGGCTTCCATCCTCGCGGTAGCTGCCGGAGCAGCAGGAGCCTATATCCTCTACTACAACAAAGACGAAGATAAGCTCAGCAAATATCCCGCCGCTAAGCTCTTTGCCAACCGCTTCTACATCGACGAAGCCTACGACAAAGTTGTGCAGTATGCCATCAACCTCAAAGCCGCCACCATTGCTGTCCTTGATGAATTCCTCATTGGCGGCCTTCTCGTCGGCGGGCTCACCCGACTCACTGCCACGGCCGGACAACTCTTCAACCGTCTCCAAAACGGCTCTCTTCAGACCTACACACTCATTATGGGAATAGGTATCGTTCTTGTTATCTATCTCACCGTTTTCGTTCTCTAGGAGACTCCAACTTATCGTTTTTCCATGTTCGACCAAACTCTCATTCTTCTACTTGCTATTCCACTGGTGGCCATCATTGCCATCATCGCCGGTGGACCAGCCCGCAACCTCGCACTCCTTGCTTCGGTTGGAAACTTCGGTCTCGCCTTTGTCGCCGCTATTGTCTGGAGCCGAACTCAAGACCCCGACCTAGGAGCGTTCTCCATCCAAGTCCTTTCCAAGCCTCAAATTCACCTCGCCCTTGGTCTCCCCGACGGCATGTCCGTGGTAATGATGCTTCTCGCTACTCTTGTTACCATTCCAGCCGTATTAGCTGGGAAATGCCCCGAAGGAAAAGAGAACCTTTGGTACATTTCCATCCTCCTTATTTCCCTTGGCGCGGTGGGAGCCTTTCTTTCCACAGACCTCTTCTTCTTCTACGCCTTCCACGAACTGGCGCTGATTCCCACTTTCCTTATGATTGGCATGTTGGGTAAAGGAGACCGTAAGACTGCCGCTTGGCAAGTCACCATCTACTTGGCGCTTGGATCGATCATTCTTCTCGCGGGCTTAGTTGGGCTCGTTGCCGCAACCGATTCCTCGTCCCTTCTCTTCGCAGACCTCCTCAAGGGAGAAATTGCTCCCGACAAACAAGTCGGAATCGCGGCTCTTCTTATCATAGGATTCGGAGTTCTCGTTTCCCTCTTCCCTTTTCACTCTTGGGCCGCACCCGCATACGCCTCTGCTCCCACGCCTATCACCATGCTTCATGCTGGAGTCCTCAAAAAATTCGGACTCTATGGACTGCTACGAGTTTACCCTCTCGTTCCTGAAGGTCTTCAACACTGGCTTGTTGCCCTCGTTGTTCTTCTCCTCGGTAACATTCTCTGGGTTGGCATGGTCACCATCAATCAGCGCCGCCTCGATAACCTTCTCGCAAACTCCTCCGTAATGCACATGGGATACATTTTCCTCGCCATTGCCGCCCTTGCCGCAGGCCAAGGAGAAAACAACATCGCCCTCCCTGCAGCGGTCGTGCTGATGTTTGCTCACGGAGTTTCCATTGCTCTTCTCTTCCTTCTCTCGGATCGTATCGAACGCCTCACTGGTAATCTACGACTCAACGAACTCGGCGGGCTCGCCAAAACGGCTCCCACACTCGCCTTTCTTTTCGGAATCGCTGGAATGGCTTCCATCGGACTTCCTGGACTAGCCAACTTCGCAGGTGAAGTCGCAGTCTTCCTCTCTGGCTTTGAAAACTGGACCCCCGACCAACCGTTGGGAGCCGTTCAAATCGGAACCATCATTGCCATCTTCGGAGTCGTCCTCTCCGCCATTTACATGCTCCGTGCCATCCGGAAAATCTTCCAAGGCGAAACTGTCCCAGCGACTGAGTCTGCTCAAGATGCTTCTTGGCGAGATGAAGCTCCTGCCATCCTTCTCGCAGCCGCTCTTCTCATAGTCGGCCTATTCCCAAACCTCCTCTTCGGCCTCATGGACGATAAGTCCGAACCCGTCACTCCGGCTCCTACCAGCAGCCGCACAACTGTCTCACTCTCCTCGCCAAAGTAAGCTTTCTTCACCATGTCTATTCCTTGTCACTATCTCGAAGTGCTAGTCGTCCTTCTCGGCGTGGCCCTGCTGCTTGCTGAGGCCTTCTTTCCTCGTGAGGATAAATCGATTCTCGGCTGGGCTGCCTGCGCAGGTCTTGTTGCTATTTTCGTTCACCTCTTTTTTGCAACAAATGGAACTGGCCCCGAAATCGAACGCTTCTACTCCAGCGATACCAGTGCTCGTTTCTTCAAAGGTTTCGCGCTTGTAACCACTTTCCTCGTCACTCTCATGAGTCTCGATTATCGGAAAGTTCTCGCTCGCTTCACTGACCATCCTGGCTCTGAGCAAGGAACGGGAGAATTCTATGCTCTCCCACTTTTCGCCTGTGCAGGAATGATGTGGATGGCTTCAGCCAAAGACCTCGTAATGGCTTTCGTCGCTCTCGAGCTCACCACTGTCACTTTCTATGTCTTGGTTGCTTACATGCGACGCAACGTAGGCTCTCTTGAAGCGGGAGTTAAATACCTCATTCTCGGAGCCCTCTCTACGGGATTTCTCGTTTACGGAATCTCTTGGATCTACGGAATCACCGGTTCTCTTCAACTCGAAGACATCAAGATCCTCCTTTCTCCTGAATCGATTGCTCAAACTGGTCTCGATAAAAACACCACTCCTCTCCTCTTCGGTATTTCTCTCGTCGTCATTTCCATTGCTTTCAAAGTAGGAGCAGCACCCATGCACCTCTGGATTCCAGACGTTTATCAAGGAGCTCCAACTCCGATTACCACCTTCCTCTCAGTCGGCTCTAAAGCAGCGGGATTCATTGTTGGAATGCGTATTCTTGAACCTTTTCTCATTAGCGAACTCACCCGCGACAAAACCATCTTCATCCTCATGGTGATCGCTGCGGTCACCCTCATTATTGGAAACCTCGCCGCGATTGCTCAAACCAACCTCAAGCGCCTTTTGGCCTACTCTTCAGTAGCCAATGCCGGCTTCCTCATTCTTGCCCTCGCTGCTTGGCAGAGTGGTTCAGAAAACCAGCCTTCGACCTACCAGATTGTTGGATTCTACCTCGCAACCTATCTCATCATGACGATTGCAGCCATGTTCGCGCTACAGGCAATCAGCCAATCGACTGGCTCAGAGAACTTGAAAAGCCTCCAAGGCCTCGCCTCGAGCCAACCCGTGCTCGCTTGGATCCTCACTATCATCTTTGCCGCTCTCGCCGGCCTTCCTCTCACCGTTGGCTTTTACGGTAAATTCTACGTCTTCTCTGCCGCCGTTAAGAGCGAACTCTGGTTTGCTATCATCGCTGGCTTCATCGGAGTAGCTGCGGGCTTTTACTATTATTTCAAAATCATTCGCTTGATGTTCTGGAGCCCTCCCACCAACGGCCCTGAAATTGAACTCTCCAACACAACCAAAGCCGTTCTCTACACCGCCACCTTCCTCATCATCATTCTAGGCTTCGTTCCCAATCCCATCGGAGCACTCGTAGGATTCTAGAAAGCGATATTAAAAATTAG
>CAYUHN010000024.1:0-26574 GCA_964444495.1 uncultured Roseibacillus sp. | reverse complement strand
TTAAATAAACCTTCTGAAGAGATTTGACGCGAAGGTGGTATGTCGAGGAGCTAGCCCTTTTCCCTTGAGGGAGGACTCATTTCCAAATAACCTCAGTATACGGTAAAGTCCTCCCCCTTATGAAATCCGATCCCGAACAGCCCCCTTCCAAACTCAAGCCCGGTGGTTCTGAAGGAGGCGAAACTCTCTTTCTTGCTGGAGGAGGCCTCGCTCTCTGCGGCGTTGGCCTCTACCTATTACTGGATTCAGTTCGGGTGGTAAGCGGAGACTATGGGGCCTTTTCGGGAATGATGCATCGTCGAGGAGGAATGGGCGCAACCACGTCAATGGGAATCATCTTCGTCCCCTTCATCATTGGAGCAACCATCCTTTTCTATGATGCCGCGAAAAAGTGGGCTTGGTGGTTGGCAGGAGGCGGTCTCGCGATCGTGATTCTCGAAATTTTTAGCCGCATTCGATTTCAGCTCAACCTTAAGACAACCCATCTCCTTCTCATTTTTGTGATGATTGCGGCAGGAGCTGGCCTTCTTGCGCGCGCCTATCGCACCAGTAAGGAGAAGTAAGTCACCTCTCCTCTTGTCTCATCGCAAACGAGACGATACTTTTCGTCCCTGTGCATCGCATTCTTACTATCGCAACTGGAACCTTCACCCAGCTGGTGCGAATGAAGGTGTTTTACTTTTTGGCTATTTTCGTAGTGCTCACGATTGCGCTGAATTTTTTTCGCCTACCTCACCATATCGGCCCTGAAGCTGTCGCTGAACAAGAGCTCCTTGTTTGGAAATCTAGTGTCATTGGCCTCATGAAGCTCTTCGCCATTATTTTTTCTCTCTCCGCAACCGCTCTCATCATTCCCCGAGACCTTGAAGATCGCATTCTCTATACGATTCTCTGCAAACCTGTCCCTCGTCTCGATTACCTCATCGGAAAGCTCCTCGGAGTACTCATGCTCACCTTCGTTGCGCTCCTACTAATGGACCTACTTACAACAGGCCTACTCAGTTACCGCACCGATGTCGTCGTCTCCGAGCGAATCGCCTTACTGGAGCAATATGATCGCACTCCAGCTGAAATCGAAACCGAGGTGGCTAAAGTCCGCCTACAAGGCCCAACCGCCTCTCTCCAATTTGGGATTCTCAGCATCTTTCTAGAAGCAGCTGTTATTGCCTCCGTTGCACTCCTGATTTCAACCTTTAGCTCTTCGACTCTTTTTACCATTGTTTGCACCCTGATGGTCTATTTCATCGGATTCTTTCTGGGCCAAGCGAGGGAATTCTGGATGGAGACCACAGTGATTGGAGAGTCCTTTTTCGGCAAAGCTGGCCTCCAAGCATTGGGTCTCATTTTCCCAGATTTATCGCTTTTCGCTCTCTCCGATGCCGCCATTCGCGGAACGGTAATCCCAGTCATAGCCACCCTAAAAGTCGTCCTTCTTGCCAGTGCCTATGTTGTGACTTATCTCCTTATTTCTTGGTTCGTCTTTGCCGATAAGGAATTCTAGAAACGAGTTTAACTCCTCAACCCCAAGGACAAGGTTCTTCTCATAGTAGCGATGATCCCAATGAACAACCCTTCCCTCTTCACAGCGCAGGAAATGAGCGCTCGCTTGCAAGCCGTTCGCGAAGAAATGCGGCAGCAAAACCTCAGTGCCCTCATCACAAACAAACAAGCGAACGTCCGTTATTGTACTGGCTTTCGTGGCGAGCCCCATACCCTCTTTCTCACTGAAAAAGACGCAGTCCTCTACACCTCATTTCGAACCCTGCCCTGGGCAGAGGACCAAACTTCCCTTCTCAGTTCTTCTCTTGAACTCAGTATTGCCGATCCAAATAAGAACATCCTTTCGCGCATCTCAACGGATTCCCTCACAATTGGAATGGACCAAGATCTAACCCACTCAAATTTCATCCAACGCTCAGCCGACTTTCATCCTCACCAACTCATCCCCAGCGATCCAATCGAACGAGTACGTCGAGTCAAATCACCTACTGAACTTCAACTCATTGAACAGTCTCAACGCCTTACCGAATCCATCTTCCAAACAATCCTCCCAAAAATGGAACCTGGCATCACTGAGCGCCAGGCCCAAGGAATCATTTTATCCGAAATTGCCATACGAGATGAAGTCGACTGCTACGCCTTTCCTCCCATCGTAGCAACTGGAGGAAACGCTTGGGAAATCCATCACCTCCCAGACCAAAGCCCTATCAAAGAGAACACAATGTTGCTAATCGATCTAGGAGTCGTCTCGCAAGGCTATGCATCCGATATGACTCGTACGGTTTGTCTTGGACAAGCTAGCTCAGAAATGCGCGAGGTCTATGAAGTCGTCGCTCACGCTCAAGAAGCGGCTATTGCCTGCATGCTTCCTGGAGCTATTACACAAGAAGTTGACCAAGCGGCTCGGAAGATTATCTCCAACGCTGGCTATGCCAAAGGATTTACCCATGGTCTTGGCCATAGCATTGGCCTCGAAACTCACGATCCTGGACTCAATCTCTCTCCTTCTAGCGCCAAGGTAGAACTCGAAACGGGAATGGTATTCACTGTAGAACCAGGAACTTATCTTGCTAACGCTTTCGGAGTTCGCATTGAGGATATCGTAGCTATCGGAGAAGAAAGCCCCACCAATCTGACCAAGCAAAACAAAAATTTCGTTGAACTTTAGTCATGCTCCAAAATTACAATCCTAAGAACAAAGATCTGCTTGTTTATATCAACGGCAATCTTATTCATCGTGACAAAGCGGGCGTGAACCCCTTCGACTCGTCTGTCCAAAATGGCGATGCCTGTTGGGAAGGGCTGCGCTTATATAAAGGAAAAATTTTTAAACTCGAAGAACATCTCGATCGCCTTTTCAAAAGTGCGGAAATGCTACGCTATCAAGGATTACCCAGCAAAGAAGAAATCATTATTGCACTTCGCCAAACTCTTACAGCTAACAACATGATTGATAACGTTCATGTTCGACTCACGATTTCTCGCGGACTAAAATACACTTCTGGTCTCGATCCTCGCATCAATACTCAAGGATGCTCCCTTTTCATACTCGCAGAGCACAAAGCTCCAGTCTATGGAAGAGACGGGCTTCATCTCGTTACCGTCAAACAACGTCGGCCTTTTGCCGATGTCCTCGATCAACGTATTCACTCCTGTAATCAACTCACCTCTATTCTCGCCAAACTTGAAGCAAACGATGCTGGTGCGGATGACGCTCTTATGCTTGATACCGCAGGATACCTTGCTGAAACCAATGCAACCCACGTTTTCCTCGTAAAAGACGAAACTGTTTTGACCTCAACAACAAAAGCCTGCCCCACTGGTATCACCCGCGATACAGTTCTCAGGCTTTGTGAAGAAAACAATATAACTTATCGCATTGAAGACCTCAGCGAAAAAGAGATTCACGAAGCAGACGAAGTTTTTTGTACCGGAACAATGGGCGAAATCGTAGCAGTTCGTCAAATCGACGATACAATTTATAATAACAGCCAACCTGAAAACATGACTAACCATCTAGCTGAATTATTTGCTGAACTTACCCGCACCTCTGGTTACCCAATAATAGACATCTCAGCGAAGTCGTAAACAGATGCAAAATTTGCAAGATTAAATCTTGTTCAATTAACGCAAAAGCTTTCTAAGATTTTCGTTTTTCTCGCAAAGAAAACCTCGCATTCTAATATCTGAACCTATTTTTCGATAGGAAATATTTTTCAATGAAATTGAATCTGCTAACGATTTAAAACAATCTTTTGAAACCGATAAAGTTTCCCCCCCACAAATTATAGGGGAAAGATAAACCACAAGCTCATCAACTAAATCTAGTGAAAATAATTCCCCTGCTAATTGACCACCTGCTTCTACAAGAACATGTTGCTTGCCTTCCTTTGCTAGGGAAATAAACCGCTCTTGATCGAGCGATTTCCAGAATCGCGTTTCACTCTGAGTCTTATTTAGAAGATTCGCATTAGATTGAAGACCACCATCTTTTTTCTGAGAAACGACAATTCGTAGTGGTTGCTCCTTTTCTTCACAAGAGCCTCGATAGGTCAATAAAGGATCGTCTACTCGGGCAGTTACTCCACTAGTGAGCATCACATCCGCTTGAAGCCGTAAACTTTGAACGTCTTCTCTAGCTTCTTTGGACGTTAACCAAGAGCTTTCGCTAGGCGGCCGAGTCAAGCGACCATCCAAGCTCATTGCTAATTTTAGCGTTATCCAAGGAAGCCCTGTCTTTTGAACCTTAAAAAAAGCCCGATGAAGATCTTTTGCCTCTGCCTGACAAATTCCAGTTTTAACTTTAATTCCCTTAGATTCGAGTAATTGACGAGCAATTCCTCTATGATTTGAATTGGGATCATCGATAGCCCATACCACTCGAGAAAATTTATTTTCCAAAATAGCAGTAGTGCAAGCTCCAGTGCGACCAACAGTAGAACAAGGTTCCAAAGTGATGTAAATCGTCGCTCCTCTCAAATTGTGCCCAACCTTCTTAGCTTCCGCAATTGCCTCCCTTTCAGCATGAGGTTGTCCCGCTTTATGGTGAAATCCTGATCCCAGTAATTTTCCCTCACGAACGATAACTGCCCCAACGCTTGGATTTGGTGACGTCAATCCAAGACTTTGCTGCCCTTCTTTTAAAGCAAGCTTCATCCACCTCTCGTCGCTTTCAACAACCATTTTATCTACTCTGTCCCTTTTATAATTTCTTCCAAATAACTTTGTGAAAAATGTGCGAAACAATCGTCCTCATGTGAAAAACCAGACCTATACACCCTCTAATCTGATTGCCTTATTATTCTTCACAATCTTTATTCACATGTGGAACGTAGTAGGAGCATTGAGGAACAGTCGATATTGCTACTTATTCACGCTAAGAAGAAGAAGAAGAAAATAGAAATTTTAAAATCTCTCTCTTTCATCCTGTTAATAATTCATTTTTTCGACGTTCTAAAAATTGTACGATCTTCTCTTTTATCGTATTAATTTCTTCTTCACAAAGTTCGTCTTCTCGAAAACGAACTCGCTCATGAAGATCCATAAAATCAAAATTGTGTTCCTCCAACCATTCTGAAAAAGTAAGATGAGTAGGTCTTTTACCTAATATTTCTTCTAATTCTTCTTCATAATCATTAAGAGGGCTTAATTTTTTAGAAAATTTAAAATCGTGCTGAACTTCATTTTTCTTTTTCAAACGAGAATTTTTGAGACGCCAAATGATGTAAACTACGAGTAACGTAGCTATAATAGAGACGGTAATAAGAAATTTACGTTGATTGCTAGGTTCAGCCCTCCAAACTTGAAAGTCTTCTCTGAGACGAAGAAGAAAGTCATTGAATTTTTGACCGAAAGTTGGTTCGGAAACATCCATTGCAAGCCAACTTGATGGCGTTAAATCAACATCAATCCAGTGACCATCAACCCATACATCTCGTTTAATAGTAACTTCTTGTTCTTTTCCGTTGATGTTGGCTCTAATACTTTCTTCTTTAACCGTTTTACGTCCTCCAATGTAGGCTCGAACCCAAGCATGAGCATGAGTTCCTCTCATTACGTATTCGTTATTTCGTCCTTTCTCATTGACAACATATCCGGTTACATAACGAGTAGGAATATTACAGGCTCTTAAAAGCAAAGCAGTAGAGGTCGCGAAATATTCACAATGTCCTTGTTTATGATTTACGAGAAAGTTTTCAATAGCTGTATAACTTCGATCTTTCTTTGGGATTGTGAGGTGAGTGCTATATTGAAATTCCTCGGAAAAAATTCGTTTTAATTCTGCAATTGCTTCAAGTTCAGAAAGTTCAGTGAGATTCCATTTGTTTGCTAATTGTCGAATTGTTTTTGTTTCTCGATTTCCGTTTGCAAGTGCAGCTTCAGTAATATCAAAATATTTAATTCCGTTTTCTAATGTCCAAACTCGTTGTGAGGGGGGTTCTTCTCGCCAATTTGGAGAATCTTGAGTTCCTGACCAGACCCGATAGTCTACCACGCTTTTAGCTTCTGCGGCGATAAGAGTTCCAAAGGAACTTTTTTCAATCATTTGAATTTCTTTCGCATTAGTGAAGTGGATAGGAAAATTAGGAGAAGGTAAGGGTTCTCGATCACCATTAAATACTTTTCCTCGAATTCTGATTGAGCCAGGGGTTCCGTTTTTTTCAGCATAAGAAAAGTCATCTGGAGCAAAGGCAAATTCGCCTTCGTTTTCATCTTGAGTGCTTACTAAGAGATCATCGAAAATACGTGAGATTACTTTTTCTTGAGGATCTCGGACTCGCCAGGTACCCGAAAGGTATCGATTATAGTTAAGAATAGGAAGGTGAGACGGTGGTTCTTGACCGGGTTCAACATACAATCGCCAGCGAATTTCATCTTTTAATTTCAATTTACCAAGTTGGCCAATGGCAGTAACTCGTTCGAGAGGATCGTCGTTAAATTCTTTCTGAAAGTAATCTTCTCGTAGATAATGATAAAGTGTAAATAAGCCGTATGCGCCTGCGAGAGCTATCACAGCAGTAAAAATGGAAGCGATAGTGAAAGGAATAAGACGTCGTTGAGCCTTGGGAATAGCTAAGAAGAAAAGAACGTTAGCGAAAACAAGAGGATAAATTCCAAAACGCGCTTGTTCATTGGGAATACTGATTGCGTAGCCAATGGAGATAATAATAAGAGTACCATAGATGAAGCCTAAATGAAGCGAGGGAGTTTCATACTCGCGTCCAAGCTTGGCGTGTAGTTTTTTCTGATGACGAGCCACCATTGAGAAAACAGTAGTCGGTATTTGTTTCTGAGTTCCGTATTGCTGTACTAGAATGAGAGGGAGAAAAATAATGGGGAGCCACGACATAAAACCCAATAACGAGAGTGGTCCGGTATAGTTCATAAGATGCGAACTAATCGTGGTGACAAGTGCAATCAAAGAAAGGACCCATGCTCGGGTGTAACCTTTTTCTTTAAAATCCCAACGCCATGAAATGAAGTGAGAACCCTCTACTGCAAGGGTTACCGGAATGGCAATAGGGAGAATACTATTTTGAAAACCCCAAATAAGAAGGAAAGCTCCTAGAAATCCACGAGGGGGAATTAGTACTAAATCGCTAGTCTTCATGATGATTTTTTAGTGATAGCATTAAGGGTATTCTTGAAATCAACAAGAAGAGAAGAAGGACGAATGAGATGGATCTTCTTATTCTCGATAGAGCTTTCATCTAACGAATGTTGAATTAGTAAAATATGAATCGAGTTATGGGGGCCTTTTAGAGAATCGAGAGCCGTTAACTTTTGAGAATTGATTTTGCTTCCGACCCAAATGATGTGACTGAATTTCTGAAGGGACTTGCGTATACTCTTTTGTTTAAAAGCTTCTTCATCTTCTTCAACTGGATCCATTCGACTAAGTTGGAGTAATGCTTTTTGGAAAGATTGCTTAGGTTGTGAGGCAAGTTCGTGGGAGGTATTTCCAAGTAGAGCCCAATCGAAAAGAGATTTCTGTAGGTTTTGAGGTGCGAGTAGTGAAGCGACGATTTCGATAGCACCTTCAAAAGATGGGTCTTCCTGACCTGCTCGGTCGAAGATGAGGGCAGAGGCTTGGGATGCTTCTTCTTCGAATTCTCGAACCATGGGCTGATTTGTGCGAGCCCAAGTTTTCCAGTCGATTTTTTGGAGAGGATCGCCCGGATGGTAGTCCCGGATTTGGAGAAAGTCGGTGGAATTTCCTATCTTAGGAAAGGATTGACTCTGTTGTTCATTAAGGCCCTGCAGAAGTTGAAATTGTCGTGCTGGAATCGAGTGAATGCGAGGGAGAATACTCACTTCATCGCATCTAGTTGGAACTGTTATGAGGCGTTGAAAGAGTCCAAAAGTATCGGGAAGAGCAACTCGTAATCTTTCGAATTTGGCAACACCACGATTGCGAGGTGTCCATCGAAAGATCACTTCGGTTTCCTCTTGGGGCTTCAAAAGGTTGATAATTGGGAGGCCAAAAAGATTCTTAAAGCGACGTCTCTGCTCAAGAAGCCAAGTCCAACGGTAGTGAAGAAGAAATCGGTCGACAACATTGCGATTTTCTTCTCCGGGCTCCACGATGGTGGCAAATTCAAGCTTGCTCACATTTTCTTTTGAGGAGAGTTCGATAAATTGGCCACCACGGAGGCGACGAGCACCGACGTTTTTAACTTTTACTTTATATTCGAGGGTTTGATTGACAGCGACTGTTTGAGGAATAGAGCGAATTGCAGTTAGACGGGCTCGACGAAGAAGAACATCGATGAAGCCTACAAAAAGAGCACTGGCACAAGTAGTGAAGAGAAGATAGATGCCAGATTGCTCAATATTGGTGCCAAGAACCGCTGATATAGCGGTAACGACGAGAAGTCCCCAAGCGAGTGGGCGGACTCTCTGCATGAGCGCACCTGACCATTGGCTGGAGCGTCGATAAAAGAAATGGAAGAGACGGAATTTGAAAGGAATATTCTCCACGGGCAGACCAAGAGTAGACCAGAAAAGACGATTTCGCGATCTCGTTTCTCTTCTAGTTCTTGAGTTGCTTTGTTACATCTCTTGGAGATGCGGCTTTTGTGTAACGAACACCGAATTCAGTGGCCTCGAAGGGGATTGTTGATGGGTATTCTAAATATCAATGATGATTCTTTCTCTAGCGATGGGAAATTGGATCCAAGTTGGGCAAAGAAGCGTGCCATTGAGCTGATTTTGGATGGGGCCGACGTCATTGATGTTGGTGCAGAAAGTGCTCGCACCAATCGCGAAGCGATTTCTATAGATGAGGAAATTGCCCGCTTTCGTGGGTTCTTGGAACAATGGGGAAAGGTTGTTGAGGAGAGTAAGCCTCGTGATGAGGAGCAGCTTTGGCCACCACTCCTATCCGTCAATACTTGGCGAACTGAGGTTATACGTGAATTAGTGCAGGATGGTCAGGTAGATTTGGTCAATGATATGAGTGCGATGCAGGATGAGAAGAACGCGGTTCTTTGTCGTGATTTTAAGAAAGGCCTTCTCTTGATGCATTCAGTTGGAGTGCCAAAAATTTCTCATACTCATGTGAAATGGACGGATGTGGTTTCATCTTGTTATGAATTTTTTGATGAAAAACTAAGATGGTGCCGTGAATTGGAAGTGCCGGAAGAATCGTTAATTCTCGATCCTGGTTTTGGTTTCGCAAAATCTGCTGAAGATGATCGTAGACTCTTGGCGTCACTCGAAAAACTTCACTATTTTGGTCGTCCTTTGTTGGTGCCAGTTGGCCGCAAAGGTTTTTTGGGAGAAACTTTGAATATTTCTGATCCCAAAGAGCTTGATGCTGCGACGATTGGAGCTCTCTCGATAGCCTGTCGTCGTGAAGCTCATCTCTATCGTGTGCATGATGTGAGAGCCTGTTTTGAGGCTTTGAAGGTATTGACTGTCCTTCCTAGCTGTGGAAATGGGACACCGTCTATGGTAAATTCTTAAAGGAAATGACTCCACTTGCATTAACGATTGGCGATCCAGCGGGAATAGGTCCGGAGCTTGTTTTGCAAATTCTTGTTAAACCGTTAGCGGGAACTGTTCCTTGTGCGTTTGGAAGTGCGGAGCTGTTAAGACGAGTCAGCGAAACCACAGGGTATCCTCTTAATGCGAAAGTTGTACCTTGGGAGGAGAGCTTATTGCAGAATGATTTGGATGTTCCGACTGAACCCACTATTTTCGATATTCCTCTCGAAGGTTTAGCAGATTTGTTGCCCGGAGCTCCGACTGCTCTCTCGGGGAAAGCTGCCTATCATTGGCTGCTGGCGGGGATTCGTGCGACAGAGGCAGGACTTTGCGGTGCAGTGATAACTGCGCCTCTATGCAAGGAAGCTCTCTACCTCGCTGGTAAGCACTATGATGGACATACGGAAATTCTAGTGGAGGAAACAAAAACAAAGCAACATGCCATGATGCTGTCTGCTCCTGCGATTTCCGCTTCTCTTGTGACCACTCACATGGCAGTTGCGGAGGTGTCGAAGGCGTTAACGATTGAGCGAATTTGTGAAGTGACACGGCTGACTGCGCAGGCTTTACCTCTTTGGAAAGAAAGTGACGGCCCTCCTCGCTTGGCGATGTTGGGGCTTAATCCTCATGCGGGTGAGAATGGACTTTTTGGTGATGAGGAACAGAGAATTATAGAACCTGCTTTGAAGTTGTTGCGGGAGGAAGGTCATCAAATTGTTGGTCCACTTTCAGCTGATACCGCTTTTATTGAATCGATGCGAAGTGAGGTGGATGGCTACATCGCGATGTATCATGATCAGGGATTGATTCCTCTCAAGACTCTTGCCTTTGATGAAGCGGTTAATGTGACTTTAGGTTTACCAATTGTGAGAACATCAGTTGACCATGGAACTGCTTTTCCTCTGGCCTGGAAGGGCAAGGCTCAGGTTACTTCTCTTTACGCCGCTTGTGATGCTGCGATGAGGTTGGTGGGTGGATGATCTTTTTCGAATCCTTTTCGTTTCACTTTTTGTGCTCTTCAGGAGCTAAGCTCATAATAGCATCGACCATTTGGCTGATTTGTTCCTCGTTGTATTGGGGATGAGGAGGCATCGGAATTTCTCCCCAGACTCCACCACCACCCTTAGAAATTTTTTCTACCAAATATTCGGTAGCATTATTGTCTCCTCTGTATTTGGCAGCAACATCGACGTAGCTGGGGCCGATGGAGGTGACTTGAGTTTGGTGACAGGAGAGACAAATCGCTTCTGAAAGTAATTTGTAACCAGGATGCTTGGCATCGAGGCCGGCGAGACGAGGATCTTCTTTAATGCCTTCAGTGGTCTGACGTTCGTTTGTGAAGGTCACTCGCTTGAGTTTGCCATCGGTGCCACCATACCACTTGGAACTATACTCGAGTACGTACATGGAGCCATCTGCACCTATTTCGACATCACCAGGATGAATCAGTTTTTTGGTATGAAGCCAGTCGGCTTTCCATTCCATTTTCTCATTGGAGTCGAGCTTGGTGAGCTGCATTTGTCCGTTGTTCCAATCATAGGTGATGAGGCATCTATCTAGCTCCTTTGGAAGTTTGCTTTCACTGGTAGGATAGTCGTCATAGTAGTAAACTGTCGCTGCGCAATAGCAGGAGCGTCGTACGCTCCAGAGAGGATGTTGAGCGGGAGGAAGGTATTCAAGGCCAGTGTTGAGGCGAGATCGATTATGTGGGCGGTTAGCGATAAATTTCGAACCAGCTTTGCCAGTTTCAAAGTTAAATTGTCTGTATGGTTGGTTATCACCCAAGAAGTAGGGCCAGCCGTAGTTGCCAGCTTCGCGAGCTTGATTGATTTCACAAAGACCAGCCGGTCCTCGCTTATTTGCCTCACGAGCATCAGGACCTACATCTCCCCAGTAAACAGTACCGGTATGTTGGTCGACGCCAATGCGCCAGGGGTTTCGGCAGCCCATAACGAAGATTTCTGGTCGGGTATCGGGCTGATTGAGTCCAAAGAGATTTCCTTCCGGAATGGTATAACTGCCATCTTCCGTGGGAGTAATGCGAAGGATTTTTCCCCGTAGATCGTTTGTGTTACCTGCACTGCGTTGAGAGTTAATATGTTCGTGGCCTTTTCGTTCGTCTAATGGTGCATAGCCTTTGGCAGAAAAGGGGTCTGAGTTGTCTCCGGTGGAAAGAAATAGGTTGCCTTCATTGTCAAAAGCGAGGCTACCACCTTCGTGACAGACCTCATCCTCGCGGCTTTGGGGGACGTTTAGGAGTACTTTTTCATTAGTGAGTTTGTTGTTCTTCAACGTCATTCGCACGAGGCGGTGCTCGGAAGGGCTTTTTGGCGAATAGTAGAGATAGATCCAACCATTGGAATCGAAATTGGGGTCGAGGGTGACCCCTAAGAGGCCCGTTTCACGCGAAACTGTTTTGTTTCCCTTTTTGTGGCGTACAGAAACATCGAATTTACGAATTACTTTAGTTTCGTTTGAATCGGGATAGTAGCACTTGAGAGCTCCTGTTCGCTCAGCAATGAAGACCTGACCATTAGGAGCGACTGCAATCTCCATGGCGTCGGCGAGGTCTGTGGCTAAAGTTTCCACTTTGAAGAATTCATCATTAGGGATCTCGGGCTCTGCAGTGAAGGCGCTGGTGATCAGGAGGGCACTGGTAAGAATGAGCAGTGGTTTCATAATTTGGTGGACGCTGGCAAGTGGCTTTGGAGAAGACAATGGGAAAAGAACATCTTGCCGACTTTGGACAATAAGGTGAAATTCTCTTCTGTTCACGTCTAAAAGGTTGTCTACTCTCAAAGGTTGTCTACTCTCGTTTTAGGGATGTTGTTTCAGATACTACACTTTTATAAGAGAATTTTCAAATCATACGGGCTGATTTGGAGTGGGTTGTTTGTTTTGACGACCATTCATTTGACTGGCGAAGAGGGGCGTCCGAATATTCTATGGATTACATCGGAGGATAATGATGCTGCATGGTTAGGGTGTTATGGCGATGTTCAGGCGTCTACTCCTCATCTCGATGACCTTGCTGAGCGTTCTCTTCGTTATGAGAATTTTTATTCGAATGCACCAGTTTGTGCAGTTGCTCGCTCGACAATATTAACTGGGAGTCACGCGGTCACTCAGGGGACACAGCACATGCGATCGCGGCATCCGATTCCGTCTCGTTTCATGCCTGTGATTACTCAACTTCGTGAGGTGGGATACTATTGTACTAATAATTCGAAAACAGATTACAATTATCGGGTAGAAGATAAGAGTCTCTGGGATCAATGTGGTCGTTCAGCTCATTATCGTATGAGAAAAGAAGGGCAGCCTTTCTTTTCTATCTTCAATATTACTCTGAGTCATGAAAGCTCTTTGTTTCCTGAGCGTTACCAAAAGCGCATTCATGAAGGTATTTTGGAGGATAGAACACGGCTCGATGCTGCCGCTTTGCGTTTGCGCCCTTATTTGCCTGATCTTCCAGAAGTAAGAAAAGACAGTGCTCGCTACTATGACATCATTACTGCGATGGATAAAGAGGTAGGGAAGTTGTTGGCCGAGTTGGAAAGTAGTGGGCTAGCAGAAGATACCATTGTTTTTTATTTTTCTGATCATGGGGGCATTTTGCCACGAGGAAAGCGGTATTTATACAATACAGGAGTGCGTGTTCCCTTTATTGTTCACCTTCCTAAGAAGTGGGCACATCTCGGTTCGACTCAATGTCCCGCAGTTGTATCCGAAGCTGGGTCCTTTCTCGATTTAGCACCTAGCCTACACGCCTTGGTGGGTTTATCACCTGCTCCTCATCATCAGGGAGAATCTCTTTTTAGGAAATGGTCTAGCGATGAGGAAGAAATAGCGATGAAACCTCGTTGGATTAGTCTTTATGGAGATCGTTTCGACGAAATCTATGGAATGCGTCGGGGAGTGACTAACGGTAAGTGGAAGTACATTCGTCGTTTCACTCCACATCTAGCTGCAGCTCCTTATAGTTTCTATCAATTCGGGCAAGAGGGTTGGACTGCTTGGAGGAAGGCGGCAGAAGAGGGTAAATTAGAGCACCGCTTTCAGGTTTTATGGGAAAGCCCTCAAGTTGTGGAAGAGCTCTACGATTTGGAGAAAGACCCATGGGAAATCAATAATCTTGCGGATAGTCCGCAGTATGAGGATCAATGTGAACAGTTGCGAGTCGTTCTACGGGAGACTTTGGTAAAGCAGAAGGATTGTGGTTTCGCTCCCGAGCCATTTTGGGCTCATCTTGCGCCTAAATCTGGAATTGCTGACTATGCTCAGGAATCATTGGGAATTTGGCCGGAATTGATCGATCTGGCGCTATCGGCGACTGATTTAAGGAAAGAATTTTCCAAAGAATGTGAGGCAGCTCTCGCTCATTCGAACCCACTTTTTCGCTATTGGGGGCTTTATGGTTGTGTTTTACGTAGCCGTGATTCGAGTTGGTCTGGGCACTGGCCTGAGGAAAGTTTGAAGGAAGCACTTGAAGATCCGATGCTCACAAACCGGCTTCTTGCTGCTCAGGCGCTCGCTCGTCATGATACGAAGAATCAGCCTTCATCTTGGGACTTCATTGTAAATATTGCACAGGGTTCCGGCTTTGATGCCATGCGTGAAGAAGAGCCTCTTGCTCAGCTTGTGGCTTTAAATATTCTCCTTCAGGAGAATAAATTGGAGCGATTGTCACCAGAAAAACTGGCTGAAATTGCCGCTGATGGTTCTGCCTCAAATTATGTGAACCGTATGGCCGAGCGCTTACTGAAGTGAAATATCCCTCTTGCGTAGTCTTGTTTTGAGAGGATAGTGCGGCTGATGACATCGACGAATGAGAACCTCACTGCCCCTACAGAGGGTATTCTGGGGATTGGGACAGATGAGAAACCTTCGAACGCGTTTCTTTCCTACCCCACCTCAACAATGTCACCAAGCATTGTGCCCAATGATCTCACGTCGTTCAAGACTCGTGGGGTTTCACAGGTTGAGCGGGATTTACAGCAGAAGCTTCTTGAGATTCGTGAGGAATATATTGCAGCGATCACTCATTTCAACTGGAACAAACTTGCCTACGAGGCTGATATTAACTTCGAACCTGTGGTGGGTCAGACCTATTATCTTTATGAAGCTCGTAAGCGTCACTTGCTTTCCATGATTTCTCCTGAGCAGTGGTACCAGCGTCATTTAGCGACTTTGCGGCTGAATGTTGATCGTCAGTTTGAGCTTGTGGTAGTAGCCGATGATATCAACGAGGAAGAGTTTTTTTCCGGCCAAATTGTCTCAGAAGATTAGCAGAGACGGATCATATCTTTACTCAGCTGTCCCCATAGGAAGAGTAGGCCACGTTTCGAGTAATGTAGGTCTTCGCCTTGTTCACCCTGTTGTAGAATTCCACTATGCAAGTTGTGTTCGATTTGGCTCATCATGAGCTTTTCGATATCGTCGGGTAGTTCGTCAGGGTCTGGGATGCAAAGATCGTCAAAGTCAATTTTTTGACGATTGAGGAAACTGCGATGGTCGGCTAGGATTTGAGTGAAAGAATTTCGTTCACAAGGAACATGTGAGATGTGCAAGTGAGGAGGGTTTTTGAGAGTGGGAGAGAAAGGAAAATTTGTGGTTTGAAAGATTCTTCCGTCTTCGGTTTGCGATTTGATCATGATGAAGGCGAAGGCCACTCGTTCTTTTTCACAAAGGCAGACACTGCTCATAGCCCGCTCTTGAGGGTTCCAATGAAGGCGAAAGTATTGGGTCATTCCTGACCAAGACCAGGCGGCATCTGAGACATGTTCGAAACCTTCATTCGACATTGTTTTTAGAGCTTGGGAAGCATTCGGAAAGAATTCGTCTTCAGGAGCAGGGGCATTTGCGAGGCGGTTTTTTTTCGAAATTTTTTGCTTTCGAGTTTGAGTCAGAATCTCAATCCAAGGCAAAAGAAACCAGGCGGCCACGCCAAGAATTCCGAGGTACCAAGAATTTGTAAGGAAAGCGAAGCCAAGGAAGGATGCAACAAGAAGAAGGAGCGCTCCGATTTTACGGAGACATCGTCGCCGACAGGTTCGAAATGCGATCGCGAGAACCACGAGGGCGAGAACGATCAGTATTTTTTGGAGCATGGTGCGAAAGGCGATTGAAGCGATTGAGAATTACAACGAGCGGGAAGTAACTTCGTAGCAAAACTTCACTCCGTCTAGTTGTGGATGAAGAAATTTTTAACATTGCCAAGGCTTAGAGGCTTTCGGGTGCTATTTTTTTTCACGGCCTTGTTCGTAGGCAGCAATGATGCGGCCGACTACTTCATGGCGAACAACGTCTTTTCCATCTAATTTAACGAGTGCAATTCCTTCTACGTTTTGAAGGACCGTTTCCGCTTCGTGGAGCCCGGATTTTTGCCCGCTCCGGAGGTCAACCTGACTTCCATCTCCTGTGACTGCGCATTGAGAGCCCTCTCCCAAACGGGTTAGAAACATGAACATTTGTTCGGGGGTTGTGTTTTGGGCTTCATCGAGAATGACAAAGCTTCGTGCTAGGGTGCGGCCTCGCATATAGGCTAGAGGTGCGATTTCAATGGTGCCATCTTCTAGATATCGCTGACCTTCGTCGGGGCCTAGCATATCGTGAAGAGCATCGTAGAGTGGTCGCAGATAGGGTGCTACTTTCTCTTTTAAATCCCCGGGCAAGAATCCGAGAGCCTCCCCGGCCTCGACTGCGGGCCGAGTCAAAACAACCCGATGAATCTTCTTCTCTTTGAGCAAGGAGAGTGCCACCGCCATCGCAAGGTAGGTTTTGCCCGTTCCCGCTGGTCCGAGTCCAAAGGTGACGTCGTTTTCCAGCATGGCGGAAATATAACGAGCTTGTCCTGGTGATTTGGGCACAACAGCTTTTCCTCCGCGAGTTCCGAGAAGTTTGATCGAGGCCATTGCTGAGATAGTTTGCTCGGAGCGCTGGGATACGAGGTCTATTGCGAGACGGAAATCCCGTTCGCTTAGCAAGGCCCCTTCTCGTCGGGCACATTCGAGGTCAGAAAAAACTGCTCTGGCATGGGCAATACTTTGTGAGTTTCCTTCGAAAAGGATCCAGCCATCTCGGGTGACCACCTTCTTTAGGTCGAGTTTGTCTTTGAGATAGACTAGGCCGTCTTCGCTTCCCCCTAGAAGGCTTTGCAGAAAGGCTCCCGATTCAAACTCAAGTTTTAGGCTCTCGATCATGGCTGTTTATAAAAAACTAACTTAATTTTCAGGGAATAAAGTCGATTCTCTGTTATTTAAGAATTGAATAATAATAAGATTATGTTCTCCTTTGACAGGAAGCTGATGAATGCAACAATTTTCTATGTCTCGCAAATTCGCGTGAGTAACTCCTCTCCTTTGGAAGGGGAAACCGCCGATCTTTCGCAGGCAGCTGAAGTGATGCCATTCGGATTGAGTGCACCGCAGGTTGTTGTGGTTCTTTTAATTGGTGCATTACTTTGGATCTACCTTTTGCGGAAAAGAGTCTAGAAATACCTTTAAAATCGGGATTTGTGAGGGTCTAGCATAGCAATTGCCAAGCACAAGGCGATAGCGATTATAAAATTGCTTGAAATGAAATCCTTGCACGCTCCTTCTTCGGCTCTAACTTCCGTGCATCATGGCTAATTCCTCAGACGCTATTTTGCCCGACTACCTCTGCGAAGAAATTTTGCTTAATCCTGAAAAGCGCGAATTTCCTCCTTTTGACCTTTCTAGGCTTCTCACCACGGTTTTCAAACCTACTGAGGGATGCAAAGTTTGTATTCTAACAGATTTCGAAGAGCCGGCGAATTTGATTAAGGACTTCAACTTTCTTGGCGAAGAAGGCTTCGAAGTTCAGAAAAACGCCTATAAATATTTCTACGAGGGCCTGAAAGAAGGCGTTCTTGATGAGTTAGGAATGACGGGCGGTGAAATGTTCGCTTATCGTTATACTTATGGTTCTAATTTAGATCTCAAGGATGAGGTTTGGGACACCGACGGTAATCAGCTCTCGCTCGACGATGATATCTACAGCAAGTACGACATCGTTCTTTGTATCTCAACTTGGTCGGCTACAGCCCCTCTCACTGCCAAGTGTAAGGAATATAATTTTCGGGGGGCCACTATGCATGGCATGAACGATGTGATCCTTCGTTCTGGCCTCGCAGTGGACTATGAAGAAGTGTCTGCTGATGCGGAAAAAATTCGTCTCGCAATGACAAAGGCTGATTCTATCGAAATCGATTTCGAACTAGAAGACGGCACAATTTTAACTGCGGACCTCGACCTTGAAGGTCAAGAGGCACAAAAGTCCCACGGTCTTTGCCAAGGAACCACCCCCGATATCGCCAATCTTCCTGCGGGAGAAATTTACTACGTGCCGCGGAGTGCCAATGGTAAATTTCCTATGAAGTATGAAGATGGCACTCTCGGTGTCCTTGATGTCGTTGACCGGGATGTTGTTAAATCAACTTTGATTGAAGGAAATCAGAAGACTATCGACGAGCATAATCAACGTCTCGCTGACGACCCAATGACGGGAACTCTCGGGGAGCTGGGTTTTGGGACTCAAGTTCTTCCAGTTTCTTTTCAAGATATTCAGGACGAAAAAGTGCTTGGCACCTGTCACCTCGCTACGGGTCGCGATGATCATTTGGGTGGTGATATCGTTCCTGACATGTTTAAAAAGCATGAGAACTCAACTCACGACGATATCTTGTTCGCACCTCACAAGACTCCTAATTTCAATGTCAAAGAAGTGCGTATGAACCGCGAGGGTACGCAAGAAGTGATTATTGAGAATTTTCGTCCTAGCCAGTTTATCATTGATGCTCTTACTAACGGCTAGACTTTTACCAATTTACTAGTAAGAATAATTTTCGAAATTGGCCTCTCAACCTGCTTGTTGGGAGGTTTTTTGTTTCTCAGCGAGCCATGAACGTCTACGAAACCGACCGCCTACTTTCCGAGTATCTTATTTTCCACTATGCGAATGAGCGAGAAATCTTGCCTTGGGACTTTGGTCCAAAAGAGGCCCTTGATTATGCCGTTCGTGTGACCAAGCCTTTTTCTTCCAAACCTGTAGCACGTGCTCTTGATGTTGGTTGTGCCGTTGGTCGTTCAAGTTACGAATTATCTCGTAATTGCGAAGAAGTGATCGGAATTGATTTTTCTGAAGCTTTTGTCACAGCGGCGGAAGAAATAAAGAAAGGACCTTTGGCAGTGAAGCGGTTAGAGGAAGCCCATGAAGAGACTTCTCTTGAAGTGGCTTTGCCCGAAGGACTTCATGTCGAGCGTTGTTTGTTTGAAAAAGGAGATGCAATGAGCTTACGAGAGGATTTAGGCCAATTCGATCGCGTTTTGGCAGCAAATCTTATTTGTCGTCTTCCGCAGCCTCAATATTTTCTCGATCGTCTTCCCGGTTTGGTAACGCCCGGCGGCGAATTGGTTCTAGCCACTCCTTGTACTTGGCTCGAAGAGTTCACTCCGGGAGCCGAATGGCCCGAGGGCTCAACCTTGCAATGGTTGAAGGAAAAATTGTCCGCAGACTTCGATCTCGTCTCAGAAGGCAACGAACCGTTCCTCATTCGTGAAACTGCTCGCAAATTCCAATGGACCGTAGCGCTTGTGACCAAGTGGGCTCGGAAGGCCTAGAGGGCCTTACTCTGCGTTCTTCTCAAGAGCAGATTCGATATCCTTGACTCGTCGCCTAAAAGCCCTAGCAAGGCTCTCATCCTTAAGAATGGTGAGGGCCTGTTTTTTACTGAATTCCGTTACTTTCTCAAAGCCATCAATGTGGCTGAGATCTTCAATTGCTTTGCCAGAATCGAAGTTGATAATGGAAGTTTGGTGCGCGACAAAAGCCCCTGCAACTTGTTCGGCGGGATGATCAGGGTCTGGTTCACGCTGTAAGTAGACGGTGTGCACGAGCCAGTTTTTGTCTTCTGTATCGAGTGGTTCGGCTTTTACTAAAAACTGAATTTGCCCGACGCCACGGTCTTTCCAGGTGCGTGGGTCCTTCAGATTGGGTGGAGCACTACGCTCATTGATAAAGGTCCATTCTGCAGGAGCAGCGGCTTTGACCTTTTGAGCCCAAGCTGCATCCTCTGGCGATGGCTTTCGGGAGAGATAGAAGCAGAAGGCCAAGATGGGAACGAGGACCATGAGAAAACCAGCAATTGCTTTAATTGAGCCAGCAGCTGTCGGCTTGAGTTGTGTAGACTCCTCGCCTTGTAATTTTTCTTCAGCTTCGTGATTGCGACCCAAAATAAAGCCAATGATTCCTACTAATATCGCTACTCCTACTCCTACAAAGATCATCTGCCCAAATTTCATTCCTAACCGATCGGTCAACAAGGCGATGAGCCAAATCCAGAAGACATCGCCTCCCCGATAAACTGCGACATCGATGATGGGTTTGGTCTTGAAGCGAGCATCACGGCTCACTGCCGTGTAAAGAATCTCGCGACTGGGTCGCGTAATGGAATAGTTGCCCGCTCGCCGCAAAACTTGTAGCGATAGAACTAACATGATCACTGGGCTGAGGCTTAGAAAGCAAAGAAGAATGGCTACAATGATTGGCACAATGCCCAACGAAGTCGGTAGGCCAAAATTTAGGGACAAGCGATTACTCACAAATATTCCTAATAAAATCGTTAAGATACTGGTGATGAGCTCCACACTGCCCAGCAAGGTCTTCCGCTCAGCGTAACTGAAATCAACCAGAAGGTCGGACTGGAAGACGTAGAAGAAGGTGCTGATCCCAGTGAAAACAAAAATAAACGAAGCAATCCCAAGCAACTTTTGATTGGCGACTAATTCCATGAATCCAGAAAACGGATTCGGGTTGAGCTTGGGTTTCTCATCTTCGATTTTGCCGTTCTTTAGACCTCCTTTATTGAGAGAAAAAACCAAAGGCAAGGTCATGAACAAGCACCCTGCGGTGATGAGCAAACTATTCTCCTCACTCAGATTCTTGGCCAACCAAATCACTAGTAAAGGGCCTACAATTGCCCCAGCACTCGCTCCGGTATTGATGAAACTAAAGAGTCTTTTACTCTCCGCCTTATTGTAAAATTGGGAGATAAAACTCCAAAAGACAGAAATATGAAAGAGACTAAAGACGCTCGACCAGACATAGAACACTTTCCCCAAAATCGCGACTGAGTAGCCAGTTTTATAGGCGGAGAAGATCGTGAGAAAGCTCAGTGCGAAGAAGATAAAAACCCCTGGCACCATAATTCGGAGAGAAATGCGCGAAGTTAGGAAATTGTAAATCGTAACCGCAACTGTCGAGATAATGAACGTGAAGCTCCATTGAATCGCCCGACTGGTGTCTCCCCAATCACTTGGAAGAGCATCTCTTACAGGCTTCACAATTTGAAAAGAGGCCATCAAAATAAAGATGAACAAAAAGGCCTGTAGAGCCCCTTTAATCTCATGGGGCTCAATTTTGAAAGCTCTGAATAAAAATTTCATATCAAGGGTTCGAGGAGAAGATGTTTGTACTAATCGCATGAGCTGAGTAATCCTCTTCAGAGAGCGCAAGCGGTTCTAATCAAGCAGTAGCTTATGCTCATTTCAAGATTGAGATGATTGACTTCAAATAAATTTCTCATCGTTCTCATAGTAGATTTCAACGCCGGATAGACTTTTGGCACGCTCTTAGCAGTCTAAGTTCTTTCCACCAAGATTCTTTCAGTTAAAAGCAAAAAGGATGATATGGGAGCCTTGAAATCCACGGATAGCTGAACCTGAATTAGATTCGCTTGCTGAAGCTGTTTCTGGAGAAATTAGTTTGGTTGAGCATCGAATTGCTCCTGATGGCAAGAATGTTTATATCGTTACCTCGATTGAGCTTACCGACGGCATGAATTGAGTTGTTTAGTCAACTGCTTCCTTCTTCTTGTCGGCTTCTTCGCGGAAGCTGGAAACGATGAGGAGGCAGGCGGCTACGGAGATGCAAGAATCAGCGATGTTGAAGACGGGCCAACGGTAGTTGATAAGTGGGATGGTTACGTCGATGAAGTCGACTACGTAACCGGCTGAGAATCGTTCCCAGAGGCTCCCGTCTTTGACTCGTTCGAGGAAGAATCCTTGTGTGAGGCGATCGACGAGGTTACCCGCAATTCCGGTGAAGAGGAGAACGACCGCCGCCTTCATGAGGCGAGTCTTGAAGAATCCTCGTCTCCAAAAGACGAGTAAGAGCGTTGTTGCGATGAGAGGAATCAGGAGAAAGACTACTGGTGCCCAAGCGGTTCCGTTTCCAAACCCGAAGGCCACTCCTTGGTTGTGGACGCGAGTGAAGTTGAGGATTCCGTCAATTACTACGATAGGAGCGTCAGCGGTTCCAAAGTAGGCTTCACCATTCGGAGCTACTGGTGGCTCTGAAAATCGGAGCACCGTCCACCACTTGGTCACTTGGTCCGCGATGAAGAGCGGAAGTGCTGCGACGAGAAGAAGGCGGACGAGAGGTCGAAAAGAAGTGGCCATCTATTGCAAAAGGATAAATGACTTAGGAGGCCAGAACATCGTGACAACGTTGACAGAGACCGGAGTCGTCTACAGCTGGTTCGTAACGACGGCAGCGAGGACACATGACGAGCTCGGTCTTGGTGGCGGAGGCGGCAAGCTCACCTTCTTCAAGTTTCAGTTCAGCGATGATGAAGAATTCTTTAAAGAAGTCATCCCCCTCGAGGAGTTCGCGGCAAGGATGGTTGCTTGGAATGGTGAGGGTGACGGCCGCTTCGTTGTTCTTCTTAAATTCCTTAGCCTGCACTTTCGGCTCGATGGCGGTTTGGATGACATCACGGATTTCGAGGAGTCGAGTGACTTGCGCGGTGGCTTCGCCAGCTGCGAAGCGCTCGTCTGGTTTCGGAAATTCTTGGGTGTGGACACTGCCTTCTAGCCCCGCATGTTCCCAAGCTTCTTCCGCGGTGTAGGCGACGATGGGAGCGAGGAGGCGGACGAGGCTGTGGAAGATGTCGTAGAGAGCGGTCTGGGTCGCACGGCGACGAGGGCCATTCTCTTCATCGCAATACATGCGGTCCTTCGTCATGTCGATGTAGAGCGACGAGAGGTCATGAGCACAGAATTGGTTGATGGTGGAGAAGACTTTACGGAACTCGAAGGCTTCGTAGGCCTTGAGGCATTCGGTAACGACAGTGTTTAGTCTTTCTAAAATCCAACGATCAATGAGGGTCATGTCCTCAGGCGCGACGGTGTGCTGGGTAGAGTCGAAGCCGTTGAGGTTTCCGAGGAGAATTTTGAAGGTATTCCGTAGGCGGCGATAGGGTTCGCCGATTTGTTGGAAGAGGCCTTCACCGAAGGGGACTTCGTTTTGCCAATCGACTGAGGAAACCCAGAGGCGGAGGATGTCGGCACCATACTTGTTGTAGTAGTGGGCCGCATCGGTGGGCTTGGATTTCTTTTTGTCGGCAGATTTGGAGATCTTGCCGCCGCTTTCTTGGTCGACTACGAAGCCGTGGGTCATGACCGATTTGTAAGGAGCGGCATCGCGGTAGCCCACGGAGAGCATGAGAGAACTTTGGAACCAGCCGCGATGTTGGTCGGTAGCTTCGAGGTAGAGGTCAGCGGGGACGCCGACATCCGGATGTTTCTCCATCACTGCCACGTGGGAGGAACCGGAGTCAATCCAGACGTCGAGGGTATCGGT
This sequence comes from uncultured Roseibacillus sp., assembly GCA_964444495.1. Classification (GTDB taxonomy): domain Bacteria; phylum Verrucomicrobiota; class Verrucomicrobiia; order Verrucomicrobiales; family Akkermansiaceae; genus Roseibacillus. The sequence goes on along the minus strand of CAYUHN010000024.1, from coordinate 3,426 downwards.
TGTCTTTTTGCAACCGGCTGGGAGATTGAGGAGGGTGCAAAGTTCTTCGTTTGATTTCTCAAACCAGACGTTGGTGCCTTCTTTTTCGACGAGGTCGGCGACTTTGTTCGCTACTTCAGCTGAAAGCATTACTTCGCCTTCAGCATCGAAAAAGACCGGAAGAGGAACACCCCAAGTGCGTTGGCGTGAGATACACCAGTCGGGACGTGATTCGACAGTTCCGTAGATTCGGTTGCGGCCCCAATGTGGTAGCCAGCTGACTTGGTCGATCTCGCTGAGAGCCTTTTCACGGAGGCCATCGAGGGAGATAAAGAACTGCTCAACGGCGCGGAAAATGACGGGCGTCTTGGAGCGCCAACAGAAAGGGTATTGGTGCTCGTAGATTTCTTCAGCGAGGAGGAGTCCCTTTTCGTTGAGAAGCTCGATGATGGCTTTGTTGCAAGAAAAAACGTGCTGGCCGACGAGATCGGGGAGGCCGCATTCGTCGGTGTATTTGCCATCGTCATCGACGGGAGAAAGGACTTCGAGTCCGTTAGCTAATCCAGCGACGTAGTCATCCGCGCCATGTCCAGGGGCGATGTGGACTGCTCCAGTTCCGGCATCGGTCGTGACAAAGCCGCCAAAGATGACTTTAGAGGTGCGAGGGAGGAATGGGTGTTGAGCTTCTAATCCTTCGAGGTCAGATCCTTTGAGTTCGGTGAGCTCGCCTTGCGCAGCCCAACCGGTTTTTTCGCTAAATTGGTCAACGAGGTCGCGAGCGAGAATGAGATTCTGGGTGGTTCCGTCTTTTTCGAAGATTCCCGCAACATAAACAAAACGTTCGTGAACTGCGATCCCGAGGTTAGCAGGGAGAGTCCAGGGGGTCGTGGTCCAGATGACGATACTATGCCCTTCGTAGTCGCCGCTGGTTAAGCTGAAGGGGACGTAGATGGCCGGAGAGGTTTTGTCTTTGTATTCCACTTCAGCCTCAGCGAGAGCGGTGCGAGCTCCGTAGGACCATTGCACAGGCTTTTTGCTTTGATAGACGCGGCCGTCGGCAACGAGTTTGGCAAAGGTGCGAAGGATATCGGCCTCATAAGTTGGGGCCATGGTGAGATAAGGATTTTCCCAATCTCCGAAGACTCCGAGACGGCGGAAGGAGGAGCGCTGAGTGTCGATCCATTTCTCCGCAAATTCTTTGCAGAGGGTGCGGATTTCCGCGGGTTCTTTTCCGCGTGCGTCTTGTAGAACTTTAAATTCGATTGGCAGTCCGTGGCAGTCCCAACCGGGGATGTAAGGGACTTCGAATCCAGCCATGGTCTTGGATTTGACGATGAAGTCTTTGAGAACTTTGTTGAGGGCAGTGCCCATGTGGACATCCCCGTTGGCGAAGGGAGGACCGTCGTGCAGGATATAGCGAGGGGCTTTGGCCTCACGGCGAGCGGCAATGATTTGGTCGTAAATTTTCTCATCGTCCCACTTTTGCAGGCGTTCGGGTTCGCGCTGGGTGAGATTGCCCTTCATCGGAAAGCTCGTTACCGGAAGGCAGATGGTTTCTTTGTAGTTGACCGCGGATTCGCTCATTTTGCAGGGCGGGGACCCTAATGTGCCCCTTGCTTGAGGGCAATCCTTAAGGAGTTTTCGTCGTTTTTTGCCAATTGCTAGAAAGACAGGCCCGCTCTCGATGGCCTCTAACTTCCAACCACGTTCTTTTGACGAAACCTAGAGCGTCTCTGTGTTGCTGATCAGTTCTTCTACTGACCAAGGAATGGGCTAAGTTGAAATTTTTCTTAAGTTACTCGTTAGTAACAGATTGAATGCGATAATGTCTATGAACCGGCTTAGAAAATTTTGCCGAAAGTAACCCTATTGAGTGGGTAGTGCCCGTAGGGGGTGTATGGTGCAGAAATCGTTGGCCGGAGGAGCCATCCCCTTGGGAACAATGTCGTTGTAGGCTGTTCCCGCTGCACGACAACCATCAGTGGCTCGTTTACCAGAGTAGCGGCAGAGCTGAGCAGTGACGTATTCTAAGCCGGGATCGAGGCTATTGCTGGGGTAACGAGGGGTGCCGTCGATGTTACGCAGGGAAGCGGCGCGTTTGTAGATATTGGCCCAAATAGGCAAAGCGAGGGCTCCGCCATAACCACCATCGACGATCGTTTGAGGGCTATCAAAGCCAACCCAGACACAGGAAGTGAGGGAGGAAGTGTAGCCAGCATACCAAGCATCGTGGTAGGCATTGGTGGTGCCAGTTTTGCCGCCTGCAGGACCAGCGAAACCGTGCCGACTGCGGAGAGAGCGGGCTGTTCCGGAGTTGGTGACTTCTCGCAAGAGGTTGTTGATAACGCCTGTTGGTTCGAAGGGCGCTACTGTTGCTTTGACCACACTCGCTTCATAAAGGGTCTTTCCGTTGGGGCCTTGAATTTTCTCGATGAGGTAAGGGACAACCCGGACGCCATTGTTTGGAAACGTAGTATAGGCTGTGGCGAGTTCCCAAGGAGAAGCTGGGGTGTTGCCTAGGTAGAGAGTGGGATCGCTGGGGGATTCTTTAAGGAGTCCAGCTGCTCGTGCGCAATCGACAACGGCATCCATTCCGGCGTAATTGCCAACCCGAACGGTAGAAGGGTTACGAGAGAGCACGAGGGCATCTCCACTACGAATACGTTCACTATAGCGATTATCTGCGTTGGCAGGCCATCCGGCAGAGGCTCCTTCAACTTCACCTGCGCGGAGAGGCGTATCGGCAATCCAGCTTTCGGGAAGAAGGCCTTTTTGGTAGGCTGCGAGGTAGACAAAAGGTTTGAACAATGAGCCGGCTGAGCGTTTGGAACGCCGCGAACGATCGAATTGCGATTCGGAGACATCGCGACCTCCGATGAGGGTGCGGACGCCGCCGGTGCTGGAGTCGAGAACGACCACTGCTCCTTGGAGATAAGGAGCACGACCTTGGCTTCCGCTTCTTTGCCATTGAGCGCGGGAGATATGCTGATAGCCACCTTTAGCTTCAACTTGCTGAAGTTGGTTTTCGAGGGCTTCTTCGGCGATACTCTGTAGGGTGGAATCGAGGGTGGTGGTGATGGTAAGCCCTCCTTCACGAATGTTTTTCTCTCTTAGAATATAGGCGAGTTCTTCGCGGATAAATTCTAGAGACCAGCCCGTTTCGATGTTGTTTCGTTCACGCAGTCGCAGAGGCTCTCGCTTGGCAGCCTCGGCTTGTTCTTTGGTAATAAAGTTCTCGCGCACCATGGCGTCGAGGGTGGTGTCGCGTTCGGATTTTGCGGCATCGGGGTTTCGATGAGGAGTAAAGAGGTTAGGCCCTCGAATAATACCAGCGAGGAGGGCTGATTCGGAAAGGGTGAGCTCACTGGCCTTTTTGCCGAAATAGTTTCGCGAAGCGGTTTCGATACCATTGTAGGAATGCCCTAGGAAGATACGATTGCAGTAGGC
>CAYUHN010000023.1:0-26578 GCA_964444495.1 uncultured Roseibacillus sp. | reverse complement strand
AGTACAAGTTAAAACAACGCAATATCCGTCATAACCATTCGGTCGAAGCACTAGAGTTTTTGAATGAAATTGTTAATTTTCGTCGGCCAAAGGAGGACCGAAGGACCTGAAAATATCAATAAATGTTTGATTGGTTTGCTGATCCCATTTTTCCGTGCGCCAAGTGATCATCGAAAAATACTGTCCTTCGCAGTCCACGCAGACCAATCGGGCTGAAAATGGCTTTTGTTGTTCTTGCTCGAGGATAGGGAGGCTGCCAATTCCAGAAAGATCGGTAGTAAGAGCTTGATAGCCATTGACTTTCCAAGGATTGGACCCAGAACGGTCGTTGATAATAAAGAGTTCGCGGTGAATCCAGCCAGCGGCCTCTTCACCATACTCTTGGAGAGTCATTTCAGTAGTTAAGGGGCCCTTGATGACTGCAGCGTATTCTGCTCGCGAGAGATCCTCAGCGGCTGAGATGACATCTGGATGCTCCCAATTCATTTCTTGCCAAGTATCAGGGTAGCGAGTGTTTGGGCCTGCCCATTCTTCTATCTCGGCCTGCAAGCTGTGGTCGAGCCCTAGAGCGAAAGCTTTTGTTAATGAGGGGGCTCCCAGAAGGATAAGAGGAATTCCGAGGATACCAATGAGAAAATTGCTCAAGAATGGTTTTCCTAAATCTTCCCAGTGCTTGATGAGTAGAAACAGCCCCACGAAGGGAATGAAAAAGGAGAGAAGAGCAAGGAGCCAATTCGCTTGGAAAGAGGCGACAAGGTACCATATTGAGGTGATGATTGCGGCGAGTAACCAAATTCCTGCAACCGCAACAACGATCCAAACATTCAAGTTTTCCATAAAAATGTAATTTTATTGTAGTCAGGCTTTATAAGCAATGCTCGAAGGGCGTTTTTTTTGTGTTTTCGATCACGCCAGCAGATGTCTGGCTCAGAGGTTCTTTCGCCAGATTTCAGAGTAGATGAAGTCCTTTGCTTGTGAGAATTGAAAAATTAACTCTAGGGAATAGCCGCGAAAGAGAGGTTGAGGCTTGAGTAATTGGCGAGTTTTCAGTCCCGCTGTAAGACGAAAAAATAGATACATTGTCTTTAATAAGGCTCTAGCCCATGTGCCTGTTGAAGGAGAGAAGTCAGAATGAAGCCAGTAGCCACCTAGGACTATTTTGTTTTTCAAATCTTCTACAAGCGAAGGAAGTTCGTCAGGGGAGAAGCAATCCAAGAAAAAATGAGTAACGATGAGACTGTATTCCGTTGCCTTCCATTCTCGAATATCTTGATGTACCCAACGAATATGAGGAGGCGAGCTTAGTTTTTGAAACTTCGATTTAGCTAAGGTGAGCATACCTTCGCTCAATTCGACGAAATCAATTCTCAAATCAGGTCGCCGAGAAACAAGTTCTAAAGTAAAGCGTCCGTCTCCGTCCCCGACTACAAGGACACGGGTGTCCTGAGGCAGTTTTTCTGTTAGGAAGTCAAGGCCTGCAAATCGAGTTTCCTCAAGTCGCCGACCAAACGCGCACTTCTCTAAAAAAGAGTAAAGAGGCGCGATGGCGCTGAAACCCATAGCTTCAGAATGAGTGCTTCTCTATGGAAGTATTGCACGATTTATTCTTCGCGAAGGAAATTGGTCACTTGACGGACTACTTCTTGAGGTGCTTCTTCTGCGAGAAAATGACCGTTCTCTGGATAAATGTGAACATTCTTAGAGGGGATACGAAGATGTTGTGTGAGGAATGGGATTTGATTGGTGGTGAGAACGTCGTCTTGTCCTCCCCAGAGAATGAGGGTTCGTCCTTTAAAGCGCCGGAAGGTGGATTTGTTTTCTTCTAAGCGTCGATAGAGAGAGGGGTTGAGGCTAGTATAAAACTGGTAGAGAGCTTCGTCGCTTCCTTCTCTCAACGGTTCAACATAGCCGTAGCATTCGGAGTTATTAAGCTTGTGGCTCGAGTGTAGGCCTAAACTATTGAGAGTGAATCCAAGTACGACTTCGTTGGACCATTTACTAGCGAAGGCCTTGGAAAGGCTGTTGGTGAGGACTCCTGGTTGAAAATTCGGTGGCTCGAAGCCTTCTTCGCGGACGATGGTATTAAGAATTATTAAATTGGAAATTGAAGAGCGATCTTGGCGCAGCATTTCCCATGCTACGAGTCCACCCATATCGTGGAACATTAAGGTGTATTCGGAAAGGGCCAGTGAACGAGCGAGTTCGCGAATACGCCGAGCTTGTGCCGCAGGTTCGTAGACTGCAGCGTTGCCTTTAGGTTTGGCGCTGCCTCCATACCCAATCAAGTCTACCGAAATGGTGCGGTAATTTTCAGAGAGGTCCGGGAGGATGCTTCGGTACTTCCAAGATGAGGTGGGAACGCCGTGAATAAGAATAATGGGGTGACCTTGTCCTTCATCTCGATAAGCCATAAGTCCTGCTGGGGTTTCGAAGTAGCTTTGTGCCGCTCGAAAATTCTGGTAAGAGGCCTTTCTGCTAAAGCTACAAGAGATGAGCAGGAGAGGTAGGAGAAGAGCGAAGAGGGTTTTCACGGTAATCTATTTTTGTTTGGCTGGGCGAAAGAGCGATGCAAAAGTGGGACATACGAAATTAGGGTTGTCTCATGAATAAGCGTGAATCAATGTAGAGAGTAACGCTTCGTATTGTTACAATGGAAACAGAAAAATCTCGTTCGAATGAACTCGCGTCGGCGGCGACAACTACACCGGCTGCAGTATCTCCTGTAACGTTGCATCGTCAGAGTATGCAGTCGGGGGCTTTTGAATTTATTCCAATCCCATTTTTGGATGAATGGTTTATCCTGCGTGAGAGGAAGTCGTTAGTGAGAAAAATTCTCAAACGTCGTGGCATCGAGTATGAGAAAGGAGTTCCGAAGTTGCTTTCTAATGGTGGTGCGAAGTCGCTGTTTACACGAGTGAAGGGATGGGCGGGATCTCTAATTATGAAGCCGTTGCGCAAAGCCTGTAAGGGGATTCTTTTTTGGCTTACAGTGAGGAAGGCGGTCTTGACGGTAGTAGAGACATACTTTCTAGCCCGATTTGCTCATTTCTCCGAGCTTGATCGAGGCCGACCCATTAGCCGAGAAGAAGCAGGTCGGTGGGGAAAAGAATTCACACAAACAATGGCAAAGCTCGATCAGCGTTTTGCGAAGGAGGGAATTCGAAAGCTTTGGAAGTCAATCTCTCGTTCAAAGGAGGAGCAAGGCGAAGGTCTTTCGAGACAAGAAGTGGAGGAAGAACTGGAGCGGGAAGCTCCTGGGATTCTTGCCGAGTTTGACCTTCGAATGAGAGAGGCTGTGACGAGAGGTTAAGGTAGAAGTAACTCGATGAGTTCTTCAATGTTCTCTTCGGCAATCTCAGAGTTGGGGTAGATGCTTTGTGCTTCGAGGTAGTGAGCGAGTGCTGAGGCCAGTTGAGGTTTGCGGCGTTCGCGAAGTTCTTGCGCTCGATTGAGAGCGAGAGTGAAGTCAGCAACTTTGGGAGCGAGAATTTCGATTTCTCGACCGAGTTTAGGGTCGTCAGGGAATTCTTGGCGAATGCGAGCAAGTTGCTCGTAGGCTCCGTATGAGTTTCCTTGTTTGGTAAACTCGTTGGCTTTGGAAATGGCAACCTCGATTGTTCTAAGGTTTCCGGTGATTTGTTTGAGCGCGGCCTGGCGTTTGGTGTCTCCTCGCAGGGCGGTAGGAAATTCGCCAGTTTCAGTGCGGCGGGCGATTTCACGGTAGTTCTTTTCTGCTAAGAGGCGGTCGAAGTCATTTCTTGCTACGACAGGGGTTGAGATATTGCTGGCGAGCTCACGAAATTCGTTTAGTTTTGGGTTGGTGGGCCAGATGTCAGCGGCCTCTTTGCTGGCTGCTACGGCGGCTTCGCGATTTTGAGAAAGAAGATGAGACTTGGCTTCTTCTAGAGCAAGATCGGAGGCGAGGGTGAATCCAGTGATCGCAGAGGTCGCCTTGGCGGCAGGAAAGTCGCGAGCGGAAGATTGTAACTTAGTCAGGAGGTCCTGAGCGGTGGTGTAGTCTCGTCCTTGCATCGCTTCGTAGAGAAGATTCAAGTTTGTGATGTGGTCTTGAACTTGGCGTTTCTTCTCACGAGGAAGAGTGGTAACGGGTTCGAGGTACTCGCCTAAGGCGAATGCTTCCATCAGTCTCTGAGATGCACTATGAATTTCGTTTTTTTCGAGAAGGTAGTTAAAGGATTCGATTGCTTTTTCGGAGTCTCGAATCGCTTCTGAGGCTAATGAGTCGAGAGTGGAGACAGTCGGAGTGCTACCGAGGGATTCGGAAAAAAGTCTGGAAACATCCGAATCTTTCTCAAATTTGAGAGTGCGGTCACCGTCGGTCCAAATGCGATTGTAAAATCGGGAAGCCATGAGGACATGTTGAAAGCGACGTTGGAGAAACCACTGAACCATGGCGGTTTGATATTGGACCTTGGATTGAATGAGTGCCGCCTCAGAACGAATGATATTGGTTTTACGAAGTGCTTCAATTTCGGTGATACGACGGAGATGATCGGTATAGCGTAAGGATTGTTCACCTACGCCAGGAGTAATGGTCTCGGTTGTCACATCACCGTTATTACTTTCGGTGACTCTCTCCTTGCGGCCAAGACCATTGGCGCGTTCATTGCGAGCGACACGGTCACCCTCAATACTGGCTTGGCGACGTTCTTCGGCGAGTCGATTGTTGATTTCTCGGAGATTGTTGCTGTCTTGGCGAGCAAGCATCGCAGTGTAGATGGATTCTGCGAGGGAAGAAGAAAGTCCGGCATCTCCAGGATAGGAGGCGGCACGGGGAAGAAGGCGGAAGGCGTCAACGAGAGGGTTACCTTTTTGTTGTTTACCAGAGATGGACGCAAAGTTGTGAGGTGCTAAGACAGTCAGGATCTCGGTGATGTCAGCGCGATAGGCACTAGCTGCTTCAGAGTTTTCGGCAGGTTGGTTGAGGTACTTTTCAAAACGAGCTTTGATGACTCTGCTATTTCCGAGAGGAATGGTGATTCCTGCTACGGTTACAGTTTCGGCCGCAGGATCTAGGAGGGGGACTTCTTGTCCAAAGGGACTAGTGGCGGTCTGTTGTTGCTGGGCGGAGGAAGGGTTGGTCTCGGCGGGCGTGGTTTGTTGAGGAGGGGGAGTATAAACTTGGCCCAAAAGAGGGGTGGCCAGAGTTGCTGCTAGGATGGAATTCAAAAGACCCGCTGATCGCATGATTGAAATCTAGACGAAAACTGTCCGATGAGGCGAGCGCTTTCCGGCTAGTTTTTGAGGTTTCTCAAGAAGAAGTTTTTCCGTCGAAAATCAGGGATATCTGTATCTGTCGTTCCTGAAGTAAGTGTCTGACTCGTGTCTGACTCTGTTTGTCAGATAATTGTAAGCTAGATATTTTTTGATTCGTTTACACCTACTTATTTTGACAGAGGCGCGTTTCGCGCAAGAATCTCTCACGGTTGTCGAGTCTGGAGGGCCTGAACTTCATGAAAAAGGAGGAGAAATCCAAATCTTATATCCTAGTGATAAGATTACGCCGAAGGACTGGAAAGAGACAGTCTTTACCTCGATTATGAAGCAGGAACTCAAAGGAGGAGTCGTGGAATATAACTCAGAAAGCCTTGAGGCAATTCAGGTGATTGAATAAATAGGTGGGTAATGGGAAAATGAGTAGTAAATTTCTAACAAATTCACTACCGCTGCCACGGCTCGGCTGACCAGCGGTAACCTTGTTGTGCTTTTATAATGTAGCCAATGCCGGGGAAAGGTAGGTGAAATCCGAAGCAACGAGTTCCTTTTGTAGCGGCTTCCTCCCAAAAGGCTTTTCGGGTTACGACTGCTTGTTTGGGGTGATGGTCGAAACCAATCGTCCAATTAGGGTCGGCAAACATGAGTAGGTCGTGATGAGCGAGATCCATGAGATGAAGGAATTCTTCACCGTCAGATCGAATGCGAAAAGCGGCATGTCCGGAAGTGTGGCCGGGGGCTGGTTCAATTGTGACGAGGCCATCGAATAGGCTTGTTTTGCCGGAATGGGCTTTGAGGTTTTGGGTAAGGATGTCGAAGTGTTTGCGCGCCGATTTGATCATTCTGGGGAGTTGTTTCTTGTCACGCTTTGATTGTGAGAAATCGGGTTCGGGGTTTTGCCAGAAATCGAGTTCAGATTGTAGCAGGTGGATTTCGGCATTAGGGAACACCGCTTTTTCGTCTCGAACGAAACCATTGAGGTGATCGCTATGAGCATGGCTGAGAAAGGCTCCCGTCACAGATTCGGGTGCGATTCCTGCTAAGGCAAGTCCGCTGAGAAGCCAGCCACGATTGTCGCTTTCTTTTCCTCCAAATCCAGAGTCAAAGATTAAAGTCTCGCGTTCATCTTTTATAACTAATACGTTAGCGTAGAGAGGAATGCCTTCTTCTGGTTTGCGCCGTTCAGTTTCCAGCAAGGTTTTCATTGTAGGGCGATCTTCTTCTGGCCACATGAGACCGACTCCGGATCGAATCATGAAGTAGGCATCAGAAATGGACCAAGCTTCGACCTTTCCAATTTGGAATTTATAAACGTGCGGAGTGCGTGAAATGATGCTGGAACTGGAAGCTTTTTCTGGAGCTGATTCTTGGCTATGAGCGAGAGAGCTCAGTCCGATGCTCGAGCAGAGAGAAGTTGTTAGAAAAGAGCGACGCTGCATGTTCTTTTAAGTCCGTGGGTGAAATTAGGAGAGAGAGCTGGAGACTTCGGTATAGAGAGTTTCAAACGCTTTGCCGTATTCAACATAAGAGCGATAGCATTGCTCCCAGTCGGGTTTTTTTCCGTCAGTGGCGTGAAAGACCGTAGCAACGTGAGGCTCGATTGCGTAGCCGCCATCGTATCCGGATGTAATGAGAGCTCTTACGATTTCCCTGACCTTAGCTTGCCCTTCACCGGGTGAGGTGTAGGCTTCAGGTTCGGTTTCTCCGTTGGGAGGGTTGAGGCAGTCCTTGATGTGGATATGAACGACGTGTTCGCGGACATCCTCATAGAATGAGAGTGGGTCTTGCCAGGGGTATTCTTCCTTGTCGTCTGGCTGGGTTCGATCTTTTTGAAATACAGGGTTAGCCGTATCAAAAATTAATTTGAGTCCGGGAACTTCTTCGATGAGGCGAAGAGTATGAGCGCTAGAGAACCCCCCCCAGTTCATACAGTTTTCATGGGCGGCGGTGAGGCCTGCATCAGAAAAGCGGTTAACGATTTCGCGTAGGCGACGGAAGCGTTCTTCTTCGAGTTGATCTTCGCCCCAAGGTTTTTGAGCATAGGACATGATGCGAATGATCTTCGTGCCTAAGCGTTGCATGCGAGGGATGGCGCGTTCGATTTCTGCGAGAGTGATTGCGAAATCGCTTTCAATAGGCTTGCCCCAGTTTCCGATAAGAGAGCCAAACTCGGGGACGGTAATACCGGCATCATCGAGTTGATCAGCGGCTTGATTGAATTGTTCCTCTGAGAGTTCGTGAATATTAGCGCCGTTGACACCGCGGGTCGAAATTTGAGACCACCCGATTTCTTTTGTAGCTTTGATTTGAGTAGAGAGGTCAGAAGCTGCCTCGTCCGCGAATCCTGTGAAGAACATGACCTCTACAATTTCTGTTTTTGAGGATGGTGCAAGCGGGAAAGACTTTGCAAAGCCGGTGGAACACGAAATTGTTTTCGAGATGAGTGAGAAAAAGAAGGTAGCTTGGATTACGGGGTGTTCCCGTGGACTGGGAGCTGAGATGGTCAAGGGCTTGCAGGCAGAAGGCTGGCTGGTGGCGGGGTGTGCACGGGATGTTGCGACTAGCCCTTCAGCCGATTTTCTTCGATCTGTTGATGTGATTGTTCGAGAGGATGTGGAGGCTTTTTGTAGAGATGCGTGTGAAGAGGTGGGGGCACCAGATCTTCTGTTAAATAATGCAGCGGTGATAAATTCGCCCGGCTCACTTTGGGAGGTTGCCGCAGATGATTTCGATCAGGTGGTGGATGTGAATATCAAGGGAGTAGCAAATGTCATTCGTTCGGCCGTCCCTCTTATGATCGAGGCAGGGAAGGGGGTCATCGTCAATTTATCGAGTGGATGGGGACGAAGTGTTTCTCCTCGGGTCGCTCCCTATTGTGCGACGAAGTGGGCCATTGAAGGATTGAGTCAAGCGTTGGCAGAGGAGTTACCACCGGGGCTCGCGAGTGTAGCTCTCAGTCCCGGGGTGATTGCTACTGATATGTTGCGCAAAACTTGGGGTGAGGATGCGAATTTGTCCCAAAGTCCTGAGGAGTGGGGGAAGGCGGCGATTCCGTTTCTCTTGGGGATCTCCGCTGCGGATAATGGTCAATCTATGACGGTTTGCTGAGTCGTGTTGCCAAAAGAAAAAACCACCGAAGTCATTGACTCGGTGGCTTTTGATATAAAGTCGAAAAATTAAAGGATTAACTATTTTAGCTTATCCTTGGCACTGGCAGCTGTTTTCGCAGCAGCCTACACCAGAGGCGTGACCCGTTGCGCAAACTTCACTGCAGAATTCTTTTCCGTCTCGAGTAACGCGATGACCGTCACGGACTTCACATTTGCAATCTGGGCACGCACATTTTGTAGCTTCAGTATTCATACCGCAAATATATGAACATTCGCTCATGTATTTGTCCATTGTAATTTTTGCTGATACAGGACATTTTTTGAAAATGGCGACGGTGAGTTCGAAAAAAGGTGAGGAAACGGTCTGTTCCGAGAGTTGTTCGGGATCTTTGGCTTCAGTTCGCCCGATAGAGGTTGAGGAAGCTCAAAGAATGGGGGAGTTTTTTAATGTTCTTGGTGATCCTACCCGTCTTCGTCTCATTTCTCTTCTCGCGGAGCAGGAGTTTTGCGTTTGTGATTTAGCTAGCAGTTTGAATATGACTGATTCGGCAATCTCGCACCAACTTCGTGCTCTTCGCGCTGCTAGACTCGTCAGCCACCGGAAAGAAGGTCGTCAGGTTTTTTATCGGCTTCATGATCACCATGTGGTGGATCTCTATCGTGCTGTTCACGAGCACCTCAATGAGTGAAGTTTGGGCGCGTTTTTTCCGGGCAAAATTTAAGTTTGTTCCTCTTCATGGGGGTTGTGGCCGACAAGCTTTTTCGAGAAGAAAAAGAATCCTGCCAAGCCTAGAAGCAGAGCGAGAGGTTGCCAACGTAGGACGGCTTGGAAGGCTTGTTCTTCTCCGAACCACTTGCCTTCCGCGAGGGCTATTGCTCCTGCGAAACTGAGTGAAACGGTACCGTAAGAAAGATTAAAAGCGAGGCCTTTTACGGAAAGAATGGTAGCTCGATGTTCGGAGTTGGCTAGGCGGTTGAGTTCGGTTGAGACGAGGAAATTTGTCCAGCTTAAGACAGATACAGTGAGAATGGCAGGGATGATGCCATAATAGGGCCAACATTGTCCCAACACGGCAAGGGCTAGGAAAGCCCAACTAATAATAATGAGAAGGTGAGTACGGGGAGAGAATTTTTTGTTTAGTTTCGCTGCAAATTTGGGGACAAAAATCCCGATCACTGCAATCAAGGCACCAATAAAACCAAAGCTCCATTCAGGAAGAGAGAGAATGCGATAGTAGTCCGAAGCAAGAGTGGCAAAGGTGCGGGCAAATGAATCCGCTAACATTCCTCCAACTATAACAAGGATTGCGGCTGGAGTGACGATGAGCCAACGGGTAGCGGTAAAAGTTTGTCGAAAAGCTTGTTTGGTGGTGAGGCGTTCTCTTTCGGAAGTCGCAATGGAGAGTTCGGGATCTTTCATCCGTAGGGCGAGGCTGAGGCAAACCAAGCCTTGTAAGAAGACCAGCGCGAGCGGAAGACGGAGAGTGAAGCTACTTTCTACACTGGCTAGTGAAGGGAATAGGGTGGAGAAGAGGGAAGGATCGTAGAGGAGGGCCCCCAGAATCATGGCGACGAAAAAACACAGTGAACGTAGACTCATTACTGCGGCAAGAGTTTCGTCCCATAGCGAAGATTGATTTTCTTTTTTAAGAGTATCGTAAGCAATAGCTTGATCTGCGCCACTGGCAGCGGCTTCTGAAGCTCCCGAAAGAAGGCGGTTAGCTAGGACCATCACGATAAGGAGGGATCCTCCATTTTGCGGAGCTAAGAGGAGAAGTGCCATTTCGAGGACCATCATGATGGCGGAGGCTATGAGAAGACGACGGCGTCCAATGAGGTCGGCTAGTGCACCCGAAGGGACCTCAAGAAGCAGAATAGTCGCAGCCCAGACAGCATTGAGAGTGAGAAACGCTTCGCGGCTGAGCCCGAGATCGAGAAGAAGAATGGTGAAAATCGGATAATAGGCCCGCGCATTGTAAAGAACTGTAAAAAAGGCAAAGAGACGAACATTACGATGGGCGAATGGGCCTTGGGCGCGGAAGATGGAGAGCACGGAATTTCTTTAGAAATGCTAAACGATAATTTGGGTTCGTCGAGGCTAGGCTGATAGGCGAGAGAAAAGATGATCAAAGGTGTCCCTCTAGCTTGCGGAAGTGGAAAAAGGGTGTTTGGTTAGATTATGTTTGCTGCTCGTGTTTGGGGATTTTTGGGTTTGGTTGCTCTACCGCTTCAGGCGCAGTTGGCGAACCCTGAGTATTATTCACTTTTTCAGGAAGCAGGGGCGTCAACTGAGACTCGATTGATCAATTCAACTGGCGAGGTTCTGCATACTTGGAGTAATGGTCTGAATGCTCATAGTGGGAGTGTGGCCTATTTACGTGAGGATGGTTTATTACTTCGCAGTGGGCAAAGATCGGGCGTTGCGGGAGGATTCTTACCGGGTTCCTATGGAACGGTTCAGCTTGTCGATCCGGAAGGGCAAGTTTTGTGGGAATTCGATCTTCAGCAAGCCAATGAGTTGACTTTGCACCATGATTTCAAGCCGATCGGCGATGAAAATGTTCTGGTGACGGTATGGGAGTTTTTGGACGAGGTTGAGATGGAGGCTCTGGGTTGGCAGCAAGGGCCGGGAGAGACTGGGGTATGGATGGAGGGCTTGATGGAAATTCGACCGAATCTAGAAGACGGCTCTTCTGAGATTGTCTGGGAGTGGTGGTTGAGCGATCACCTTGTACAGGAAGCTGATGCGAATGAAGCGAACTTTGGAGTAGTGGCAGAGAGCCCTGGGCGAGTGGATATCAATTTCAATTCGGGAACTCCAAGAGGGGATTACTTTCATATCAGTGGCATTGATTACAATCCCGAGCGCGACGAAATTGTCCTTTGCCCGAACAATATCGATGAGCTGTGGGTTGTTGACCACAGTACGACGACTGCCGAGGCAGCTACCTCCGAAGGAGGAAATAGTGGGCAAGGAGGGGATCTGATTTATCGCTGGGGAAATCCGGCGGTCTACCAATTTGGAGGCGGCGATGGCCTTCAATTTCTTTCAGGGGCTCATGATCCACGCTGGTTCTTTTGTCCTGAGAAAAACGAGTGGCAGCTGACCGTTCATAATAATGATAGAGTGGATATTGATCCTGGTGACAGTGATTCCCAAGTCTTGGAGCTGGAGCTTCCTTTCGACGAAACTGGAAATTACGTTCTCGAAGAGGGCAGTGCCTATGCTCCCGTAGCTCCTGAGGTGCTCTATGAGATTGATCCGACTGCTCCCTTTAACTTTAGTACTCCCTTTATGGGCGGAGCCCAGAAACTGGGTAACGGAAACTTATTGCTAACATTAGCGACGCAAGGGCAATTGGTCGAAGTCAATCTTCAAGGAGAACTAGTGTGGACTGCGGATATTGCGAACGGTTTTGTATTTAAGGCTCAGAACTATCCCATTAGTTTTGCGGGGCTTCCTTCGGTATTGCAGGTGAACTACGAGGTCTGGCGAGATGCTTACTTTGGCACTGGGCAGGCACAAGGTCGTGAGCCTGAAGATGATCTTGATTTGGATGGGTCGGCGAATTTGTTGGAGTACTATGCCGGGAGTGATCCGGTTGATTCCTCAAGCCGAATGATTCTTCTGCCAGAGTTTGCAAGTGGAGAGAATGGGCAGCAGATGCTCAGAGTTAACTTTCAAAGACGTATCCATCGACCTGATTTGGTCGAGCGATTTGAGTTCTCACGTACTCTTGAACCTTGGGTAGACGAGTTTTCGTCGGTATTTTTAAATGAAGAGGTGAGCCGCTTCAACGATAGTGTCGAAGCCGTTACTGTGGATGTTGCGATTCCTTCAGATGGAGTGAGGGGATTTTTTAGAGTGCTGCTCGATACTGCCTCTGAGTAGGTAGTCTAGAACGCTCGATTTTGAGTGTACTGGTGAGCTCCGTCTTACGAATGGCCAACTGTCATGCTTTACCAGGGTGGTTGGTTTGAAGCGGATGGCTAGGTGGGTGATTTTTTTGTGCTTTTTAAACAAAGGAAGTGAAATCTCAAAATTTTGGGAGAGGAAAGCACGGCTACAACGCAATTTTACCAATTTGAGGGGCTATTTAGAGTGGAGTAGTTCGAGAGGTTGGTTTCGGTAAGATTCTTGTTTCCAACGAGATAGATTAGAAGTCGTCGAATGACAGAAGGACGCTTTGCTTAAATTATCAAGAATAATTAATAATCAACTTGTTGTTGGGGAGATTTTAAAAATTCCCGTTTAAGTAGAAAGGTTCTCAGGTGTACTCAAAATTTATAATATTGACCCAAAAAACCCTTTCAGTGTACTTTGATGCACTTCTTAATCCCCACGTGAATTTTGGTCACAACCGGTCAGAGCCTCGAAGGCACTTACGAGCACAAACTCGATACCAAGTATCGAGTGGCAGTGCCTGTGCATTGGCGACCAGCTCCTGGGCAAACGGTTCAACTGAGACTTCTTCGTTGGAAGTTCAGCAAAGTTCCCGTCTTACGAGCAATGCGGCAGGAAGCCTTCGATGCGATGCTGCAATCAATCGCCGAGGATTCCGAGATACCAATAGGAGTTCGGAGCTTGCACCAACAGGCTGTGCGAGCGGAGAGCAAAGAGGTTACGCTCAACGAGCAAGGAAAGCTCACCGTTCCGAAGGCAGATGCTCACGAGTATGGCTTCGAGGGTGGGGGAGCGGTTCACCTCTTTGGGAGAGGAAATGCCTTCGACCTAGTAGCACCCGACAGGTTGCCGGAGATCAAGAAGGCTCACGAGGAGCTAATGGAGAGAGTCTACGCCCAGAGCAGTATGGGTTTCGGACAGGGGAGAGAATGAATTTACTGGATAACTGGAATACTGGAACAATGTCGTCACTCCGTCATAAACCGAAGAGAACGACTCAGCACTTAGCCCTTGCCGGGAGTAATTTGATGTTGAGTGGTTCTTGCCGGAGCGGGTGGGGTGACGACAGTTTCCAAAATACTTTACTGGATAAAAGGTACACTGGAACGGTGTTGCCGCCCTATTCTTTGAAGAGTTCGTCTGCTCGTACCGTCTGCCTTGCCGGAAAAGACTTACGCGCGTTGGCGACTCGAGAGGAAGGGGTGGCAACATTCCGGTCTAAGAACCTGAAAGGAAAGGAGAGCTGTTAGGCTCTCAGTGGTTAAGTCAATCACCGTAGTCGCAAGACTACAAAAACTGGAAACAGATGCTGACACCCGCATACATTCCGGCATTCGCCGCCTCGTCGGACTGCCTTGCCGTCTTCGGACACTTGGCGAGACCGGCGGTGCCGGGATGGTGGCAGCGGGGAAAACCCGTGTCGGCATTTGCAAGTGAGGCTGGAACTGTGGGAAGTTGTAGCGAAGAAGATGGTGAGGGTTATCATAAGCCCGTTTTGTTAGACGAGGTGCTCAACGCTCTTCAACCAGAACCGGGAAAGCATATTCTCGATGGAACTTTGGGGGGAGGAGGACATACCGAATCCTTTCTCCAAGCAGGGGCTAGAGTCTCTGCGATGGACCGCGATTCTGAGGCTATTGCTTTTGCTTCTAAGCGAGTTGAGTCTTTCGAAGAACGATTTGAGTCCTTCCATGGAAATTTTGCTACGATGGCAGAGGTTTTTCCTCACGCTCATTTCGATGGGGTTCTTCTCGACTTTGGAGTTTCCTCTTGGCAATTGGACCAAGGGCGTCGGGGGTTTTCTTTTCGTGAAGATGGACCTCTCGATATGCGAATGGATCAGTCTCAAGGGCAGACTGCTGCCGATCTCGTGAATGAATGGAGTGAGGAAGAACTCGCTGATATATTCTTCAAATATGGTGAAGAAAAAGCCTCTCGTCGTGTCGCTAAGGCGATTGTAGTGGCTCGTGGACATAAGTCTTTTGAGCGAACTGGTGAGCTGGCCGATCTCGTAACGAATGTTCTGGGAGGGCGAGGGCGTAAGCATCCGGCTACACGAGTTTTTCAAGCTCTTCGTATGTCCGTTAATGATGAGTTGCGAGCCGTGAACGATGGAATGCTGGCCGCCGAGAAAGTTCTCAAGCCTGGAGGGATCTTAGCGGTGATCACCTTCCATAGCCTTGAGGATCGTTTAGCTAAACAATTTTTTAAGACAAGAAGTGCTGCTGAAATTGACCGTCCTGAATGGCCGGAGCCCCGTGCAAATCCAGATTGTCATTGGCGGTTGGAGCAACGGAAACCAATTGGAGCAGGTGAGAAAGAATTAAAACGTAACCCTCGTTCGCGAAGTGCTCTCCTTCGCTATGCGACTAAGAGATGAAAAAGAAAAAAAAGAAATCAGTTTCCCTAAGTCCCGCTCTTGTGGGGCTTCTCTTTCTAACAGCAATGTCTTTGGGGACTATTGGGGTGATTCATGCAGTGATGAAAAATCGCCAACTGACTCTTGGGCGTAAAACTCAAGAGGTTGGCAAGCGTATTGCCGAGCATGAGCGTGATTTGACGAATCTTGAGATCACTCTCGGATTATTACAGCACCATCGTGAGCTTCGCCCACGTCTTGCTCTTGCCGAATCTCAACTAGTTCCTATTCCTCAGACTGGAGTTGTTGAGGATATCTACTCCTACAACCGCGAGAATGCGGTGGCTCTTCTTGAAGAATGAAGTGGCAGATCCAGCACCGACTTGTCGCAGTCTGCTTCCTTTTGGTAGCGGGCTTAAGTGGCATTTCGGGGAAGTTGGTAACTCTGCAATGGAAGCCTGAGCGTGCAGCCGAAGAACGGCAGCCGGGGAGGACTGTTCGTCAGACTCTGAAGGCGAGGACTGGGTATATTTTGGATCGGAACGAAGAGTTGCTGGCGCGTAATAGGCCAGTAACCACGATTGTGGTCGATTTAAAGGAACTCGGGAGTTCAACTGTCGTGGTTCCAGGTGTAGCCCATGCTCATGCGGTTTTGAGGGAGGATTGGGCCACCGCTAGTGAAGGAGAGAGGGACCGAATCATTGAGCGCGTCGGACGAGAGGTTCAGTTGCACAATGAAAATCAAGAGATCGTGGAGCAACATCTCTACTATCTAGTAAGCATGCTTACGCCCTTTCTTGAAAGATATGCGAATCGAGAGGCTTTGTTGACAAGGATTGGAGAGATTAATTCGACTAGTAAGGGAGAGCGTATTCTGGCCAAAGATATTCCGGAAGAGCTTGCCGATAAGGTTGAGAAAATGGTGCGAGATAACCGTCTGCAGGGGCTCAAATTCCGCAAAAGTTTTCGTCGAATCTATCCTCATCCTCATAAGGCTATCCATCTCATTGGCTTCCGCGATTTTAAAGATATTGGTAAAGCGGGGGTTGAAAAGAGCATGTCCCGTTACTTAGAGGGACGTGACGGTTATGAAGAGTCTTGGCGTGATTCACGTAATCTTAGGCTTGGAAAAACGAGTGGTATCGTAAAGCCGCCAGCGCAGGGACGTGATGTTAAGTTGACTATCGACTTGGAACTGCAAGCGATTGTAGAGAGCGAAATAGAAGAAGCGATGGTTTGGTCTGGTGCGGAGAAAGTCAGTATTATCGTGATGGAGCCGCATACTGGTGAGATTCTAGCAATGGCAAATCGGCCCCACTACGATCTTAATGATAAAAAAGGCTATTCTGAGGGCCATCTCAATTTTGCTGTTTCCGGGGTTTATGAGCCTGGTTCTATTATGAAGATTGTCGCCACTGCAGGCGCTATCGAAGAGGGGATGGCAAATCCTTGGACGCAGGTTTTTTGTCACAATGGGAGCCTCGATGAATTTAGTGATCCGATTAGAGATCAGGGACATTATGCTTGGCTTTCATTGCAGGATGTTCTGCGGGTTTCGAGCAATATAGGAACTTATCTTTTTGCTAAGATGCTGGGCCGCGAAAAATTTTACGACTATATGGAGGCTTTTGGTTTTGGTGAAAAAACTGGAATCGAGCTGCCGAACGAAGCGTCTGGTAAAGCTGTTCGGAGTGGGAGGAATCGGGAGTTCGCTTCTAAGTCTTTTGGGTATGCTATTAATGTTACGCCACTTCAGATGGCAGCCGCTTACAGTGTGATTGCAAATGGTGGGAACTACGTTAAGCCGCGTCTCGTGCATTCAGTTTTGATGCCTAATGGGGTGCCAGTTCTTGAAAATGAACCTAAGATCGAGAGGAGAGTTCTTCGCCCGGAGACTGCGAGCCTGATGCGTCAAGCTCTCACCACGGTGGTTCATGCTCCGAGAGGAAAAAGAGGGACAGGAATGTTAGCCGCTGTTTCTGGTTATCTCGTTGCAGGAAAAACAGGAACTGCACGGAAAGCTGTCCG
This sequence comes from uncultured Roseibacillus sp., assembly GCA_964444495.1. Lineage (GTDB taxonomy): Bacteria > Verrucomicrobiota > Verrucomicrobiia > Verrucomicrobiales > Akkermansiaceae > Roseibacillus. The sequence continues at coordinate 9,942 of CAYUHN010000023.1, read as the reverse complement.
AGGTGTGTATAGCTCAAAAAATCTTATGTGTTCTTTCGCAGGAATGATGCCCGCGGATGATCCCGCTTTTGTTTGTTTAGTGGTTGTAGATAACCCGACTACGACTGAGGTCAAACATGGGGGGGGCACGATTGCCGCTCCTGTGTTTTCAAGAGTCGCCTCTCGTGTGGCGGCAGCTATGCAGTTGGCTCCGACTGAACCAATTCCTTCTTCTCTGCCCCCATCTTCATGAATGTTTCTGAAATTTTTCCCTGTCTTCCTAGTGCCGTGGTCTCGGGCCCTCGCGAAGGAGAAGCTACTTTTGTTACCGACGATTCTCGTAAGGCGGGTCCTGAAGGGGTCTTTGTCGCGATAAGAGGAGTGAGTTCCGATGGGCATGATTATATCACGCAGGCTATTGAGCAAGGAGCAACCGTCATCGTAGCCGAAACTGGTCCGCCTGAGGGCTTTTCTAAGACTTGGGTGAAAGTTGAGAATTCACGTAGTGCTTTGGCTATTCTCGCTGACTGGCAATTTGGTTCTCCTTCAACGGACCTCAAGCTGATCGGGGTAACCGGAACGAATGGAAAAACCACCGTTGCCTATCTTGCGCATTATCTCCTGAAGGAGCTTCTACATCGTGCGGGAATGATTGGGACCGTAATAACAGATGATGGAGTTACTGCAGAGCCTTCGGCGCAGACAACTCCGGGAGTTTTGGCCGTTCAGCAAATTCTAGATCAGATGCGTGACAACGGCTGCCGTGCGGCAGTGATGGAGGTATCGTCCCACGGGCTCGAACAAGGACGAGTCGATGGGGTTATGTATGATGTAGGAATTTTTACAAATCTCACACAGGATCATCTCGACTACCATGGAACTATGGATGCGTATTTCGCTGCCAAGTGTCTTCTTTTTCGTTCTCTTTCTAAGGGGACGAAAGAAGGAGTGGGGGTGATTAATGGCGACGATCGTTATGGGGTTGAGATTTTGAAAGACTACAAAGATCGTCTCAAGCTCGTCAGCTATGGCTTTAGTGCTGGGTGTGATTTTTGTGCGGGATCGGTTAAGCAAACTTTCAGGGGGATGGAGTTTCAGTTAGATGCTAAAGGAAAGTCTTTTCTGGTGCGAGTGCCCCTCATTGGGCGTTTCAATGTAATGAATACTTTGGCGGTTCTAGCGGCAGCTAATGCGATAGGAATTCCTTTACGAGAAGCTGTTGCCGCGTTGAAGTCAGTTCCAGGTGTTCCTGGCCGTTTGGAATTTGTGGGAAGAGTTAACGATGCTTCGATCTTTGTCGACTACGCGCACACCCCCGATGCTCTCGCTAACGCTTGCCGTACCTTGCGTGAGCTTGAGCCGAAGAATCTTGTCACTGTGTTTGGCTGCGGTGGAGATCGTGACCGAGGGAAGCGGGTTCCCATGGCTCGAGCAGCTGAGAAGGAAAGTTCACTTTGTATCGTGACCTCCGATAATCCTCGTAAGGAAGATCCTGAAAATATTATTCGTGATATTGTGAGTGGATTTGTGGGGAAAGCTTATCATGCGGAGGTGGATCGAAGGGCGGCAATCAATCTGGCCATCGAGAATGCTCAGCCGGGTGATATTGTTCTTATTGCGGGTAAAGGGCACGAAGATTATCAGATCTTTAAAGATGAAACTGTGAGATTCGATGATCGCATCGAGGTTCGCGAGGCGATCGGTCGAGTTGAGCGTAAACGTAGGAGGGATGCTGAATGAGGGGAGTTACGTTAGCGCAGGTTGCGGAGGCAGTAGGAGGGCAACTTCTTGCTGGTGGGGGAGAGAAGGTTGTCGAGAATGGAGTTTCTACTGATACTCGGACTCTTGCAGGAGGAGAGCTTTATGTCGCTTTAGCGGGAGAGCGCTTTGATGGACATGCTTACGTTGAGCAAGCTCTTTCGCAAGGAGCAGTCGGCGCTTTGGTTCACGATGAAACCTTGGCTGCTAGATACGAAGGAGCGATTCTTGTAAAAGAGACTCTTTTTGGGCTTCAACGCCTTGCCCATTGGTGGCGTATGGAAATAGGGCTAGTGGTTGTCGGGTTGACTGGTTCTAACGGTAAAACTTCGACCAAGGATTTTACCAAGGCAGTTCTTAGCCAAAAATATCAAGTCAGAGCGACGCTCGGGAACTTGAATAATCATATTGGGGTTCCACTCAGCGTGCTTTCGTTGACTGAAGAAGATGAGGTCGGGGTCTTTGAGATGGGAATGAACCATCCAGGTGAGATTGCTCCCTTGTGCGAGATTGCTCGCCCCCATCTAGGGATTATTACGAATATTGGAACTGCTCACCTGGAGCATATGGGAACTCGTGATGCCATCGCAGAGGAAAAGGGGGCTTTGGCTCGTGCTCTTCCTGAGATTGGGAAGCTCATTGTTCCTGCCTCTTGCGACTATCTTGATTATTTTCGCGAACGTTCCCGTGCGAGTATTGTCGCAGTGGGGAATGGACGAGGTGAAATCCGTGCCGAGGAGATTGATGGATCTGGCGACGGGATGAAGTTCAGACTCGTTGTCGAGGGCGAGGGTAGTCGTTTTGTAGAGCTTTCAGTGGCGGGTCGTCATATGGTGACCAATGCCTTACTGGCAGCTGCGGCGGGGCGTCATCTGGGTCTTACTATAGATGAGATTGTAACCGGTTTGACAAAAGCGGAGCTGACAAGTGGTCGTTTACGCTCCTTCGAAGCGAATGGAATTACAGTCCTTGACGATACTTATAATGCTAATCCTGAGTCTATGCGGGCCGGGGTGTCCACCTTGGTGGAGCGTAAGCTTGGAGAGGGCGGGCGTCATTTTGCGGTGCTCGGAATGATGGCCGAAATCGGAGCGACTGCTGCTCAGGAGCATCAATCTCTTGGTAAATTTGTTGTTGAGATGGGGGCAGAACTCATTGTGGTAGGAGAAGGGGCTCGCGCCATGACGGAGGGAGTGCCTGATTGTAAATTCTACAATGATAGTATGGAGGCCGCTGAGTGGCTTCGGCAAGAACTCAAAGCTGGTGACGTTGTCCTTTTTAAAGGTAGTCGCGCTGCCGCTGTTGAGAATGTAATGAATCAAGTTTTTCTCACAAATTAATGTTATATTTGATCTATGAATTTTGGGCTCGCGCTTCAGTAGCGGGCGATTCTTGGGCAGAGAGTTGGAGCTTTCTACGCCTGTTTAAGTACCTGTCCATTCGAGGGGGACTAGCAGCTCTGATTACGTTTCTTCTTTCGTTGGTTATTGGTCCACGAATTATTCGCAAATTGATTTCTCTCAAAGTCGGTCAACCTATTCGGACTGAGGAAGAGGTTCACGAGCTAGCCAAGCTACAAGGCCACAAAGCGGGGACTCCGACCATGGGTGGAGTTATGATTTTAGGTTCGGTATTGATTGCGGTTTTAGTTTGCGGCGATGTTTTGAATCCATTCGTGACCGTCACTATGTTCGCGATGTTAGGTCTGGGGCTGCTTGGCTTTGTTGATGATCATGCCAAAGTTATTAAGAAAACTTCCGAAGGGGTTAGCAGTCGGACGAAATTGTTTTGGCAGATGGTTATAGGATTGATTGTAGCTGTTTTCCTATTCACTCATGAGGAGGCAAAGGTCTGGCTCTTTGCAGATGATCCCGGCTCATGGAACAAGACTGATACGCAGACTCATATCTCGGATCTTTCTTTTCCTCTTTCAAAATCAGTTCTGATTCCTTTGGGCTTATTTGCGATTCCTTTCTTTGTAATCGTTATTACCGGAGCTTCCAATGCGGTTAATTTAACCGACGGTTTAGACGGGTTAGCTATAGGGTGCACCATTACGGTTTCTCTCGCTTATGCTATTCTTGCATATATTGCAGGGAACGCGAATGCCCATGATTATCTCAACGTTCCCTTTAACCCTTTGGTAGGGGAGTTGGTCATTGTGATGATGGCTTTAGCAGGGGCAGGATTTGGTTTCCTCTGGTTTAATTGTTATCCTGCAAAGGTCTTTATGGGAGATACAGGCTCGCTGGCCATTGGAGGAGCGATTGGAGCGACGGCCATTTGTGTGAGGCAGGAGCTATTGCTTGTGATTATAGGCGGTGTTTTCGTAATGGAAGCGATGTCAGTAGTGATGCAGGTGACCAGTTTCAAGCTTACTAAAAAGCGAATCTTTCGCATGTCTCCTATCCACCATCATTTCGAATTAGGAGGTTGGAAAGAGTCTCAGATCATTATTCGTTTTTGGATTATTTCCATTCTTTTGGGCCTCATTGGTCTAGCAACAATTAAAATTCTGTGAAGCAACTCGATAGTCAGAAAGTCGCAATTTTAGGGGCGGGGCGTAGTGGTCGCGCTGCAGCGGAGTTGTGTTTAAAATTGGGAGCAAAGGTTGCTGTTTATGATGCAAATGGCATCTCAGGTGAGTGGCCGGAGGGAGTGGAGCTTCATGAAAATATGGCTCCCCTCAGCAATGCAGAAGAGCGTTTTGATCTCGTCGTTTTGAGTCCCGGGATTGAGACTGAGGGCGAGTTTGCGCAGTCTTTTGCAAAGCAAAGCGATGATTTTATTGGCGAACTCGAATTGGGTTACCAAAACTATGACGGTTTAGTCGTTGCCATTACCGGAACGAACGGGAAGACCACGACTACTGAGTTGATTTCAGCCTTTTTGAATGAGGGAGGAATCTCTTGTGTGCCTTGCGGTAACCACGGGAAGCCACTTTCAGAGGTGGTGCTCGAGGCGGAGATTCCTGAAGCAATCGCTCTTGAAGTGAGTTCTTTTCAGCTAGAATCTATCAAGACTTTTAAGCCAGATATAGCAGTATGGTTGAATTTTGCTCCAGACCATATGGATCGCTATGAAAACCTCGTAGACTATCGAGCTGCGAAAGAGCGTATTTTTGAGAACCTAGATGGCGAGCAAGTTGTTGTAGCGAAGACTGGAGAAGAATTTGAGACAATTAAGGCTAAGGTTGTTAGGTTTATGAGTGAATTGGATGAAGACGAAATTGGTGGCTTTACCATTCGCAATGACCAAATTTACTACAACAATGAACCCTTTGTTTGTCTAGAAGAGACGACATTGAGAGGGCTTCACAATGCTGAAAACGTGATGGCTGCGGCGGGAGCTGCCCAAGCGGCGGGAGTAGGATTTGATAAAATGAAGGAGGTTTTGAAAACCTTCACCGCGCCTCCTCATCGTTGTGAGCTGGTTCGAACATTGGATCAAGTTGAGTATCTGAATGATTCTAAAGCGACGAATTTACATGCTTTGGAATCTGCCTTACGTGCTTTGGCTAAGCCGATTGTTCTGATCGCGGGAGGAAAGGAAAAGGGACTCGATTACCGCCCTCTTCGAGAACTGGTTGGAGAACGTGTTAAAGCTGTTGTCACTTTTGGTGAAATTGGAGAAGAGCTTGCAGAAATTTTTGAAGAAGCAACGACCTGTCACTGCGTGGAAGATCTCGCTACTGCCGTGCCGCTAGCGCAAACGCATGCGGTTTCTGGTGATATTGTGCTCTTCTCTCCGGGAACGTCCTCGTTTGATCAATTCTCGAGTTATATCGCTCGAGGAGAGGCCTTTCGAGAAGCAGTTAATCAATTAAAGTAAATGAAAGAAAGGAATACCCACTATGAAAACATCATCATATGAAACAAAGCGAAAGCCCAAGCGGACTTTTCGTGTGCTTCGCGCCAAATTGAAGCGTAAGAAGCAGCAGGTAGCAGCAGCTGCAAAAGGAGATTTTGCAGTTGAGGAACCGAATTTAGGGGTTGCTCGAGCTCTTATCGTAATTTTGGTCTTACACGTTGCGGCAATTGGCGCGATTGTAATCCATAGTAGTAAGACCAAGGGAGATGAAGTCGTAACGACCCCCACTGCAGCAAAAGATAAAGAAACCGTCTCAATAACTGCGCCTCCTTTGAGCGCTGAGGGGACGGAGGAGTCTTACGATTGGGTTGGCCCAGGAGATACTTATGAACGGATTGCTCGTCGCAACAATGTCGATGTGCGAGAGTTGCGTAGACTCAATAGAAATGTTCCTGCGTTGCAAGCGGGGATACCTCTTCGTTTACCGTCAGTGAGAGAGGCCCGGACCGCGCCGGCTCCTAGCCAACAATATGCTAGCGCGAATAGAACGCAGCCAGTTCCCACAGTGGGCACGGACATATTGCCGCCGATTGAGAGCTTTCCCGCACGGGAAGTTGCAAGTGCTCTCCCCGATGGAGTAGAAAGAGTGGAAAATACTCCTGTAGTGAGAGTTCCGACAGTGGCTTCTTTTCCTTCTCGCGAAGAGCCTGTTGCTGAACAGCCTGCAGAGGTGGTTCATCGAGTTACGGCAGTTCAAGCTCGCCCAACAGTAGCTCAAGTTCAACCGCAACCTGTTCGGGAAACCATTCCCGAGCCTGCACCTCAGCCGGTTTCTACTGCACAAGTTCCTGCGCCTCAGCCGAGGGTTGAGCCTACGCCAGCGCCGATGAAGTCTTATAAGGTGCGTTCCGGCGATACCCTTTGGGCAATTGCTAATCGCAACGGTGTTTCAACCGAGGCACTTTTGAAAGCTAATCCGAATGTGAGCCCCCGCTCGATGAGCATCGGAACGGTTATTAAAATCCCTAAGTAAAATCACGAGATGGCCCGTAACAGTGCAATACTATTGCTCTCCGCAATTGCGGGTCTACTTGTTGTTGGGCTAGTGATTCTTTCGAGCACCAGTGTGTGGTCGAATGAGATGAGGGAGGTAGAGGACCAATACCAACTCTTCAAGCGGCAGCTTGTTTGGTGTGGGCTCGGCATCTTTTGTGCTTATGTTGTTTCTCATTTCGATTATGCCCAGTTTGGGAATATTTGGCCCTACATGCTAGGGGCTGTTTGCCTACTTTTGATTTGTTGTTATATCCCAGGTATTCGTGAGGTAAATAATGGGGAAGGGCGTTGGATTAAGCTAGGCCCTCTTCCGACCATTCAGCCTTCCGAGTTTGGTAAGCCCATAATTGTTATTTGCCTCGCCGCCTGGTTTGCACGCTATCAAGCCGAGGTGAAAAATTTTTACTGGGGGTTTCTCTATCCGGGGCTCCTACTAGGAGTGCCTAGTCTTCTTATTCTGTTTGAGAAGGATCTTGGAACGACAATGGTAGTTGGCTGTGTGGGTATGGCTATGCTATTTGTTGCGGGCACTCGTATTTGGCTGCTTGCTGGGACAGTCTTAATGGCTGTTGGCGGTATTTGTCTATTTGTTAAAGGCGATCCAGAGCGTCTTGCTCGTCTGACGGCGTTTTTGCATATGGACGACCCTGCGGTGCGAGCTGCGGATGGTTGGCAACAATATCGAGCGCTTTTGGCCTTTGATGGGGGAGGCGTTTTGGGAACCGGGTTAGGGAATGGCGCCGAGAAGCATGGCTCTTTGCCGTTTGCTCATACCGATTTTATTTTTGCAGCTCTTGGAGAGGAACTAGGATTGTTGTTCACCCTTATCACTGTTCTTTTGTTTGTTCTTGTTGCGATAGCGGGGTGTGGAATTGCTATCAGCGCGAGGGATTTTTTTGGCCGCCTTTTGGCTATTGGGGCAACGTTAATAATCGTTGTTCCTTCTGCTCTCAATATGGGAGTGGTAACGGGGTTGTTACCAGTTACGGGACTACCTCTTCCTTTCTTCAGTTATGGAGGCTCCTGTATGTTGGCTACATTGTTTTCGGTGGGGCTACTTTTGAGTGTGCAACGACGTGCCCTAGCTCCTCTTGAGAACGATGCGCCCATTCGCCGCGAACATAAGTTTGTAGTGAAACTCTAATCAAAGCCTGCTTGAAAATTAGTCTGAGCATTTCACGAAGGGTTCGATCTTGGTGTCTTTGTCATTGAGGAAGAGACCAATAAAAAAAGCCGTCCTCAAATGAGAACGGCTTCTAAGAGAAATTAAAATTGAGTGATTAACTCTTGCGCTCAGCGCTCTTAACGAGAAGGGCGCGCTTACCAACACGGTCGCGGAGATAGTGAAGCTTCGCACGACGAACTTTGCCGCGGGAGACTACTTCGATTTTCGCAATCCGTGGAGTGTGAACTGGGAAGACCCGCTCAACACCTTCGCCGTAGGAAATCTTACGAACGGTGAAAGAAGAATTCACTCCGCCCCCACGACGGGCGATGACGAGACCAGCGAAAATCTGAACCCGCTCCTTTTCACCTTCTTTAACTAGGCAATGGACTTTGACGCTGTCGCCAACGCGAAAATCAGGAATATCAGTTTTTTCCTGCTCTTTGTTAATTTTGTCGATGATAGTGCTCATAGCCGAGGTTGGAAAATGGTGAAGACAATATCGGAAACAAGGTGTTTACCGTTTTTGCGGACGCGGGAACTACGGGATTCGGGGCTAGGGTTCAATAACTTTTTCACCTTAAGGCGAATTTTCGAAGATTTTGGAGGTTAGCGCGTCTTTTCCGCCATTCGCGCTGTGATTTGCTCTATGGCCCAGAGGGCATGTTCGGAAATAAGTGGTTCGGGGTCTTGGGAGGCTTTTTTAAGTGCGGGGAGATCCTCGTTGCTGCCGGTATTTCCTAGCGCGACACAAACATTGCGAAGAAAGCGAGGACGTTTTGAGCGCTTGATAGGAGACTTGGAGAATAATTGGCGGAACTCTTCGTCGCTTAGGCTGAGAAAGTCCCGCAACCGATGGGAAAAGATGGTCTCACGAGCTTGCAGTTGAGCTTCTTGTGAAGCTTTTGCGAAGCGATTCCATGGGCAGATCGCCAAGCAGTCGTCGCAACCATAGATGCGATTACCCAGGAGTGGGCGCAGTTCGAGTGGGATTGGGCCTTTGTGCTCGATGGTGAGGTAGGAGATGCAGCGGCGAGCGTCGAGGTGATGAGGTGCGGTGATGGCTTGAGTGGGGCAGGCGGTGATGCAGGCGGTGCATTTTCCGCAATGATTGCTCTGCGGCTCATCGTGAGGAAGGGCGAGGGTGGTGAGGAAGTCGGCGAGAAAGAACCAAGTGCCCAGTTCCCGATGGATTTGCACAGTGGATTTGCCGTTCCAGCCGAGGCCGGCTTCAGCAGCGAAATCTCGTTCCAAGACCGGGCCGGTATCGGTGTAGAAGCGTTGTTGGCCTCCGTTTTCTTCCAGAAAGGTGTTCAGCTGGCGTAGGCGTGGGGTGATGATGTCGTGATAGTCACGATTCCAAGAATAGGCTGCGATGCGATAATCGGCGGGAGGGTGTTCGGTCGTATAGTAATTGAAGGCGAGGACCACTACGGATTGGCAGCCGGGAAGAACGATAGTCGGATCGGAACGGCGTTCGGGATCTCGAGCCAGCCAGGCCATGTCGCCGTATTTGCCGTCTTCAACCCATTTTTGGAAATGGTCGGCATGACGGGCGCGGCGAGCAGGGGCGACTCGAAGAGTGGCGAAGCCGAGTTCCTCAGCGCGACGAGTGAGTTCCCCTTTGAGCTCTGTTGGAGGAAGGGAGCTTTCGCAAGGAGCCAGACCGGAAGTCGTCATGAGAGTGCTATGGTGCGAGAAGAGGAGTCCAAATGAGGCAGGCGGTTCCCACGAAGAGGAAGAGGCCAACCGCCAAGCAGGCAATGAACTTAGGCCGCAAGATGGTAGCGTAGAGGAAGATGAGCTTAACATCCATCATTGGGCCAAAAACCATGAAGGCTAGGCGTGCGGCATTGCGAAGCGAGGTGGGAGGAGCGATGGTAGCAGCAATAAAGGCATCAGAAGTGCTGCAGAGGCTGAGGAGGAAGCTGAGCCCCATAAAGGCGGCCACTTCACCAATAGGGCCTTTGGCAAGGTTAGCGAGCCAGGCTTCATCGGCACGAATATTGAAAAGTGCGGTGATGAGGACCCCGATAGAGAAGTAGATGGCGACATCGGTGAAGTCATTGAGCGCGGACCGCATCGCGAGGATCAGACGGCTTTGAGGGCCATGATCATGGTCGTGACTGTCGTGAGAGCAACAATCTTTGTGATCATGGTCGTCGTGACTGTCG
>CAYUHN010000022.1:0-26626 GCA_964444495.1 uncultured Roseibacillus sp. | reverse complement strand
GTCATGAATGAGTCAAGCTCCTGTCGAGATTTGGGGATTTGAACCCCTAAACGTTCGAGCAAAAAGCACACGCCCAACCCAAGCGACTTTTTAAGTAGCCTCGCCTCCATTTCATAAGGATCACAGGGGCAAGATTCTCCCACCGCTGCTCGATCGATTCGTTCCATCAACTCTGCGGTAAAATGGGTCGTATATGCTAACTTTTTAAAATTCAGAATCGAAATCGTTGCGCAAGTCGCGGTTCTAACTTTTTCTTACGCAAGCCTGAGGATGAAGAATCTGCACAAGGGTATACGTTGGTTCAAGAACAGTGCTGGATGTGGGTGGCCCGTGCATTGAATCGTCGTGAGATAGAAAAGGAGCCAAGCTGTCAATAGTACGGACCGTCCCTAAAGAAGCTTACTCAACTTTGGAACACAAACAGGATGGCTCAATCATTGCTGTTGGTTGCCACTTGTGACCCAAGACATCTTGTCGCAATATTTCCCTTCTTCAGCCATAGTCATAAATGTCGTAGCTATTACGATTACAACATTTATGACCCCGCCGCTAGAGGGGCTTCAGAAGACGCTTACAAAAAAATTTCATCCAGCAATGAGTAATTGTGACTAGTAAATCAGTAGAGGATTTCGTCGACGCAAGGGATAGCCTTCACCATTATAAATCATAAAAACCTTTGATGGATTATGATGTTCAGAAAGCAGGCTTCAGGAAATTGGAGCCTAAGAAAAACTATAACCGACAACTACCGAGGAACCTTAAGCGAAGAGCCTGTAATGATGGTTGTGCCACGAAGCCCGTTAGCTCGTTGAATCGCTCCAACTGTCGTTCCGTAGCGACGACTCAGGCTATAAAGCGTATCTTTCGATGTTACGCGATGACGCCTAAAAGAGGGTGCGGTTGAAGATGAAGAAGTCCGAGCCGGAGTCGGCGATACCGAAGCAGGTCGAATCGCCCTTGGAGAAGGACTAATCACTCTTTCCTGGCTGGCGCGAGCTGACTGTTGCTGAACAAGAAGCTGCCGCTGAGCTTGAGCTTGTTGCTGACGTTGGGCCTCCTGCACTTGACGTTGTTGCGCTTGGGCAAGCTGTGCTTCCTGTGCCTGGCGCTGAGCGAGCTGTGCTTGGCGTTGAGCCAACAGCTGCTGACGTTCCTGCTCTTGCTTTTTTCGTTGGGCTTCGGCAGCTCGATTTTGCGCTAAGAGCTGGCGTTCGCGAGCTCTCTCAACCTCTCTATTTTGAGCCACGCTGCTCTGAGCATACTGGTTCCTCCTGACCGGCTCATCGGCTAGAGCTACGACATAGTCCCCGTTCTCATCAAAAGGGCCCATATCGGGGTGATAAACTGCGCCTCCAATCCCTTCGCAGGAAACTAACCCCGCAATAACAAGACCGCCCGCTAGGACAGTTCCCAGATTGAAAAAAAGAGAGCTCAAGGAGCGCATACTGAAAAAATGAGGCCGGAGGCTCTTTGCAGAACGCAGCTCCGGCCTGTAATAGAATTTCTGAAAAAAGAATTAATCCTTACCGAAAAGGCCTTGCACCTTATCAACTACGGAAGAGACCGCGTCACCTTCGCCCATGTTGTCGAGGAAACCGTGCATACTCTCAGGAAGCTTTCCTTTGAGGAATTCAACAACGGTATCAACACCTTGCTGAGCCTTCTCATCGTCAAGATTGAGGACAGAGGCCAATTTTTCTTTTAGTTCATTCATAATTAAAGGGGGGATCTAATTTTAGTTTTGAGAAAATACCGAGAACAGGACTCGAACCTGCACACCTTGCGGCACCTGAACCTAAACCAGGCGTGTCTACCAATTCCACCATCTCGGCTGTCTCTCAAAACAAGGTGGTTTTCACTCTGACGGCAAGAAAAAAGCGGCATTCTGAAAAAGACATTTTTCAACTTTTTTTCTTGTCTCGAAACAATTCGAGAAAATCGAAAACAAAAAAACCGGTTACTATTTACAGCAACCGGTTAAAATCAATTGATGCGAAGGAGAGTCGACTCCTTGCAAGGGGTCAACTCAGTCTAGAAAACAACCGATGCTAAAGTATTCGGCGTCACACTGCTCAAAGCAAAGACGGCCCGATTATCATCATTCCAAGCAACATAGGACCAATCCGTTCTTTCTTCACAAGTCTGACAATCAGTTTCGGCATTCACTTCCGCCAACTGAGGAAGCTCTCTAGCTAGGACAGGGTTCTCAACCACAACTAGATGAACCATTGGCTCTCCTGCACCTTGAGTATAGCAAATCAAGGAAGCTGGAGATTTACCAATCTCAAACTTCTTACAACCCTTACTCAGAGCTGCCACCAACCCACCAGGAAGGCTTTCTGAACTAAGAACAGGAGACTCTCGATCTTGCAAATACTCATAAAGAGCTTCTGGATCTTCCGATATCAGATCAAGCTCCGGCCCACCCACCAATTTCTCAAGTGCTTTAAATTGAACTTCGCTAACCGTCAATTGACCATACATTTCAATCAGATTAGAAAGATTATCCGCCCCGGGAGATACCGAGGTATCATCGTTGCTAGCTAAAGCAGCACCACTTCCCGACTGCATTTTGGGTAGTATGGTTATCCCAATAGCTGCAGCAACAGCTGCTGCTGCTGCAAGTCCAAAAATCGGCCAGCGCTTGGCACCCGACTGAGAATGCTTCGGAGTAAGTGCGACAATCTTAGACTCTTCTACAGAAACCGAATCCTCTACAACTAACTCAGCAACATCATTGCTTTGCTGAGATGAAGCCTCCACTCTCATAGCCGCTAGAATATCCTCGCGTAAGCCCTTAACCATTTGGATCTCACCGAGGGCATCCGAAAAGGTCTCATCAAAGCCGTCAAACGGTCCGCTAATTTCGGCGAAGTTCGCAAAGAGCTGCTCCCGCAAATTTTCAGGAATCTCAACGGAGGCAAGAGCTTCTGTGAAGGCCACATCAAGCGAGCGCTCTTGAGCCAACCAATTACCCAATTCCGGATTTTCACCTGCTAAGGTCAAGGCACTGACAAAGGCTAGATCATTCCAGTCCTCTCCCTCGGCACGACAACTGGCCAATACTAATTTTGCTTCTGCTATATCCATTATGCTGATTCCTTTGAAAATTTAACTACATTCTCCGAGTCCATCTCGACTGCGGTTTCCATCAATCCCTTCAATTGCCCTTTTCCCCGAGCAATACGCGACATGACTGTGCCAATCGGGATATCTAAAATGGCTGCGATTTCTTTGTAACTGTGTTCTTTTAAATAGAAGAGTGTGAGAGGTGCTCGAAAATTCTCATCAAGCTGACCTAAGAGCGCTACCGCTCTTTTCCCATCAAGCTGTCGCTCTGTATTAGGCTCGAAGCTAGGAATATCTGGCCCTTTAACTTCTTCCAACTCCTGATCAGAGAATCGGCTCGCTCGCCGAGCTTGCGATAAGTGCTCACGATACAAAGTCGTAAATAACCAAGACTTCGCCTTGCTACGATCCTTGAGCTGATGGCCTTTTTCGGCCCACTTCACGAAGGTCTGCTGCACAAGGTCAGCAGCCCGCTCCGGATTTTTTGCCAAAGAATACCCAAACCGATAGAGTGGTTGATAGTAGGCATCAACTAGCGTTTCGAACTCGTTCATAACATTAAGTCGCCAAAGCATTGGTGCCGTTGCTAACAAGCGACACAATTAGAAGGGCGAGAATACATGATTATTCCAAAAATCTCACAAATCACGCAATATTTGTGAAAACCGCTTGGACATCATCATCGTCTTCCAGCTTATCAATTAACTCTTCAACTTGATCAATCTGGGACTCATCAAGCTCAACTGGAGAAGTGGGAAGACGTTGCAAACTTGCCTTGGCGATCTCGACTCCGAGCTCCTCTAATTTCTTGTTTAAGGCTCCAAAAGCTTCAAAACCGCCATAAACAGTCACTTTTCCTTCACGCTCTTCCATCTCGTCAAGGCCAGCATCGATGAGCTCCAACTCGATCTCCTCCAGGTTATGCTCGCCAGCATCAAACTGTATCACAGTTTTGCGAGTGAACATGAAGCCGAGCCCACCTGATTCCATCAATTGACCATCATTTTTGTTAAAAATAGTCCGAATATTCGAGAATGTCCGAGTGTTATTATCGGTCGCACATTCGACCCAAATAAGAACTCCATGAGCGGCTTTCCCCTCATAATTCACTTCCTGAAAATTCGCTGCGTCCTTCCCTTCTGCCCGTTCAATCGCCTTCTTGACGTTGTCTTTAGGCATATTCTCCGTCTTCGCGGTCGCAATCGCAGCCCGCAATTTCGGATTAAGAGCGGGATCACCTCCACCCTCTTTAGCCGCAATGGTGATTGCCCTCGCAAGCTTGGGAAACACCTTCGACATCTTGTCCCACCGTGCTTCTTTCGAAGCTCTCCTATACTCAAATGCTCTGCCCATGTATGCGTGAAAGCTATCAGCCTCCTCGAAGACACGGAAATCAAAAAAATCGGGAACTTGTAGAGATATTGAGGACCTTTCCTGCCGAAAAACCCATTAAATCCCTAACTTCTTCTCAACAACATGCGAAAAAGTCTACTCCCTCCCGATACCCTACCCCTTTGACCAAAGCTCTCACCCGTTCTCGACCTGCATGCCCGACACAACCTAGTAAAACAGGAACCTGCTCTTCTTCAAAACGAACTCCAAGCTGAGAAGGCCCCCAAACGGGTAATCCATAAATTTGACGACCAATCCACTTTGGATTCACGTCGTAAAACCCTCTCACTTGAACACCTTCACTTTTCAGGAGCTTCGCAAGACGTCTCCCCGTTGGACCCGCTCCTGCTAAAGTCACTCCCCTCTCTCTCACCTGAGGCAAGAAAGCCAAGTAACGCGCTCGGACAGAAGCCATAGCAACTTTACTATAATCCTCGTGAGTTCGAGTCAGACGCTCCATTGAATCGCGCCAGTAGAGGGTTGTCTCGCTGGCCTGATGAAAACGCATTCCCTTTGACAACATACGAAGCCAGAGTTCGTAGTCCTCAGGGCCACTTTCAACCCGATAGCCACCCGCCAGTTGATAGCTCTCACGACGCATCATCACACTCGGTTGAATGACAGGAGATTCGATAAATCGCTCGCGAGCAAAATCCTCCGATTGCAAGAGTCTATTCGCCCAACCCACATATTCCTTCAATCCGGCTCCAATCGCATCAAGCACTTCAACTCGTGAGGTCACCAGATCAGCCTGTTCCCGATTGATAACCTCCACTTGCACTGCGAAGCGATTGGCCTCACAAACATCATCAGCATCCATACGAACGATGAACTCTCCTTGTGCCTGCTTACACCCTTCTTTGACCGCTAACGCCACGCCTCCTTCGGCGGGAGTCTCGAAAAACTTCAATTCAGGCCAGTCTTTCGCAAAAGATTTTACTACATCTTTAGTTTTATCCTGACACCCATTGAGAACAACAAGAACATCTCGAGCCGATAACGTTTGCTCCCTCAGCGATTGCAAGGCATCTCCGATCGTTTCCTGCGCATCGCGAGCCGCCATTACAACTGAAATTGAATTTCCCATCCTCTAGATGACAAACGGTACCAAACATCCGTTAATCATCCAAGCTCATGCTCCAAGAACTCTCGCCTATCTCACAAATAATTCGGAAAGGCCGACAGCAAACTTCACAATCGTAGTCGAGCTCACAAGGACGCTCGCTTTCAGGTGGAGTGGCGATTGAAAACCATTCCCAACAAGCCGGACACTGAATTTCCTCCATCGCCATCCAGCCCTACCTAAGAATTGAAGAACCTTCAACGCTGCTGCACCTCATCATTGCGAAGAAGGCCTTTTATTTGCGCAGCACTCACCCTAGCCTGTCACAAACGCTTCGAATTAACACCAACCTCGACGACCCACTGTGAACGACTTTCTCAAACAAATTGCTCTCGTCCCTCAACCCAATAATCCAGGAGATCCTTGGCCAACGTATTCAGCAGAGTTACTCGAAACCACACCCGATGTATTGGAACACCAAGCCTCCGACTTTTTTAATCTCCTTGAGCAGTCTCTCGAAAGCTCCGCTGCCTCTATTCACGCATGGCGTATCTGGGCTCTGCAAGGAGGGGAGGACTTTCTTCCTTGGTGCCTCGACACCCTCGAAGCTGAAGATGACGAATGGCTCCTCGCCGATCTCCCCCAAATTCTTTCTCACCTCAGCGAAAGCTCCTGGCTCCAAGCCTTCACGGAAGACGATATGTATGAAGAGATCCCAGCCTTCATTTTTCCTTTCGGACTATCCAAACTCTTGGAATCTCTCTTGAAATGTGAACTGGACGAAAAAAAACGCGTGTTTCTTATTCCTCACCTAGTTCGCGCGGTGAAAAGCGAAGAATTTTCGCGAAGTACCCGAGGCTATCTGGTTCGCCTCATTGCAAAATGGAAAGCCATCTCCCAGCTCGGGCTCGTACAATCTTGGTATGCGCGAAATCTCGTCGCTCTCGATGTGGCGGGAGATTGCGAAGCTTTTGAATGTGAACTTGGAGTGCGCGAGGGACGGTCAACGCCTACCGCTTCTCTCAATCAACTAGAGAAAGAAGCTCGCCTTAAACATCGCAAAAAGCAGCTTTCCGACCTTGAGCCCTCTCCCGATTCGTCTTCCTTTGCCACCCTCCACCGACTCGCTTTTCTTTATCGGCAGGATGAGAAAGAAGTCCTCCGCCACGAAGTCGAAGCACACATCATTGCCGCGCTCATCAAGAAGAAAACCGACCCGAGCTTCCTCACCTACAGCTTACTAGGAAGTAAAGAAGGAAAGTCGACTCCCTCGCAAATCTTCGAAAGCAAAGAAGAAAACCAAGAGTGGGAGAGCTCACTCGCGAATTACATTACGGAACTCTCCGACTCCTTTCTTAATGGAAACTTCCTCCCCACTCTCCCCGCTTGGCCTGATGCCGAGCTTTCAAACGATCCAGAAACACCCTGCTTCTCGGAATGGACCAGTTACTTTTGTGACCAACTCCTCGAACTTTCAGACTTAAAAATCGACAAGCAACTCGACACCTTTCTGCAAGCCGCAAAAGTGATCGCTGATATCGAGCTTGAAGAGCGCATCCTCGAATCAGACGAAGACAATGCCGCCGATGACTTCTTTCTCTTTCTCGAAAAAACGGTAATCGCCGCATTGAAGTGATCCGACCTCCCATTAAAAGATTCGTGAAATTCATGCGAATTCGTGATTAAAAACCCCCTGTGGCAGTTTCTTCACCAACTCCATTGCCTCAACCGGCAAAGACAAACCTCCTTTCCCTCACTCCCGAGCAATTCAACGAATCCTTCGCCAAACTCGGAGAACCAGCGTATCGCAAAGATCAGGTGCTCGATTGGCTCTGGAATAAGCGAGTTCGAGGCATCGAAGAAATGAGCAACTTGCCAGCCAAGCTTCGGGCCTCTCTCAACGAGCACTACGATATTGCGCGACCTGAACTTGCTCGCGTGCAGGGCTCAAAAGACACCACTCGTAAGCTTCTGCTCAAACTTTCTGATGGCCGTTATGTCGAATGCGTCCTCATCCCAGCTTCACCAGCTCTCTATGGCGAACGCTCTGATCGCCTCACCCTGTGCGTTTCCTCTCAAGTAGGCTGTGCCTTTGGCTGTAAATTTTGCGCTTCCGGCTTACTAGGATTTACCCGCAATCTTAATCCAGGTGAAATCACGTCTCAAATCCTTCTCGCAGAGGAAATGGCAGAAGCGCGAGTCAACAATCTCGTCTTCATGGGCATGGGTGAACCTCTAGCAAATCTCCCCAACCTCCTCAAAGCCATCGAGCTCATCACCTCTTCGCAAGGCCTCAACATTGGAGCTCGCCACCTAACTATCTCGACCTCCGGCCTCGTGCCACAAATTCGCAAACTCGCCGAACACCCTAAGCAGATTCGTCTCGCGATCTCTCTCCATGGAGCCACCGACGAAGTTCGCTCTCAAATCATGCCCGTTAATGAACGATGGAATGTCGACGAACTCTTCGAAGCCCTCAATTACTGGAATTCCCGTAAAAAGCAGCACCTCACCTTAGAATACATTCTCATCAAAGGTGTTAATGACGATTTGGAACAAGCTCGTATTCTCGCCAAGCGAGCTCGATCTTTAAAAGCCAAGGTCAACCTCATCCCTTACAATACGGTTGAAGGGCTTTCGTGGGCCCGACCTTCAGAGAACCATTGTCGGGCTTTTTGCAACATTCTTACCAACCAAGGAGTTTCAACAACCTTACGCCTCGAAAAAGGGCATGATATCGACGCGGCCTGCGGACAACTCCGCCTCAAGGAAGAACTATCCGAAAGTAACGATTCCTAAGAATCGCAAAAATACCTTCGCAACAAATCAAATGAAGTACGCGAGTCCAGAGAAGTTTCAATCGCTCTGCGCCAGAGTCGGAGTCTCTCCCATTACTATAGAGACCACCTCACAAAAACTATTTGAAAAATACTCCGAAGTCCATCGGAGCTATCATAATCTAAATCATATCGAATACATGCTCTCGTTCTTTTCCAAGAGCAGCGACAAGCAAGAGCCCCTAGAACTGGCAATCTGGTTCCATGATGTGGTCTACGAACCAAAGGAATCGGAAAACGAACGTCGGAGCGCCAACCTTTTCCGAGAACAACTTGGGCCGGAGCTACCAACCACCATCACGTCTCAAGTAATCGATCTAATCCTAGCCACCGATCCTTCTCAGCCTCGAACTGGAAAGCCTCAAGAAGACCTACTCGTCGATATCGACCTCAGTATCTTAGGGTCTTCTCCAAAAAGCTACGAAACCTATCGAGCAGCAATTCGAAAAGAATACCATTTTGTTCCTGAAGATGATTTTCGCCAAGGCAGGAGCAAGATTTTACAATCCTTCCTATCAGGGCCTATTTTCGTCACGGAGCGCTTCAAACAATTCGAAGAGCAAGCACGCATCAACATTTCCGCGGAACTCGATCTTCTCACTTCAAGAAGAGCAAAAGAATCGGCCTAATCCTTGATCACTGCCTCATGAGGATGTCGCGAGGTTTCGCTCCATCCGCAGGTCCAATCAAGCCACGGCTCTCCATGATATCCATCATTCGAGCAGCCTTAGTATAACCAAGACGAAGGCGACGTTGTAGAAGCGAGGTACTCGCTTTATTCTCGGTCATTACAACCTCGACACATCGCGCGACAGTCTCCTCGTCTTCATCAGAGACATCATCTCCCGCCTCGTTGCCACTACCTCCCGAATCAATACTATCCTGAATACTCTGTTCAAATTTCTGCTCCGATTGCTCTGAACAGAAGTCAATGATGCTCTCCACTTCTTCATCAGAAACAAAAGCACCTTGTGAACGCTCTAGTTTTGCTGAACCTGGCGGCAAGAAGAGCATATCCCCTTTTCCAACCAATTTCTCGGCCCCCTTCGAATCGAGAATCACGCGAGAATCCAAAGCGGAAGAAACCTGGAAAGCAATACGCGAAGGAATATTTGCTTTGATGATTCCCGTAACCACATCCGCCCTAGGAGTCTGAGTAGCAATGATGAGATGAATACCAGCGGCACGAGCTTTTTGAGCAATCCGAGCAATCGCACTCTCCACATCAGCAGGAGCAGTCTGCATCAAGTCTGCAAGCTCATCGATAATCACGACGATGTAAGGCAAGCGATCTGGAATTTCATCTTCATCTACTCGTGACTCATCGTCTTCCCCATCAAGATCCATCGGACCGAGATCACCATCCTCAAGCGCTCTTGCAACAGATTCCAAGTGTTCGGGATCCATTGCAAATTCTTCCTCTTCGGCTTCAGCTTCAGGCTCTTGAGCCAGCTCAAGGTCCTCTGCCGCCGCTTCTTGCTCAGGGCGAGGACGGTTGTTGAAGGAATCAAAGTTTCTAACTCCCAGTTTCGCAAAAATCTTATAACGCCGCTCCATCTCGTTCACGGTCCAATTAAGAGCACCCACCACCTTGCGGGGATCAGTGACTACAGGAACAACGAGGTGAGGCAGTTTATTATACATCTGCATCTCCACCACCTTGGGATCGACCATGATGAAGCGAAGCTCATCCGGGCTAAACTTGAACAAGATGGAAGTAATAATAGAATTAATACAAACCGACTTACCGGCACCCGTCGCTCCTGCTACCAAAAGGTGAGGCATTGCAGCGAGATCACCAATGACCGCATTTCCATAAACATCCTTTCCAAGTGCAAGAGGGATTTTCTTCTTCGAAGAACGGAACTCAGGATCCTGTAACAGTTCTCGCAAAGCAACCGGAACACGATTGTCGTTGGCAATTTCAATTCCCACCGTGTCTTTACCAGGCACAGGAGCCAAGATATTGATACGCTCCGCACAAGTCGCACGAGCAAGATCGGATTCAAGAGCGGTAATCTTAGAAACCCTTAACCCGAGAGAAGGGTAAATCTCGTAACGAGTAATGGTCGGACCACGAGTAATATCCCCCGCTGTCACTTCAACGTTAAAAGCACCTAGGGTATCAACAATTTTTTGCTGCGTGGCGTAAAGTTCTTCATGATTTCCCCCCAAAGGATCAGCGGGAGCTTCCTCATCATAATCTAACAAATTGAAGCCTGGTAATTCATAGTCCTCAAAGCCATCTATAGTAGGTGAAGTGTGCCCATTCTTCTTACGTTCAAAAGGTCGCGCAAGATTCGCATCAGGCCCTCTTCGCTGAGTCCCATCAACAATCTTAGGTTCTGGGACTTCCCGCAAAGGAAGGGTCGTTTGACCACTTTCTTCCACCTCTGCTACCTCCACCAAAGTCTCTTCCTCATCCACCCATTCTTCCTCAGGCTCCGGCTTAGGTTTCGCCTTTGGTTTTTTACGAGCCTTTGTAACCGGCGCATCTCTCTTCACACGTGAAGAACCCTGCTGTGCACCAAACCGAGCCAGCCAAAGACCTCTTCCTTGAGAGTAAACTTCTTGAAAAAACGGAACAGGATGAAGCCCCAGAAACAGCACCAAGCTACCCAAATAAACTGGAACCAAAACAAGAATAGAGCCCAGAGAAGCTAGAATTTTTTTCATAACCCCCAACCCAATATAATAGCCGATGATTCCTCCCCCCTTACCCGGAATAACGTTTCGCTCTGCCCAGCCGTCAAACCAGCCCAACACCGCAACAAGGCAGGCCGCTGAGAAAAGAAAAACAGCACAACCAACCCAAGTCTTTTGCCCAAATTCTCCCTTTAAGAAAAGACGACGGAAGCCCAGCCAAGCAATACAAAGCGGAATAAGCCAGGCGGCTGCCCCGAAAAATTGAAACTGTAAACAACCTAAGATAGCACCCAAACTCCCCGCTTTATTAGAAAAGCCTGCAACTTCTACTCCATCAGACCAACGCTTGAAAAAAGCGATATTAGTCAAATCAGAGTGATGATAAGTCAGTAATGAAACAAAAAGCAGTGTTGCCAACACAAGCAACCCACATCCCCATGCATACACCCGCATCCGCTCGTCATCGGCGTTCCTCTTGGTATTCGTCTTCCGCTTTGCTTGTTTTCGTTTGGCCATCCTCGACCAATACGGTCTCGCTCATTTGGTTTAAATTCAAGATCCTTTAAATATTCTCGCGACATACATTGATTCCCCTAAACAAGCTAAAAGCCACCTTCTGAGTAACCAGAAGACGGCTTTCTAATAAAAAAAAAATAGCTGCTACTGCAACTACTCTCCGACTTTGAGGACCCCCTTCATAAGGGCCGCATGCCCAGGAAAAGTGCAGATGAAAGGATACTCTCCTACCGCAGGAGCCTCAAAAGTGATCGTTTCCTCTTCACCAGGCCCCAACATTTTGGAAGACGCCACGACGAGCTTCATGTCTGCTTCATCAGCTGGCAAACCAGTCGTATCTTTAGTCGCTACACACTTGCCCGCAAAGCCCATGGGCTCAGTACCTGGCTTAAGAATCACGAGATTATGCCCCATGGCAACCTTCGGCAAATTGCCGACATTTTTAACCGTAATACTGACGGTCTCACCAACTTTGGCAGTGATTTCCGCAGTATCGAACTTCATGGTATCATTGCAGGTCACTGTAATTTTTTTATCCGCTTCCTCCGCTTGGAGGTTACTGACAAGACCAAGCCCAGCGACGGCAAATGCTGTAAAAATTGACTTCATAAGATGTTCTAAAGTGTCTCTTAAGAGACAGTGATGCAACGAATTTTATTCAACTCTTCTTTCGAAAAAACCTGCGAATCCTTAACGATTCCTCATAAAATCAGCAATACCCGCGAAGAAGGTCATCAAGGTAACCCGTGTATCAGCGGCCACGCCCTCTTTCTTGATCGCAGTCTCCATCAAATCGAGCCAACGGTCTCGTTCGGCTTCCCCGATTGCAAAAGGCATATGCCGAGCCCGAAGCCTAGGATGACCTCTTTCTTCGAGATAAGTTTGGTCTGCTCCAAAGCGAAACTTTAGAAACAAAGCCAGACGGGACTCTGCGCCTCCCCAATCGTCTGCGGGATACATTGGACCTAAAAGGCTATCCCGACGCACTCCTTCGTAGAAAAATTTTGTAATCCGCTCGAATCCTTCCCCCCCAATTTCGTTCCAAATCTGTTCCTCATCCATAGTAAAGCTGATCGCTACAAAATTATTGCATTTTAACCATAGCAATTCCAGCTTGGGAGACGTTTTATCAATGGCAGTTTGGCCAGAATTCGTCATATTCAAGCCCTACAAGCATTATAGCGATTCAAATCCCTGGCCCCATTCTAGCAAAAACGCACACCTATGACCGACTCCACTAGCTTCCATACCCTTTCTGCAGAGGAAGTTGCCAAGCTTTTACCCAATTACAGCAAAATCACATTCCACGCCCAAGGAGGAATGGCAGCCATTTATCGAGGCATCCAAACAGCTCTCGAACGACCTGTCGCGATCAAGCTCCTACCTCGCGAGATGAGCTCTGACGATTCCTTTCGCCTACGCTTCATTGCCGAGGGCAAAGCCATGGCACGGCTGAATCACCCCAATCTAGTCTCGATTTTTGATTTTGGTGAAGCCGATGGACTTCTCTACCTTGTAATGGAATTCGTTGAAGGAAATACCCTTCATGATGAGCTTCATGCTGGTAACATCGACGACGTCCGAGCCGTGCAACTGTGCCAACAGGTTTCCGAAGGCCTCGCTCACGCCCATCAAAACAATATTCTCCACCGCGACATCAAACCCGCAAACGTCCTTATAGACCCTCATGGCGTACCTAAATTAGGCGACTTTGGGCTCGCGGAAGAAGACAAACGTGCCGAGGGCGATGACCTTGTCTTTGGCACTCCCGGTTATACCGCTCCTGAAATTCTTGCTAATCCCGCTGACGCGGACGAGCGAGGTGACATCTACGCAATGGGCGCTCTTCTCCATGAGCTCCTTACTGGTCACGCCCCTATTACCCCTTATAGCCCACCTTCTCGCTCTGGCCGTGGTAATCTCTTTATCGATTCCTTGCTGGTCAAAGCTCTGGACGCAAACCCCAACACTCGCCCCCAAACAGCTCAAAATTTATCACAAGAACTTACAAAACTGGTGAGTAAAACACGCAGTTCTACTCCCCCACAAGCAAGACCAACTCCTCAGCTCCAAACCTCAGGAGGAGGAAACGAAGCGAAAAGAACCCTCGTTACGCCAGCGGCGTCTGGCCCTCCTCAACCCGCCGCTGCCCCACGACCTGCAAAAACCGGGATAAATTTCGCTCTCTTTCGTAATCTCATCATCATCGCGGCTCTGCTCGGAGCCATCTATCTGGCCTTACAAGCAGTCAAAAACAAACAGGACAAAAACGAAGCTCTGAATAAAGAGAATGAGACAAAGCAAGAACTCACAGAAAGCCGTCAAGATGCCGCTCGGATCGGCCAAGAACGTGCATCCCAGCAAACAACCACACCCATAGTTGACGACACTCCTGAGCCTATAACTAAGAGAGTCGACGACCGCCCTTCACTTGAACAATTAGCAGACTTAAAATCTTCTTTAAGCAAGGGAAAACGAAGTGAGTTTCCGACCGCTACTCTACTTCATCAGCGCGAACACTATCTCTTCATCGAAACTCCCATGTCTTGGCAGCAAGCCTGCCTCTTTGCGGAAGAACATGGTGCGAACCTCCCGGTTTTAGAAAAAAAGAACGCTCTCAAATGGCTTTCTAATCAAATCCCAGGACACGGAGAAGTATGGATCGGAGCTGGTAGTATCTCTCGCGACAAATGGGCTTGGACCTCACCATCAGTTCCCTTCACATCCGACATTCCTTCCACGAGTTTGGGCACTGCCGCAGCACTCGATTCCCTAGGTCTTCTCAAAGCACGTAAACCAGGCAAAAAGCTACCGTTCTTTATCAACTGGGGCCCAAAATTGCGAAAACACCGCAACATAGTCAATCTCGTCAATAAATTTGGTAAACAACTCAGCAAAGGAAATGCTAACGAGCTATCATGGCCCGCTGGAACACTTGCTTACCTTGATCGAAGGTACTATATCGTCCCTAATA
Source organism: uncultured Roseibacillus sp. (assembly GCA_964444495.1). GTDB lineage: Bacteria > Verrucomicrobiota > Verrucomicrobiia > Verrucomicrobiales > Akkermansiaceae > Roseibacillus. The sequence continues at coordinate 12,129 of CAYUHN010000022.1, read as the reverse complement.
AGAGCACTTTCGAAGAAGCCTCGATCTTCGCCAAAGAAAACGGCGGACACCTCGCAGTCGCTTCCGACAAACGAGAAGCCTACTTTTTGCAAGACCTCATTGAGGACGTGGCTCTTGAGCAATGCTGGATTGGAGGAGAAGTCAACAACGGCGCCTGGCAATGGACCTCCACGGAGGATTGGGAAGTTGAACTTTGGAATCCCACAAGCAAGCAAGACCCAACCTCCGGCAACGCGCTCGCCATGACCCAAAAAGGCTTCGCTAGTATTCCTAGCGAAACAGCTACCAATTTCATCATCGAATGGTCTCTTGACTCGCCCCTCTCAGGTTCAATTCTTAAAAACGCCTTATTTCCTGACGAGCCTAAGGAGCCAAAAGTAACCGCCACTTCACAGGAAAGTAGTAACGATGAGCTTTTGGAGTTACAAACAAAAGCTTACCAGTTAGTTACCGCTGAAATAAATGAGCTCAACAAACTCTGTAAGAACAACTTCACCTTACAAGGAATGTCACTAAGGCAATGGGAACGAGGTCTGACTGGTTCCCGCGCATCCACAAGCCGCGAAGTGATGGCCAATTATAACACACTCGTAGAAGACGAGACCACGACTCTACCCTCTCCCGAAGATTTTAAAGAGAACCTCTTAAGTCTAGACCTCGAAGTTCCCGAAAGGTTCGCTTCTGAACTTGACCGATTTTATGAGCTTCAACTTGAACTTGAAAACAAGACGGACGAAAAAATCGAAAATCTCCGAATCGCTTTTGTCCAAAAAGTTTCCGATCTTCTTGTAAAGGCGCAAGATGAGGGCCATTCAGAAGAAGCCTCGAAACTCACTCAGGAGTTTAGTAAAATCGGACAAGATGCTGCCAGCTTTAAGCAATACGCCCTCTCGCAGCATTAGAGCATCGTATCAAAACAAAGAAAGCCGATCAATGACCGGCTTCACAAATCAAAAATTTCCTGAACGGATTACTCTTTTGTCCCGAACTCTGCATCAAAATCATGAAGAAGCTGATGGAGCTTCTCAACCGCTTTAACATCAGTGGATTGCTTACACTTCATCGCGGCTACGATCACCTCGTGACAGAGCTTTAGCTTCTTTTCGTAGGCTGCCATCCCAGCTTCATCAGCAGGCACTTTAAGCCGCTGGGCTAAAAAATAGTTCAAAACCGTCTCTTGAATTGACTGGGCATGTGATTCCTTATTCACGATCCAACGCGTCAGCTGATGAGCATTGGCAGAAGGATCTTCCTGCAGCTCAACGATGGTCTTCGCTGCTTTCTCAATCGTGACCCAATCTGTATGCATCATTTTAATAACAGTATTATCGTCATAGATCCCACAAGGAACCTGGCAGTGACCAAATGAAGAAGAAGTGGCTGCAAGAAGGGCAGCACAGACCGAAGCGAGAAATACATTTTTCATAGCGAATTAAACCTAAAAGACAAAAACTCTCTAGCAACACAGAATCGCTCTTTTTTCTTTTTTCACGAACTGTTGAGAGCATTTCCCCAATAATATCTTAGATTACTCTTCTAGAGCTAGCCACTCTTCTTTGGAGGCAAGAGCTTTCTGATGTTCCATGACGACTAGCCATGAATCGTTTTTCTTACGAAGCAAAATTTCAAAATGAACATATTCATTCTTCTCACCCCCGTCGTCTTGCTCGAAAGAATAGGAAAAAATACCCGTTTCATGCGCAGTGGTGCCATCACCCAACCTTTGAGAAAAACGAACTTTCAGCCTGGATTTGCGAACTCCTGACTTGGTATCAACAAACTCCTTTTTCCATTTCGCTAAAGCGTCCCTTAGAGGATAGCTTGTCTTACGAATCCCAGAAACCAGGATTCCTTCGGGATGACAGGCGGCTGCATAACCATCAAAATCCCCTTCTTGGATCGTGCGTTCAATCTTCTCCCAAAAAAGATCAAGCTCGGCGAGACGTTCATCTTCTCCAAATACGAGGGAGGAAATGAGGACAAAGAAAACCCAAGGAAGTTTGGCCGAGAAAGACACCTTCGAAAGATGAGCCTTTGCCCATGATTCCAAAAGCTTTTTCAAGATGAAAAAGCTAAAAACAAGCAGCAGAGATTAACCGCGACGTTTCTTTTTCAACGCCAGTTGGGCCATGGAAGCTGCAATTGCCCGCTGCATTGCGGCACGCTCTTCAGCATCTTCGGGATCAACCTCAGCAAGCTCTTTCTCTGCCCGCTCAATCGCTTCCGCCACCGCTTCTTCATCAATGGCGTCCTCTTCAAAGGCCACATCGGTAAGAACAACGACCTTCTCTTCAGTCACTTCTGCAAAACCATGACCAACCGCGATACTTACAGAAGAGCCCGACTTACGATAAGTTAGCTCACCTGCAACCATAGCCGTCACCAAAGCCGCGTGACCAGGGCGAAGCCCCAATTCACCTTCCGCTCCCGGCAGAACAACCTCGTCCACCTGCTCAGAAAAGACTTTGCGCTCAGGAGTAACAATATCGAGATGAAATGGCATAACGGGACGAGGCTACTAAAAAATCAGAAATGAAAACCTATTCAGAACCCTTCACAGATTCGATACCAGCCTTCATGTAGAAGTCACCTTCCGGAGTATCATCGTGTTTACCATCGAGAATCTCTGCGAATCCCTTCACAGTATCCTCAATCTTAACTAGAACGCCCGGAACATTAGTGAAAATCTCAGCCACATGGAATGGCTGGGTAAGGAAACGCTGAATTTTACGAGCACGGAAAACCGTCATCTTGTCGTCATCAGAAAGCTCGTCCATTCCAAGAATGGCGATAATATCCTGAAGATCTTTGTAGCGCTGCAAAGTCTGCTGAACTCCACGCGCAACACGGTAGTGCTCTTCCCCAACAACCTCAGGCGCAAGAGCCTTGGAAGTGGAAGAAAGAGGGTCAACCGCAGGGAAAAGTGCTTGTTCCGCAAGAGAACGCTCAAGAACAACCGTTGCATCCAAGTGAGCAAAAGTGTTTGCAGGAGCTGGGTCAGTCAAGTCATCCGCAGGAACGTAAACGGCCTGAATAGAAGTAATCGAACCCTTTTTGGTAGAAGTGATTCGCTCCTGAAGGCCAGCCATTTCCTCGGAAAGAGTAGGTTGATATCCTACCGCAGAAGGAGTCCGGCCTAAGAGAGCGGACACCTCAGAACCTGCCTGAGAGAATCGGAAAATGTTATCAACGAAGAGAAGAACGTCCTGACCTGCTTCATCACGGAAATGCTCCGCCATAGTAAGAGCTGAGAGAGCGACACGGAGACGAGCACCTGGAGGCTCGTTCATCTGACCATAACAAAGAGCAACCTTTGAACCATCAGCGAGAACAGGGGTTCCATCATCATTCAACTTAGGATGACCCTTATCGTCTTTAGCAGTCGAAATAACGCCAGACTCGATCATTTCCCAGTAAAGGTCGTTACCCTCACGAGTTCGCTCACCAACACCGGCGAAAACAGAGTAACCACCGTGAGCTTTCGCAATATTATTGATAAGCTCCATGATAACAACGGTCTTACCAACACCAGCACCACCGAACATACCGCCTTTACCACCTTTGAGGAGCGGGCAAATCAGGTCGATGACCTTGATTCCAGTAGGAAGAACTTCAGTAGCAGAAGACTGGTCAGTCAGAATAGGAGCCTGACGGTGAATAGGAGAAGTTTGGTCTGGGCTAGGAAGAGGCTTATTCTCATCCACGAGGTCTCCCGTAACATTGAAGATACGACCGAGAACCTGATCACCAACTGGAACGGCAATCGCCTTACCAGTGTCAGTCAAAACCATACCCCGCTTGAGACCATCAGAAGCAGACATCGCTACGGCGCGAACCCATCCATCTCCAAGGTGCTGCTGCACTTCAAGAGTTAGAGTGGTATCGCCAGTGCCTGGATTGTAGGACACTTCGAGCGCATTATAGATATCAGGCAGTTCGCTTGCCTTTGAGAAGTCAGCATCAACGACGGCGCCGATGACTTGGACGATAGTTCCTTGGTTGCTCATGGTGAAATTAGTTAGAGTATCGGGACAAAAGTTTGAAAATTCAGTTTAAAAAGTGGGTACGACCTATCCTTCCATGGCCTTCATGGCAGTTGTAATCTCAAGAAGCTCAGCAGTAATCGCGGCCTGACGAGCCTTGTTATACTGTAAAGTGAGTTCTTTGGTCATCTTCTTGGCGTTATCGGTCGCGCCTTTCATCGCCACCATCCGAGCTGAGTGCTCAGAAGCCCGCGACTCAATGATCATCTGATAGACTTGGAAATTAACGTAGAGTGGAAGAAGAGCGTCTAAGACGCCTTGAGAAGAAGGCTCAAACAAGTAGTCCATGCTCAAGGCAGCGGCGGTGTCGGTTGCTTTGATTTCGCCTTTTCCTACCCCTTCGTATTCTTGCTTCTCGCCAACGGTATCGGCATCGATTGGAAGCAGCTGAACCACAGTTGGTTCCTGAGTCATGGTGCTCACGAAATTTGTGAAAGCGACCGTGATCTTCCCATAGTCCCCGTCAAGGAACTTCTTCATCAAGAAGCTAGCGATCGGGCGAGCTTCAATAAAAGGAGCTGGGTCAGCTACCGCGAAATCAGCTACTAATTCGTCCCCAGCCTTCGAGAGTTGCTCACGAAGCTTGCGACCTACTGTGATAAATTCGATTTCAGTATCGGCAGAAATTTCGCTACGAATCTTTTTAAGAAGGTTGGTATTGAGAGCACCACAAAGACCTTTTTCCGTGGAAACAACGAGCATCAACTCTTTGCCTCCATCTCGCTTCTCAAGAAGAGGATGAGCACCCTCTTCCACGTTCGCTTTCAAGTTCACCAAGACCTGATTAAGAAGGTCCGCATAATCGCGACCTGCAAGAGCCTGGTCCTGCGCCTTCTTCATCTTCGCCGCTGCCACCATCTGCATTGCGCGAGTGATTTGAGCGGTATTCTTTACCGACTTAATACGCCGGCGGATGTCTCGAAGGTTAGCCATTGATGAATTTTCTGATGATTAAGTTTGTGAGCAATCAGTTAGCGAACTAAGCACTGGCAAACTCGCAAAATGTGTTACTTCCAAGTCGATTTGAAGTCCTCCATGGCCTGGTCGACCTTGGCCTTCGCCTCCTTGTTCTTCTTGAGGTCAGGATTCTCGTTCCGAATCTCAGACATGAGGTCAGCCTTGCGTTCTTTAAAGAACTTACCCATCGCAGCTTGGCATTCCTTAATGCGATCAACTTCAACGTCGTCAAAGTATCCATTCTGCATCGCAAATAAGAAGATACACTCTTCCTCAATGGAGAGCGGGGTGTACTGATTCTGCTTAAAAAGTTCTACGATACGAGCACCACGTTCAAGCTTCGCTTGAGTTTGTGCATCGAGGTCGGAACCGAACTGAGCGAAGGCCTGTAACTCACGGAACTGAGCGAGGTCGAGCTTAGTCGTTCCTGCAACCGACTTAATCGTCTTAGTCTGCGCAGCAGAACCCACTCGAGATACCGAAAGACCAACCGAAATCGCTGGGCGAATACCTTGATAGAAAAGGTCGGTTTCCAAGAAAATCTGTCCATCCGTAATCGAAATCACATTCGTTGGAATGTAGGCAGACACATCACCCGCTTGGGTCTCAATTACTGGTAATGCGGTGAGTGAACCACCACCTGCATTCTCAGAGAGACGAGCCGAACGCTCAAGAAGACGGCTGTGAAGATAGAAAACATCTCCAGGATAAGCTTCACGTCCAGATGGGCGTCGAAGGATGAGAGATACCTGACGATAGGCAACCGCGTGCTTAGAAAGGTCATCAAATACGATGAGAACATCCTTACCTTGGTCCATGAGGTATTCTGCAATGGAACAACCTGCGTAGGGAGCCAAGAACTGCATTGCTGCCGCATCGGAAGCAGAAGCGGATACAATTGTGGTGTATTCCATCGCGCCAGCTTCTTCGAGAGTCTTCTGAGTCCGAGCTACGTTGGAAAGCTTCTGACCAACCGCAACATAAATACAGTAGAGAGGCTTGAAGTCCTTCAATTCACCAGCTTCAGCAGCTTTGTTTTGCTGAGCCTGAGAAATAATAGTGTCGACTGCGATCGTCGTTTTTCCAGTAGAACGGTCACCGATGATGAGCTCACGCTGTCCACGACCAATCGGAATCATTGCATCGATAGACATAATTCCTGTCTGAACAGGAACAGAAACGGATTTCCGCTTAATGATACCAGGAGCAATCTTCTCAAGAGGATACTCTGCAGCAGCATCGATAGCACCTTTACCATCGATAGGAGCTCCGAGAGCATCGACTACGCGACCTAAGCAAGCTTCACCGACAGGAACAGAAAGGAGTTTACCAGTGGTCTTACACTCCATCCCCTCAGTAATTTTGGTGTAGTCTCCAAGGAGAACAACCCCAACTTCACCTTCCTCAAGGTTCATCGCCAAGCCAGTGACACCACCAGGGAATTCGATGGCTTCGTTCAGCATCACATCGCTGAGACCCTCCACCTTTGCGACTCCATCACCAGTCTCACGGACGATGCCTACGTTGGTTTTTTCAACACCAGTTGCGACTTCGGAAATGTGCGCTTCAAGTTCTTGCAGAATGCTGCTCATCGGTCTGTTATTTGGAAATAAAGTTTATTGGAATGCCTGTTCGAGGCGCTTGATTCTAGATGCTACTGACCCGTCGATGACATCATCGCCGATTCGGACTTTCATACCGCCGAGAAGATCAGGGTTAATGCGAAATTCAAAAATAAGTCCCTCGCCATACTTTTCAGTGAGGGACTTACGGACCTTCTCCTCTGCGGAAGGATCCAAAAAGCGCGCGGTCTCAACCATCACGCGACGACGCTGCTCTTCACGACGTAAAAGTCGCGCCACACCGGCTAGAATAGACTTATATCCGCGAGGCTTCGATTCAACGATTTTAGTAACAGCCTTGCGGAGAAGATTCTCATCAAGCTTACCATCAGGCGAGCACATCTGGAAAATGCGACGTGCGCTTGCTTGAGCTGATTTCGAAATCTTCATAAGCTAGGGTAAGAAAAGAAATTTAGTTAGGGAGGCTTGTCATGGACTCCTCATTGATACGGCGCTGGTCATCATCGCTAAGAACCTTACCAGTCACCTGCGTAGTCGCACTTGTCAGAAGTTTACCGAATTCAGCCTTAAGCTCAGCCTTCATGGCATTGCGCTCGGCAGTAGCCGCCTCTTCTGCTTTCGCGAGAATACCTTGAGCCGAAGCCGTTGCACGCTGAGCTTCCCGCTCGGTTAACTTATCAGCATTTTGCTGAGCTTCCTCAATGAGACGCTGTGCGTCTTCGTTTGCTTTAGCAATTGCCTCCGCTGTAGTTTTCTCACTTTCAGCAAGTTGCTGCTCAATGTCAGCAAGCTTAGCTTCGCCGTCTGCGATGCGCTGCTTACGCTGCTCGAGCATTTCTTGGATAGGACCGAAAGCAAACTTCCATAGAACAAACAATACCAACAAGAAGTTGATCAGCTGCGCGGTAAAATACGGACCATTAATATGGAAAGTTTTACTCAAATTTTGCCATACGCTTAAATCAGCAGTGTCGCTTGCAAGAATGAAGTCCATGAGAAGAAATAGAAAAATTTACCGATGGGTACAATAAACGAACCCATCGGAAAGTAAAAATTACCTTAGCTAACCGCGAATGCAGAGAGGATGAAGACACCCTCAATAAGAGCGGCAAGAATGATGGAAATAACAAGAATGTCCTTTGCAGCACCAGGATTGCGACCAGTCGCTTCCGCAGCCTTAGAGCCAAGGAGACCGATTCCGATTCCAGCACCAATGGCAGCGAAGCTCACCATGAAGAACTTGTTGAACGCAAGATCAGCGAGCATGAGTGGGAACATTTCAGTAATCATATTATCTTAGTTTTGTTGTATTGGACGAAGCCCCCACAATCTTTGCCATGGTCAGACTTCGAAATTTTTAGAATTGGTTAATGCTCATGCTCATCACCATGATCGTGGTCACATATCAGGGCTAAAAAGACCGAACAAAGAAGAGTAAAGACGAGAGCCTGCACGAGACCAACAAGAAGCTCGACGAACAAAAACGGCAGCGCTGGCAAAAAGGACAACCCTCCTCCTTTAGCAAGACCTCCTCCAAGGTGCATGAGAGACTCCAAAGTCTGCTCCCCCCCGTAGATATTTCCGTATAACCGGAAACTCAATGCCACTGGCCGAATCGCAATCGAAATCACCTCAAGGAAACCAACCAATAAGAAAATGACAATCATCATTACGAGCAGCGGCCCCTTAAAATCACCTTTTGGCGCGAAAATATGAGCCAAAAAGCCCTTAAACCCATTCTCAGTAATCGCCCAATAGAACCAAAGAATAGCGAAGGTAAAGGCCATCGCAGCAGTCAAATTCAAGTCCGCATTCGCTCCTCGCAAAAATGGGTGAAAAACAGGGGTCTTTAAATTTTCTCCAGCCCCCTCAAGCCCAATCGTCCCTACCCCAGGAAAAAGCCCCAAGTAGTTACTTAGAACAATGAAGACAAAGACAGATCCGAAAAACCAAAAGGTCCGCTTTACAAGGTGCTCGCCGAGAATACTTCCGTAGAAATCGTAAAGAGTTTCAAAGAGCCACTCAGCGAAGTTCTGAAACCCAGAAGGAATTAAGCTCATCTTCTTGGTTGCCGCCTTTGCAAAGAGAACGATAAGCCCCACCGCAATCCAGCACATGATAATCGAGCTGGTCAGTGGCCCCAAAACAGGAGGCGCATGGAGAGGTAACTTGGGAGCACCGTGGCCTCCACCATGTGGATCACCAGCAGCCGAAGCCAGTCCTGCCGTTGCAATGAGGACGACGAGGAGAGCTAAAAAGCGAAAAGAGTTGCTGCGGAAATTCACGTTCAATAAAACCAACTGCCGATGCGATAGAGTTCTCAACCACAAGGGTCAAGGAAGTTTGTGAAATTATTCACAAACTTTTCCTCCAAACGATGCTTCGACTCCACAAAATAACCCTAAATTCCACAATTCCAGGGCGCGCCAAAAACCTGACAAACTGAAACACTCGTAAACTCCACACGCCTTAAAGCGGGAAGACAGCTTGGTTGAATAAATTCAAGCACTAACCCTTTTCGCTAGATGCAGCCTCTTCCTTTTCCTCGGAATCAGGAACGAATCTCAACACGAGACCGTTGATGCAGTAGCGTTCATCAGTGGGAGTATCGAAGCCCTCCCCCTTGAAAACATGGCCCAAGTGACCGTCACATTTCGCACAGCGAACTTCAGTCCGGACCATCCCTCCTGAGTTATCGGTGACTGTCTTTACGCTTCCAAGCTTAGCTGGGTCATAAAAGGACGGCCAACCACAGCCGGAATCGAATTTCTCATTCGAAGAGAACAAAACCGTATCACACCCAACACAAATATACTTTCCTCCCCCTTGAGCTTTAAATTGCTTATAAACAGAGCCATAAGCAGACTCCGTCCCCGACTCGCGCAGTATATGATACTGCTCTGGAGTCAGCTCTTTCTTCCACTCTTCCTCGGTTTTCACGACCTGCTCGGTCGGCTCAATTGGCTGCTCAGTCACGACGTCCATTTTTTTACCTGATTCGTCGCTACATGCAATACCAGCAAATAGAACAACACCCGCTAGAATCGGAGTGTAGAGGGACAAGCTTACTTTCATACTAATGAGAGAGATTGCAAGTTGATCTATTTCCAAGAAAAAAACCAACTGAAACTTCCTGCTTTATTTTCTCATTTCTCGCTCGGCGCTAGCCTGCTATCTCTTGTGGGCAGAGGGCATGCTGAAAAATATTGTTTTAATTGGCTTTATGGGTTCCGGCAAGTCGACGATCGGTCGTCACTTGGCGAAAACCCTCGGCTATCCGCTTCTCGACACCGATCACGAAATTGTTGAGCAAGAAAAGCGGCACGTTTCCCAAATTTTTGAAGAAGAAGGCGAAGAAGCCTTCCGCGATCTAGAATCCAACCTTTTACAAAACCTTCACTCCTCTACCTGCCACAAGCATATCGTCGCAACTGGAGGAGGAATCATCCTACGCGAACAAAACCGCGCTCTCCTGCTCGATCTGGGTTTCGTCGTCTGGCTACGCGCTTCCCCCGAAACAATTCTTGAACGGACTTCTCGAAACAAGGAACGTCCTCTTCTCCAAGCCGAAAACCCCGCAGCCCTCATTACTGAGATGCTCGCCGAGCGCGAGCCCATCTACGAGAAATGCGCCCACCTTTCACTTGAAACCAAGTCTCTCAACTTTTCCGAAATCACCACCGGCATCATCGAGTCTGCCCGCTATCACTACGGCTCAAAGTGAAAACCCCACCAAATTCGACGCCAAAATGGTGAAAAAGAAATTGGCTCACACAACCTGATTGGGACAGGCTCATCTTGTGTCAGAAATCTCACACGAGCTCACTCAAGCCGCCAAAAAACTAAGAACGAAAGTCAACGCCCTCTCGTTCGGCGAACCAGTCACCCATATCTACAACCCGCTTGACTACGCTTGGGAACCGCATCGCCAATATCTCGACAAATTTGGGAATACTAAAAAACAAGTACTCTTTCTGGGCATGAATCCGGGGCCTTGGGGCATGAGTCAGACCGGAATCCCTTTCGGCGAAATCGAACATGTCCGCGATTGGATGGGTATCGAGACTCCCGTCGACAAACCAAACAATGAACACCCTAAACGGATCATCGAAGGCTTTGCCTGTCAGAAGTCTGAAGTCTCTGGTCGACGCCTCTGGGGGCTCTTCAAAGAAGTCTATCCAGACCCCACCGATTTTTTCACGGACCACTTCGTAACCAACTATTGTCCGCTGGTCTTCATGGAAGAATCCAGTCGAAATCGCACTCCCGACAAACTCACTGCTTCTGAACGCTCCGCTCTTTTTGCAGCCTGCGACGCTCATCTACAAACTATCGTCAACCTCCTCCAACCTAAGTTCGCAGTTGGCGTAGGAAAGTTCGCCGAAGCCTGCTTCAAACGAATCACTGTTCCCGAAAAAACAACAATCACAACCGTTCTCCACCCCAGCCCCGCCTCCCCCGCCGCAAACCGTGGCTGGGCAGAAGCTGCTACTAAACAGCTTAAAGCAGCAGGAATCTGGTAGTGGATGTGCCTCACTTTTTGCGAAAGCGGTAGGGATACTTCGAAACTCTTCTAGCTATCACCACCTGCTAGTCTCTATCAAATACCCTTCTCCAAATCGAACGCTCCGCCTCCCTCCTCGGCTGGCCTCCGGCTTCCAGCTCCGCTCCTGCTGGGCCTCCGGCCTTAACTGGACGGCTTGCCAGCCGAAGCCTCGGCGAAGGTTGGACTGGGGACCACAGCCAAACGAAAGCCGTAGAACCTGGCGCGGATGCCCGGCCAGTCCCAGTCGCGAAAGGCCGAGCGACAGACCCTGGCAAAATTGAGCCAAGCCCCGCAGCGCAGGACGCGGCCTTCTCCCTCTCGCTCAATACCACCTTCACTCGGCACTAGGAGACGCGTCGCTCCACTCTCCCACTCACTCTGACACCACTCCAACACATTCCCATGACAATCCCAGAGATCCCAACAATTCGGAGACTTTCCTTTCACAGGAAAAGGACCACTGTCCCGATCGCGACCAAAATACCCAACCTCTTCCAAGGCTATCGCCCCATCACCCGCCGAATACTCCGTCTCCGTCCCAGCCCTACAAGCCCTCTCCCATTGAGCCTCAGTTGGAAGATTGATCACAAAGTCATCGCGCAAGTCCCTCAACGCCTCAAAGTCCCCCATCCGTCGCGTCAGTTCGCTTCCCACCCCAATCGCTTCATGCCAATTCACCTCCGTTACCGAACGGCGAGCATCTTCTTCCGTTTCTATTGAATTCGGTTCACCCCCCGCGAAGCCCTCCACCTTCTGCAACTTCTTCTCCGCCCACTCCGCCAAGATCCGATACTGCCCCCGCGTCACCGGCGTCTCCCCCATCCAAAATTCCTCTACGAAGACCTCCGTAACAGGCTCCTCATTCGCCTCATACCCCCGCGCACCCATTCGAAACGTCCCGGCCGGAATGTGACGAAAGACCAACTCCTCACCCTCGCCTAAGGGTAAACCGGAATAATGCATTAGAATGAGGACTTGGCTTGCAGTAGCAATCAGGGCC
>CAYUHN010000021.1:14391-27585 GCA_964444495.1 uncultured Roseibacillus sp. | reverse complement strand
GCGACCTAGCGCACTGGTAGTGGTGCCGCTTGAGTTGAGCAGCCCGGTCTCCGGAACTGCACGAAGTCCTCTCCTGCCGCTGTCGGCCTTCCTTCCCCTTTCCTTTTAAACCATGTCGGAACGCCAAGAAATCTACGATCGGATCCGAGCTCTTGGGAGCCGAGATAAGATGATTCTAGATGAAATGACCCGGAAAGGCTTCTGGAAGCCAGGCAGCGGGGAAACGCAAATCAGCGAAGACTTCATCAAACGCGAAGCAGAGCTCACCCAAGAGCTACGCAATCTCTACGCTCAACAGAAAAAGTATGAGGATCGAGACAAAGCTCTCGCGGCCATGCGCAAGGAGCGCCTTCGTAAATCGATTGAAAAACGGAAAGAGAAAAAGTTAGAACGAGAACAAAACGCTGCAGCCAAAGCAGAAGCTTGGGAGAAAAGAAAACAAGAGGAAATCCTTTATCTCGGTGACGAGTATTCTCACTCACTCAATGACCTCACTTCTCAACCCGAGAAACTGCAAAAGTATCAGCTCCGAGATTTCCCCTCTCACCTCGCGCTGGCTGAAGCGATGGAAATTTCAATTGGGGAACTTCGTTTTCTTAGCTACGGACGCAAAGTAGCAAAAGTGAGCCACTATCACCGCTTCCTTATGCCCAAAAAGCGCGGCGGCCACCGTTTAATCTCAGCTCCCATGCCTCGTCTAAAGGCGGCCCAACATTGGATCCTTGAGCATATCCTCAACCCTTTACCTCTTCACGAAGCGGCCCATGGCTTTCGAAGTGAACATTCAATCCTTACTAACGCAGCACCTCATTGCGGAGCACGCACGGTGGTGAACATCGACTTACAGGACTTTTTTCCAAACATCACTTGGCCACGAGTCTTTGGGCTCTTTCGTTCACTTGGATACTCTCGTTCTATCTCCACAATTTTCACCCAACTTTGCACTGAGCCACCCGTTGAGGATATCGAACTCGATGGCCAGACTTGGCAAGTTGCTACGGGTAAACGCCACCTCCCCCAAGGAGCACCTACTAGTCCGGCTATTACAAACCTACTTTGTCGAGCACTCGACGCTCGCTTGAAGGGAATCGCGAAGAAGCATCAATTCACTTACACAAGATATGCCGACGATTTGACCTTTTCCACTTTCGTAGGGAAAAGGGAAGAAACACGCAAACTGCTCTGGCAAGTCAAGAAAGTGATTGAGGAAGAAGGCTTCCAAATTCATCCTGAAAAAATGCGCCTCATGGATCGAGGGCGCAGCCAAGAGGTTACTGGTCTCAATGTTCACGAACAAAAACCTACTGCTCCACGTAAAGATGTCCGAGCATTCCGTGCCTTACTGCATCAGCTGGAGAGAAATGGTCCTGACAAATGCCACTGGCGGGGTGATAGCAAACGCACCCTCGCCAAAGTCAATGGCTACGCCAACTACCTCAAGATGGTTGATGAGGAACGCTACCAGAAACTAATCGCTGCAGCTCATGCTCTCCTCATAAAGCATCGCTTTAAACCCGAAATTCGCCATCCCAAGAGGAAAGCAGCCACTCCACCAGCTCTGCCTAAGAGGGAAAAACAAGGTAAAGAAGGGTTCTTTAACCGGCTTCTGAAAATTTTCCGAAAGAGCTAATCCTCGCTATCCGACTCTCGGCGAAATGCATCCCCTTCGATTTATTTCAGCACAAGTGGTCAAAAGCACCTGAGTTTCTCTTCCCAACAAATTCCCCACTCACAGTTACTCTCGAGAAAGCTCAAACGAATGAGCCGCAAAGCCAGCTCCGAAGGCTGTCAACCAATATCGTTGATCACTGTCAGGAGCAGCTCTAAGCCTCTCTTCTAGCCCCATCATCACGCTCGGACTACTGCAATTTCCGTATTTACTCATCACCGCACGAGTCTCCGGCAAATCGAAGCCTACGACATCTTCCACAATTTCGACCACATCCCTCCCTCCCGAGTGAGAAAGCACGGCATCAACTTCTCCGCTTCGCCCGCCCCAGAGTTCACTCACCGCTTCGCCGACATGCTTAGGCACACTCCGATGAAGTTGATTTTTCAGAAAGCCATTATCATTTACGAAGCGAATCTTCCCACGCTCCTCCGGAAAATGTCGCGTAGCGAATTTCTCCGCCATCCACTGCCCTTCTTTCCGATGACTTTCGCCACCCCAAATTGCAGCGGAAGCCGCATCACCAAAGAGTGCGGCGCTTATCAAGACCCCAGGTTCATCATTAAGGTAAAACGCAAGCGAACAAGCTTCGACTGCAACGGTAGCTACTCGCGCTTCCGGATGAACGGATAAGAAACCTTGTGCGGCCCGAATCATCGGCACTGCTGCGCCACAACCAAACCCATTAACATCTTGAAGGAAAGTATCATTTCGACACTGTATCCCCTCAGCCACATAACTGCTTAACCCCGGACAAAGGTAGCCTGTGCATGAACAGACAAAAACAGCATCCAATTCAGAAGCCTTCACCCCTGCTTCAGCGAGAGCCTTTTCCACCGCTTGCACTGCGATACGAGGAGCTTCCCGCTCATAGTGATTATTTAACTCTTGGGCACCGTAAGAAAAAAGGTCGAGCGGATCTGGTAATACGAATGCGCGACTAGCTATGCCTGAATCACCGGTGAGAACTTTCTTAAGAAGAGTTCGCGAACGATCTTTGAGAGACTCTACTTGAGGAGCTTCTCTAATACGGTCCCAAACAGCTTGTTGGGTGAAGACATGAGGAGGGGTCGCTTGCGCAAGAGATTGCAAATACATTAGGTTAAAAGTTGATGAAGAAAATGAACAGGTAGCAAGCCAGGCCGAGCCAACCCTTTCAGTAGATGCTGCCCTCCTGGATGAGTGAGTAAAGGCTGTAGCCGAAGGGCTGCCCGCATTCGTAAACGGAAACGATTTGCCACTCTCTTCGAAATCTCGGCCCGCACTTCATTCCAAGAGGACTCGCCGAGAGAAAACTGCTGAAGAGGTTCAAGCGCACATTCAGCCGCCTCCAAAGCCATCGACATTCCATTACCAGTGAATGGCGGAATCATGCGTTCAGCATCTCCTATTGTGACCAGCTCGTCGTCCTGCCCTTGATTTCCAAAATGAATCCCACTCACACCACAGACCGAGGTCTCGTCAGGTTCTGCTTCTGCAAGCCTATTAGCCAATTCCGAAAGCTCACAAGCTCGCAGATAATTAAGAAGAACACGTGGCCCTTTCCCTCCCATTTGCGAACGTTTTTTAAAAAGCCCACAAACGTTAATTCTTCCCTCTTCGACCGGCGTCAGGCCCACATAACCGCCTTCCCCAAGATGCATCTCTAATCCTTCAGACATCTCAACCCCAAGAAAATGCGCTTTGAGCCCTAACCACTGACTTCCTCGCGTCGCTTTGCGACCCGCAGCCCACACCCGACCTTCGCTGACCTTGTCAATCTGGCCGATCCGACTACGCTCTTGCACTTCACCCCCGGCATCTCGTACCGCCTCGACTAGACGTCGATCCATCTGCCACCGCGAAAGCGCTCTAACCGGACTCTCCAAACGTCGATCCAAAAACTTCGTCGACCCCCGCCACCAAGTCATTTCTTGATGCTGCTGGGCATCTGTAAAAATTTTGCCAATTCCAAGGCAATTCAAGGTTTCATCGCTAACTCCATTGATAAATTCCCCACAAAGACGATGCCTAGGATACGTGAGAGCCTCGCAGACCCTCACTCTCACCCCCCGCTGAGCCAACCCATGCGCCAACGAAAGGCCAGCAACTCCGCCTCCGATGATTTCAATAGGGTTTTTACTCACTCTCGTCCGTCACCCTGCCCCTTACATAGCGTTAAGCAAATTTTTTTTCCGTCGCCCTTCCAAATTGAAGGCCTCAGAACAGCGTAAACTCAGTAGCTTCTTGACTCTGCGGCGCATGAAGGGCACTTCCCTTCTATGGAAAATTCCGAGGAGCGAACGCGCGTCGAGTCCATATTCATTCGTCATCGAAATGTTCTCATGACCCGTGCGAATTTCACGGATATCTACACCGACTACTATTTACACCTTTCCGACCACTCAATTCGCTATCAGGCTGACCTCGACCTCAAGCTCAAAGAACTTCTCGCCGCTCTCACCCTTCATACCGTGGCCCGTCCCTGGGCCGAGACTCATGCCTGGACCGCAAATTTGCGTGCTCCGAGAGTCAACTTTTTTGCCACCGCCTCATCCACCAATGAGAATATCGTAGGCCGCCTTTTCACAAAGGACGTTCGCGAACCTCCTCAGAACTTACTTTATACTCAAGTCTCCGAAAAGGGTCGCGAACCCCGCCAATCTACCGTAGCCGTCGACTCAGACGAACCCTTTGCTTGGCTCGAACATTTCTACCTACAATCAGAGCAACGTCCGGGAAAAATTTTTGAACTCCCTGATGAAAATTTTGTCTTTCTCGCCGCCCAACCTGACTACGATGAAGAATGGTTCGACTCCCTCACAGTCGAAGCAGTCTCCAACTTAGACGACACTGAAGAACTCTCCGCTCTCGAAACTCGCTTCTTCCACTTTCATTGTGGTTGCAATCTTGCCCGCATCATGCCCGCACTTGCAGTCTGGCGAGACAAACTCGACGAACTCTTTCAAGGACAAGATCACGTCAAGATTCAGTGTCCTCGTTGCGCAGCTACCTTTCAAGTCACTCCTGCTGATTTTGACAAAGACGACAACAATTCAACTCCATCATCATGAGCACCAAAGACCATCCCTTTCTCTCGCTAGGCGTTCCCGCTGACCTTGTAAAAGGTGCCGATGAACTCGGCATCAAAAATCCAACCCCTGTTCAACGAGAAGTCATTCCTCACCTCCTCGAAGACGGTCGTGACTTCATTGCACAAGCTCAAACCGGCACTGGCAAAACCGCCGCTTTTGGCCTCCCTCTCCTCACCAAAATCGACCCCAAATCTCCTAAGATACAAGGTCTCATTCTCGCCCCTACGCGAGAACTGGCAAAGCAAATCCAGAAACAACTTTTCCGTTTCACAAAATATTCCGAACGTATCTTCTCCGAAGTTCTCTCTGGCGGCGATCCAATCGACAGACAATGCGCCGCCCTCCGCCGCCCAACTCATATCATTGTCGCCACTCCTGGCCGCTTGACTGATCTGGTCTCTCGCAAGGCCGTTGACCTCTCAGAGGTGCAATTCGTAGTCCTTGATGAAGCCGACGAAATGCTCAGCATGGGATTTCAAAAAGACCTCGACGCCCTTCTCAAGCTGGCCACTCCACGCCGCGGCACCTGGCTCTTTTCCGCTACCTTCCCAACAAAGGTGGAAGACCTCGTTAGAAATCACCTTTCTCAACGCGCCCCTTTCGTCAAAGTTGCCGCCAAAGAAGTCGTCAATCGCAATATCGAGCATCAATTTGTAATTCTCGAACCATCGGAAAAAGATGATTTCATCGATGAATTCCTTCTTGATCGTGAAGGAGAATTTGGCCTGATTTTTTGCCGCACCAAAGCTGGCGCTATCGCTCTTGGCAATGCCCTCAACAAACGAGGCCACGACACCGCCGTCTTACAGGGCGATCTCACCCAACCAGAGCGCGATAAGGTGATGCGAGCCTTTCGTAAAAAACGAGTCCCAACCCTCATCGCCACCGATGTAGCGGCTCGCGGCCTCGACGTCGCCGACCTCGCCTTTGTCATCCATCATCGCCTCCCTGACAACATTGAATACTACACTCATCGTAGCGGACGCACAGCCCGAGCCGGCAAAGGGGGATTATCTCTCGTCCTCCTAGAACCCAAACAGCGCCCCCACTTAGGCAAATTCGCCAGCGACCTTCATATTCATTTCGGAGAATATCGCCTCCAGAAATAAATTTTTACTCAAACAAGCTCTCCAACAGCTCACTCGGAAGAATGTAGGTATTCACCCTTCCTGCCCGAGCGATCACCATTCCCACGAGCTTCCCATCGATATCAACTACTGGCAGCCCCATCTCTTCAGGGGCCAGAGTCATGTCAGTCTGAATAACACTCGGAAACTTATCACGACGTTCACTTAATCCCCGCTCATCCATCTCATTCATCATTCGTTGACGACGGCTCATGCGTTGACGTCCTTCGAATTCTCTCCCTTTTAGATTAGCGGTCAAAGTCACAGGCCCTGTTCGACGTCGAATCTCAAGAACCACCTGCTGCCCCTGACCAGCCCGCATCAAAACCGTACGCAGCTCGCCAACAGAATCGATCTCTCGCTTATCCACCGACATAATAACATCTTCCTCCAGCATTCCCGCCTCTTCTGCAGCACTACCTTCAGTAACCGCCCGAACCAATGCCCCCGGACCTTCATAGCTTAAATCGAGTTCAACCCCCAGGTACCCACGAGAGCTTTCTAATAAATTCCGAGACCTCACCGAAGCAACGGCCAAGCCTTCGGGATTGCCATCAGGTCTTACTGCAGCGATCAAAGTCCCCGCATCAGTCCCTCCTCGCACCGGCGGAATAGGCTCAAACTCCTCACCGGCTCCCTCGACACGATACACCACCAAATCATGCTCACGATACACCCTATCAAGGCGCAAATGATAGCGCTTCCCCAACTCACTCACGGCCTCCAGAATTGAAAATCGCTGCACTTCGCTCGCCTTCGCCAGAATATGATTCCCCTTCCAAATCGTCCCATAACCTCGCTGCGCCTTTCTACTATAAAGACGGACACTTCCCCTTTTCAAAGGGTTGGTAATTTTCCCGAAAGCAGAAAAAACATCATTCGCCTGCCGATCTAGAAGCTCCTGCGCCTCCTCAGTCACAAATGGCAAACCAGCAACTTTGCCAAGCTTCACCTTCGTTAAATGCTCATCTTTTCCTCGTCGATACTCGAGCAAAATTTCGTCTCCTCCCTCAAGTTGCTGCAAATACTGCTTCAATCGTGATCCTCCCATCCCCTGACCATCGACTCGCAAAATAATATCATCTGCTCGCAGCCCTGCACGCTCTGCCGCAGAATCAGGAACTACGCCCGTTAGAATCACGTTTCGCCCTCTTCGTTCAGGCTCAAAGACCACTCCCAAAACCGGAGACCCTTCCTTTAGGCGTGGAGGAGGAAGAAGGCTACCCTCACGGTACCCTTCTTTTTTTAAATTCTCCCAATCGGAAAGAAAACCACTAACGCCCGCATGGGTATTAACCTCAACATTCTCTCCAATCCAGGAATGAATCCCCACAACCCGTCCTTTCAAATCAAAGAGAGCTCCCCCAGAATCTCCCCCAAACAAAACACAATCGCTACCCAAGAAGTAATCCAAATGCTTCGCTGTGACCCGGCCAAAACGAAGAGGCGCAGCCCGCAATTCATCGTAACCGGAAGGATGGCCAGCCGCAATGACCCAAGCTCCCGTGCTTAAGGACTGCGAGTCACCCAATTCAGCAAACGGCCACTTTTTATTTCCCTGCAACTTCAGCATTGCAGCATCGTAACGCCTATTAATTCCGAGAACGGTAGCTCGCTCTTCCTCACCATCCTCGAAAAGAATAGTCACCTCTCTAGCGGCTAACTCGCCTTCAATATCACTCACCACATGCCCGGCAGTCAAAATCAACCCGTCCTCCGAAACCACTACCCCACTACCAGTTGAGCCCTGCCAATTCACGGCAACCGTAGTCTCTCGAGCCTTGAATGCCACCGGATAAATCGCCCGCTGCAATTCCTCTAAACTCAGAACTCCATACACGCAGCTACAGCTGAATTGCCACAACAATAAAGCTCTCCACCACCCATGCAAAAAGCGTCTCTTCGCTCTCATTGAAAAACAATCTCTAATTTTCCTATCTAATTTTCTGCATCACTTCCGGAGAAACCGTGAAAGTATCACTCCCACGCACTTGAGGAGATCCTCCTTCTTCAACCAAATACTCATACACTGCTGGAATACGCACCCCGGGCTTCTCCGACATCACATAAACGCGTAAGGCAAGCGGTTCCTTTCCCGTGCCACCTGCCAATTTTTCAACCTTAAACTCAATTTGATTATCCCCTGAATGCGCTCCCCCAATAACGACTTCCGCGAGTTTCTCATTCGCAAACTCATGACGGCTCTTACGATTTACCTGAGCCGTTACTTTACGACCTGGACAGTAACAATAAACCTTCGCAATCGCCGCCACAGGGCCTTTCAATTGTACCGAAGGAGCAGACGGATAATTTCCAGAGGGTTGGAACTCCTGCTTATCAAGTTCAGAGAAATCTCCTTTATCAAAAGCAGTTCGCACATCTGCAAGAGCAAGAAGATTGATAAACTCGGCGCTTTCGTAAAGCCAACCGTCTTCTTTCACAAACGAAAGAACCAAAATATTATCACTAGGCGCTCCCCCCACTCCAAAATCCACCTTCCCGTAGTAGATCGACTTTGCGGTTGGCCCCCTCACATTCAACCGAGCTGGCTTCAGACCACTCAAACTAGGAGGAGCAACCGGCAACTCGAACACAGCGGAAGGCCAAGCTCGACGCTCGGACAAAACCCGATTTCGAATCTCAATTTGTCTCTCCGTCGAAATCGTTTTTGTCCACCTATTGAAATTCTTGCTAATCATTGCCTGCCGCCACTCTCCGTAAACATTCTCTAAAACCGGTCGGAGCTGTTCATCGGCAGATGAACTTGTCGAGAAAACCAATTGGAGGGCAGTGACAACCATTAAGACAGGAAGGAAGCGCTTCATAGGTTGCAAAGTATCGACAAAGACTTGATTCTGCCACCTCCTTTTTGCATTCTCTTTTAAGCTGGAAAAAGTGATTCCACCCTATGTCGGCTATACCCAACATGAAATCAGCCTTGCCACTTGGTGAGGCCCATGAAAATGAACTCCTGAAGGACGTTTATTCTTACGTCTATTTTGAATCTCCTCAGGGGGATCTCGCCGCTCATTTCGTTCTCCCTGCCAATCACAACCCCGAGGCCTCACATCACCCTTGCCTCGTTTTTTTCCACGGAGGGCTCTGGGACAGCTCCATGCCAACCCAATTCATCCCCCACGCTCATCACTTTGCGACTAGAGGAGCAGTTTGCCTCACCGTTGAATACCGTGTATTCAACAAACATCGTACTAATCCCCTCGAAGCGATTGAAGACGCCCGCATGGTCATCGGCTTTCTCAAGACTAATGCCAAGCTCATCGGCATCGATCCCGACCGCATTGTTCTTATTGGAGCTGGGTCTGGGGCTCACGTCATTCTCTCCAATGCTGTTCTTCCCGATGCTGCTGGAGATCAAGACATCCCAATTGACTCCCTCAAACCAGCCGCAGTCATCGGTATTTCTTCTATTGTCGACACCTCAATTAAAGGAGTTGGATCCGACCTCTTTCCTTCCCCAAAGGAAGCCAAAGCCTCTAGTCCCAATACACTGCTCCCAGCCAAAAACCTACCACCCTGCCTCCTCCTCCATGGACGCCAGGATCGTGTGGCTCTCTTCGAGCAAACAGAACGCTTTGCAAAAATGTATCGGAAAAAGGGAAACCGCTGCGAGCTCGTTGATTTCGAAGGCGCGGGGCACACCTTCTTTAACTTCAATACTCATACCCAGCTCTACCAACTCGCGTTGAATTCAATCGACCACTACCTCTGCAACTTGGGCTTCTTCTCTCCAGAAGAACCACTCGTATTCTAATTCCGCCAGCCTGAGCTAGCAACGAGATCACAGGTAACCACAGACATGGTGATTTATTGTTGCCTCGACTGAACCTACCCTTCTCACTTAAGGCTCATGAAGGAAAGGAAAGTATTGCGGGAATACCCCAAAAGCGAGCTACCTCGTGAAAAAATGCTCGCTCATGGCCCGGGAGCACTCGGAGACGACGAACTTCTCGCCATCTTTCTACGCACTGGAATTCCCGGAGAAAACGCCATCGCCATCGGAAGACGCCTCCTCGAAGACTATCAAGGACTCCCTGGAATGGCTCAAACTGACCTCAACATTCTTAAAGAAGAACGAGGGCTCGGCCCTGCTAAAGCTTGCCAACTAGTGGCAGCCTTCGAACTTGGACGACGTTTATCCACCCGCCAACTCGACCGTAAACCTCTCGATAGCGCTCAAGCCATCTACGACGCCTTTGCTCCTCAAATGCGTCACCGCCCTACCGAAACACTCAGAGTCGCTGTCGTTGACTCCCAAATGCGCTGCCATTCGGTCCACGAAATTTCTAGCGGCTCGAGCACCGCAACAATTTCATGCATCCGAGATATCATTCGCCCTGTCCTCCTAACCGGAAACCACAACTTTATCGTTCTTCACAATCACCCTTCCGGCAATCCCCGCCCTAGCACCGCTGATATCGAAGTCACCAAAAACATCGAAGAAGCGGCTGAGATTCTTGACTTACGTCTCATCGATCACCTCATCATCGGCCACCCCAGCAACGACTCCGAGCCCTACTATTCCTTCTTCAACAACGGTCAACTCAAGACCTCTCGGTAGCCCTAGAAAACGAACCTTGCAGCCTATTACGCGGGTCAAATTTTTATTCTGCAATTACTCTCTTGGCAAGTTCCCACCGGCAGTTGAACGCTCTAGCAAACGAAAAAAATTTGCTAAAGCGGAAGAGAAAATAACATCCACAGAAATAATATCAGCGCGGTAAGCCACCAATACCAAGCGATACCAATTTTCCGATGAGGCTTTTTCCCGAACTCTCGCTCGACGTAGTCCTCGTAGTCAAAATCATCATCAGGTAAATCAAGACCATCGTAACTCGAACCCTGTTCCCACGACTTCCGCTCACGAGCGATTTTCTTTCGCTTCTTCAGCTTCATCTTTTTAGCGATCTTTCGAGGACCGCACGCCTGACAGCCTTGAGAGCCCACTGAAACCTCCGCATTACACTCGGGGCAAAGATAGTAATCGGCATCTTTCATCACAACTTCAGCTCAGACTCTTCCATCTCCTACGAGGCTCGTTGTTCTACCAACCATTCCCAAACCTTTGGTTCGTTGGCCAATTTCCAATGAATACTATTATGTTTTACGTCAGGAAGAATATTGAACCGGAACTCCACATCCTCCTTCTTAAATTTTTCCTGCAAATCAGGAGCCTTTGAGCTATCACGTTCTCCGGAATAAAAACTCCACATTGCAGTCTTAGTCTTCCCCACCCATGCAGGCTTCGGGCCTCCATCTGCAAAAACCGCTGCAGCATAAAAATCGGGGCGACGTTCAATCAGCTTACCGATGCCCTGACCTCCCATCGAATAACCCGACAAATAAATTCGCTTTCGGTCAATAGGAAGAGAATCAATGAGTTCATCAATAACGCTTTCGAGCTTAGTTTGGATCTCATCTTTTCCCCACGTCATCGGTTCAGGAGGACAAGTCGGCACCAACACCACACAAGGATGCTCTTCATACCAATCAGGTTTAGTAATTGTTTTAGAAGCTATTTCAACTCTACCCAGAGTAATCGAATCCGAGCGCGCTCCTGCTCCATGCAGATGAATAAAAAGAGGCACAAATGGGCTCGCTTTTTTTCGTTTCACTTCGCGTCCGATAAAGACCTGATGCTTGAGGCCTAAACCCCCGTCACCTTCAATCCATTCTCCCTTGACCAAATCCGCATAAGGCCCCTCTTCGAAACCTTTGCTACGAACCTTCTCCTCTTCCTCCAAAGCAGCCGACTCTGCGATAGAAACCGCCACTTCAGCGGCAAAGCTCTGATCTTCCTCCGACAAGAGGTTCATCGCCACCGGAACACGTCGCCCATTGACTTTTAGAACGATCCCATCGTCATTCACCTCCAACAACTCACCCTCCAAGGACCTCCCATCGGCCGAAGTCCAGGTTCGGGTTGCCCCAATCTCTGCGATCAACGGACAAGTCATCCATATTGCTAAAAAAGCGACTATAACGATCTTCATCATCTCTTTTTAATTCTACAAGGCCTCCCTCAAAAGAAATAAAACGCCAAACTCTCATTCCTTCGTGAATTCACGAAGGCGGAGGTTCCGGTAAGCCACCTCATCTCCATGATCCTGCAAATGCAGAAACCCTTTTTCGTTCACTCCAAACCCTTCGATCTTCTTATACTTACTCGCCTCAAAGCATTCTTTCCACTCCTCTGAAGGAATCTCTAACCGAATCACTTGCTCTCCGTTCAAATAATGAGACACCACCCCATCCTTAACCACAATGCGCCCCGTATTCCACTCCCCCACGGGGTTGACTGGTTTACCTTCTTTTGCGGGCTTGAGATCGTATAAGGCGGCAGCCTGACGATCCGCTCCATTTTTACCATCAGGATGTCCTTCATCATCGAGCACCTGATACTCCAGCCCGAGCCATTTCCCCTCAAATTTCTTAAGGCGATACTTCACCCCCGAGTTTCCCTTCTCAGAAATGTTCCACTCAAACGAGAACTCAAAATCACCATATTCCTTTTCGGAAAATAACGCCCCTCCTCCACCTGCGGTTAACCTTAGAACCCCATCTTCCGCCACCCACTTCCCTTCTTTCATCGGCTCACCTTGGTCATTCGTCCAACCGACAAGAGTCTCACCATCGAACAAAGACTGCCAAGTCTCTGCGGTAGATCCAGCCTCTTCCGCAATTAGAAGACAACTCAGCCCAAGGAGCGCAAAGCAAATTTTAGTAATCATTATACTCGATATTTAACAGAAACTCGCTCGAGTCCGCGAGTAACAAATTAAAAAGGTTGCTCCAAGACCAAGCGAAAACAAACCGCCTCTTACCCTTTAGAGCAGGCTCCTTAAAGGATTGTTTGAGATAATAGAATTACCGCGATCATTTAAAGCATCACAAAATGCCTTGGCAGAGTTCGCTCCTTCCCTTCTTCTAAAAACAGCTCAGCCAGTAGATAAGTCTTCATTGACCGCCGCACCCGCAATTCCATTGTGTCACTAGACATCTCATAATCCATACGAATGGCTTCTTGAGCTTTCTCGGACAACTCCGGATTCACCTGCAAGCGCACCGTCTCAAAAGACACCCAGTCCTCATCCTCCGGCAAACCCTCCAAATCCTCTCCCCCCTCGGGCCAGCTCACCTTCTTGAACCGACCAAACACAAAATCCCGCCACTCTTCGTGTTGAACATCAAAGGCCCGCACGTGCCATCGACGGCCATCACTGCCGAACGCACGCGGTACAATCACTCTCGGCTCCACCTCTCCAAGCCATGGCCGCTTGCATCGCCCCTTCACGGGGGCGCGGAT
>CAYUHN010000021.1:0-14291 GCA_964444495.1 uncultured Roseibacillus sp. | reverse complement strand
GCTCCACCTCTCCAAGCCATGGCCGCTTGCATCGCCCCTTCACGGGGGCGCGGATTGAAACTAACTTATTACGGCTGTTCACAGCTGCTTTAGAACATCGCCCCTTCACGGGGGTGCGGATCGAAACTCATATAACGAACCTCGCCTAAAAGCGAAAGTTTACGTACCATTAGAAAAACGCCTCTTCACAGGAGACGTAAATTAAAATCTCGCACTACCAATTCACGCACTAATTAGGCCCGCCGGCCTTTGACTGAATCGTAGACCAACGCTTCCAGTCAAAACACTACTCTTTTTCAAGTAGCTCCTTGAGTTGCGCTTCCATGGCGTCGAGATCGACTCCATGAGGGCCGCGCTTTCCGGCGTAGGCGACTTTACCCTTGGCATCGAGAATGAAAAATCTCTCTGGTTTGGCAGAATAAGCACTCGCTACCGAATCTTCCATATCATCTAACAGAACAGGAACTTTCAGTGAAGACGCAGCGATACACCCTTCGGCGGCATTCTTGCGGTCATCCAAGGTTTTGTGAGATTCAATCTTTACGGTCCGGCTCGGACGACGACCATCAGTGGGATGAGCTTCTTGAATATAAACCCACCAGAAATCAGCTTCCTTAGAATGGCTTTCATAGATTTTTTGCAGGCGCCCGGCCAGCCTCATGAAAGGGCCTCATGTGTGAGAGCCAAAAATCAAAACGGTGATCTTCTCAGGATCAGAGAGATCAATCTCTTTACTTTCCTCTAAGGTCACTGCGGCCACCTCAGGAGCAGCTTCGCCAACCTTAGGGGCATTGTCAGGCCCTCTCCGACGCCCTTGGGCGCAGAGAGACATCGTCAGGATTAAGAGAAGTGAAACAACTTTCATCGCCCTAAGAACCCTTAGAACTCGAAAAGGTTGTTCTCTATCTCAATCTTTTTTACCCGCTAAATTCGCAAATTCCTTTAAGCGAATATACCAGTGATCGGCTTGCCTAACATTTTATCTTCTCCTCCCAGACGGAAAGGTCTTCCGCTTGGCGAATAGATCACTTGTGAGTGGTCAATCCCCAGAGCATACCCAATCGTCGCATTGAGATCCTGAAGAGTGACTGGCTTGTCGGTGATTTTGCGGCCTTCTTTATCCGTCTTCCCATAAGTGGTCCCACCTTTCACGCCTCCTCCGGCGACAACAGTGGTGAAGCAAGCGGGATGATGATCTCGTCCATTACGTTGCTCAGGACGAATATTGGGAGAACGTCCGAATTCGGTTCCAATGACAACCAAGGTCGAATCGAGAAGCCCCTTGCTTTCCAAATCCTTGATAAGAGCCGAGTAAGCCTGGTCAAGAACACTACAACGTCCTTCTACTGCAGTAAAATTATCATAGTGAGTATCCCAACCACCCAAAGTCACTTCCACAAAACGAACACCTGATTCGACTAAACGGCGAGCCAGCAAGCATCCTTGCCCAAAACGATCTTTCCCATAGTTCCCTCGAACTTTCCCTGGCTCTTTGCTGATATCAAAAGCAACGAGGTCCTCACTGTGCATCAACTTAACGGCCTCATCGTAGAGACTTTCGTATGCTTTTAGCTGAGGAGCCTTATAGCGTTCATGGAATTCTTTATTGAGAGCATCCGCAATCGCGAGACGTTTGTGGAAATCTTCTTCGCTCACACTCCCTGCTCGCTCAGAATCCTTCAAACCTTCGTCAGGCCGCCCTAAAGGAACACCCGCAAATTCAGAACCCATAAAACCAGAAGAAGCATTGCGAGGGTTTCCTCCCACGGAAACAAACCCTGGCAAGGTAGAATTCTTCCTCCCTTTCAGACGTACTACCCAAGAGCCAATCGAAGGATGCGTAATCGTTCCACGCTGAGAATAACTACTATGAAGCATGTACTGTCCCTGCTCATGCGCTCCTTGTTGGGAAGTCATAGAGTTGATCAGACACATCTTGTCGCCAACCTCAGCGGTTTTGGGCAGGTATTGAGAAATCTGAAAATCACCGCTAGTGCTCAGAGCCTCTACTGGGCCTTGCACATCGTTACCAGGCTTCACATCAAAGGTATCAATATGGCTCATTCCGCCAGCCATATTCAGGAAAATCACGTACTCCGCATGAGAACGTTCTCCCCCTTTACTCTGCGCTCGTAATGGTGAACTCATAGCACCACCAAGAAGCGGAGCCATAGACACGCCGAGACAGCTCTTCGCAGCATTCATTAAGAAACGGCGACGATCGAACTCATCACCTTTCAAGAAGTCAGATTTACTCATAGGGTACTTTATTTTAAATTTTCAGGAAGGAAACTTGTTATTGAACAAATAAAAATTCGTGAGTGGAGAGAAGAGCTGAAGCGAGATTTCGATAACTCCCATCAGTGCCATCAATGACATCACGCATAAGGAGCTTCATCTCATCATCGGTAGGTGCGCGACCGAGAACAGCGTAATAAATATAACGAACCTTATCGCGGTCGGTAGCCCCCTCTTCGATCGCCTTGTAAAGCGCCGAATTTCGGTTGCTCACCACCAACTTTTCCACATGCCCATTCATTAGAGACAGCACTTGAGCCATGTTCGCTTCGTTCGAGGCAGAATCGATCAGCAACCGATCCGACTGCCCAAACTGTCGCAAGAAGTGATTCGCTGGAGCTGGAGAAGCCAACTCGGAAGCTCGCGCCATACCTTTAGCAGGACCAGGACGCTCACCTTGGGAACTATCGCCTTTATACTTTATTTGCTCAAGAAGCTCATCGACGTAGGCTCGATAAGCAGCGGGAGTTTTAATGGCGAGAACCTCTTTACTCAAATCCGCCATGGTCTTTTTACCAACCAATACGAGCTGCTTGTTGTAGACAATCGCATTAGAAAACTTGCGGCGTGGAAGAGAGTCAACGTCCCCTTTCACAAGCGTAACGAGTGAATCCCATACTTGCTCTGCCGTCATACGCTCAAGTTGTCTTCCATTGAAAGCTTGGGCAGAACCAGCGCTAAAAGACTCAGGATTAGCGGCAAACTGGTAAGTCTTCGTCAAAAGTAGGATGTTCTGAAAAGTCTTCAGGTCGTAGTCCACATCTTGCATGAGAGTAACAAGATCTTTCACCAGACCAGGAGCAATGGTGTCCGAAGGTTCAATGTATTCATCGATGGGCTCCCAAATCCCTCGACCCATTACACGATGCCAGATCCTATTAACTAAGGTGGCGTTAAAACGAGGATTCTCGCGAGAGGAAATCCAATCTGCAAAGGTTTCACGAGCATAATCGTCGTTGTCGCGATCAGAAGTTCTCACGCGCTTTCCAAAAGGAGTCTTGCCCCCAACATACTCCCCGGGGTCACCATCCCGATACTGGTAATCATGTGGAAGCTTAATGCGGCCATCCCCTCCTCCTCCAAGGCTTGAGTAATGAATATTGTCTCCTAACCAACGAGTCAGGCGGCCCTTTTCACTGCGAGCTTCACCCGAATTACGCATTTCGCGCCAAACCTTGTCCCAAGGACCACGATTAATCTCACGTTGATTTGTTACGAAAGCCGCCAAATGATAAAAATCCATGCGTTCATACTCTCCAAACGGATCATCATGACACTGCGCGCATTCCATGCGAGTTCCGGTGAAAATACGCATGGTATTGGCAAGATTATCAAGTTCCATGCCTTTATCACGAATGTAATAGCCAACTGCACCATTCCCTTCCCACATTGCCCCTCGCGCCGAGAGAAGCTCGCGAGCAAGTTGATCCCAAGGTCGGTTCTCAGCGACCGCATCGTGGATAAACTCTAGGTAAGGATCCGCCGATTCCCCATCAAAATTATCCTGCGCTCGAAAAAGGTCCAGAACCCAGTTAACCATGTGACTGCGATAACCGTCAGACTGCATCAAGTAGCCAATCAGTTTCTCACGCTTATCGGGATCTTCGGTCTCAAGAAAAGCGCGAGCTTCTGCGAGATTCGGAATCCTTCCCGCTGCAACCAAGAAGCTTCTACGTAAAAAAGTGGCGTCATCAACAACCTCAGGAACCTCCAGCTTCTTCGCCCGGTACAGATTGGCCACATGCTTGTCGATTTTAAGAGCCGATTCCTTCAAAAATTCAGGGCTGGTTTCGGTCTGAGCTGACACTAGAGCCATTGAGCATAATCCAGTAGTAGCAGCCAATCGAAGGCTAGAAACTCCCGAAAAAATTCCATTAATGAGGGATTTTGCGTGGGAAAAATTCATATTGAATAGGGTTTTTACGATAAAAACGCAGATTATCTTAGGAAAATTTGCAGCGCAAAGAGAATTTCTTGAGAATAGCCGATACCGCCATAGGGTCTCGCCATTGGAACGATTCCAATTCTTATTCGTGATTCTTCCTAAATCGCGACTATAATGGGAGCAGCTCACACGGCTATGGCCTTAAATTCATCTACATTACCTCAGCACTCTTCCGAGATTCCCTCGAAGCTCTTAGGCCTGCGCATGACAAAGCAGCGCCGTGAGGTCTACGGGGTTCTTCTCGACCAACCAGACCACCCCACGGCACAAGATGTCTTCCTACGAGCAAAGGAACGCATGCCCTCAATCTCTCTCGCCACAGTTTATAACTGCCTAGAAGCTCTCACCTCACATGGATTGATCCGAGCGGTCAACTTCGATCGCTCCCCTTCGCGTTACTGCAGTAATCTCAACGAGCACTTTCATTTTCAAGATGCGACCACCGAAAAAATTCACGATATCTTCTTGAAAGATGGAGTAGCGCTTGCAGATCTCCTCGCCTTGCCTCAAGGAACGGACATCAGTGAAGTTGAATTAAATCTCAAAGGGAAAATTCTGGACAACTCCTAATACTCCCACTTGCTAAGAAACGAATCACCCACAATCTACTTAATCATTTACGAATCATGAGCTTCATTATTCAAGACCTACACGCAAACGTCGATGGCACCGAAATCCTCAAAGGTGTCTCACTCGAAATCCCCGCCGGAGAAGTCCATGCCATTATGGGACCCAATGGCTCAGGGAAATCCACTCTCTCAAAAATCCTTGCTGGTCATGAAGATTATGAAGTGACTAGCGGCTCTGCGACCATGGACGGCGAAGACCTTTTCGAACTAGAAGTCGATGAGCGCTCACGTGCGGGACTGTTCCTCGCTTTTCAGTACCCCGCTGAAGTGCCTGGAGTCTCAAATGCCAATTTCCTCCGTGCGGCTCGACAGGCTCGCCTTCCGAAAGACGAAGAAATCGATGCCGTCAAATTTTACCACGAGATGTATGAGAAGATGGACATCCTTGGAATGGACCGCAAATTCACCGCCCGCGCAGTCAACGAAGGCTTCTCTGGGGGGGAAAAAAAGCGAAACGAAATCCTCCAGATGATGATGCTCGATCCCAAGTATTGCCTCCTCGATGAAACGGACTCCGGTCTCGACATCGATGCGCTCAAGGTGGTCTCCGAAGGAGTCAATGCTATGCGCTCTCCTGACCGCGGCTTCCTTGTAATCACACACTACCAGCGCCTCCTCGACTACATTGAGCCAGACCATGTGCATGTTATGTCTGCGGGACGCATCGTTAAAAGTGGAGACAAAAACCTCGCTCTCGAACTCGAAGAAAAAGGCTACGACTTCTTAAAAGAGGAGGTAGCAGCATGAGTTCCTTTGACAATCAAACGGTCGAACACGACGACCAAACCACGGAGGCGATCGATATTGACCGTTCTAAGGGAGATTTTACTTTCCCTGAGAACCATAAATTTGACGCTGGACGCGGCCTTTCCTCTAAAACTGTCGACTACATCGCCGATGTGAAGAAAGATGCCGACTGGATTCGCGATTATCGGCATCGCGCTCTCGGGATTTTTGAGAGCAAGCCCATGCCGACCAACTGGGCTACTGAGGACCTAGACAATATCGACTTCGATATTATCCGCTACTATCTCTCTGATGGAGAAAAGCCAAAGCGTAGCTGGGATGAAGTCCCTGACGAAATTAAAGAAACTTTCGAACGACTCGGAATTCCTGAACAAGAACGAGCCTTTCTCGCTGGCGTAGAGGCTCAGTATGACTCCGAAGCGGCCTACTCCAATATGAAGGAGAGCCTCGAAAAAGAAGGCGTCATTTTCGTTAACTCGAAAGAAGGGTTAAACGAGTACGAAGAAATCTTTCGCCCTTGGTTTGGAAAAGTAATCCCGGCCGGAGACAATAAATTCTCAGCTCTCAATAGTGCTGTATTCTCAGGGGGCTCGTTCATCTACGTACCCAAAGGGGTGAAGCTCAAGCAGCCGTTACAAGCCTACTTCCGAATTAACTCGGAAAACTTTGGACAATTCGAACGAACTCTCATCATCGCCGATGAAGGCGCAGAAGTAACCTACATGGAAGGTTGCACCGCACCTAAGTTCGAGACCGCGACTCTACACTCAGCCGTGGTCGAATTGGTAGCTCTCAAGGGAGCAAAGATTCAATACATCACGGTTCAAAATTGGTCTTCCAATGTTTTCAATCTCGTTACCAAGCGAGGCATGGCCTTTGAAGACGCGGAGGTTCGCTGGATCGATTGTAATATCGGTAGCCGCCTCACCATGAAATACCCTGGAGTCGTCATGAAGGGTGAAGGCGCCCGCGGCGAAGTTGTCTCGATTGCTCTCGCCAACGATGGCCAACACCAAGACACCGGTGCTAAAATGATCCACGCCGCAGACAACACTACCTCGAACGTAGTTTCGAAATCCATTTCTGTTGGCGAAGGGCGCTCCACCTACCGGGGTCAAGTCCATATCCCAAAAAACCTTAAAGGTTGCAAAAACAACACCGAATGCGACGCGCTGCTCATCAACAGCAACAGCCGTACCGATACCTATCCAGCTATCACCGTACGTGGAAACGACCACGTAACGCAGCACGAAGCAAGTGTCAGCCAAGTTAGCGAAGAAATGCTCTTCTACATGCAGCAACGTGGAATCGGAGAAACCGAAGCAATGAGCCTCGCAGTCAACGGCTTCATCAATGATCTTGTGCGCGAGTTTCCCATGGAATACTCAGTAGAACTCAAGCGTTTAATCGAATTGGAAATGGAAGGAAGCGTAGGCTAACTCTTTCGAACTTTGACTGAATATGACCACAACTTTAATGCCTGAGGCAAAAAAATCTACTATGCAACTCCCGTCCTGGCATCAAGGCCTCCAAGAAGAAGCTCTCTCTAAGTTCGAGACACTTGAATGGCCTTCTCGCAATGACGAGAACTGGCGCTTTGGAAGCTTCAAAAAAGGCAACCTTAGCGAGGCTAACTTTGTCCACGGAGGCACTGCAGTTCAGTCTGCGATTCCTGCCCCCGCTCTTCCTAACGCCCTGCGCTTCATCTTTTGGAATAATGAACTCATCGCTACCGAAGGAGACGTTCCAGAAGGAATCATCGCGGGCTCGCTTAGTGAAATCCTCAACGAGCAGGGTGACTGCTTGCAGCAAGTCCTCCCTCCCCTACAAGGTAAGTTAGGTTCCCCTAAACTGGCCGCTCTTCATCGCGCCAAATCCGAAGGCGGAATCGCAATCAATATCAGTATCGCGAGCGAGACTCCTATTGAAATCGTTCACTTGGTAGCTGGCGACAATGCCACCATCCTGCCGACCACTCTGATCGTGGGCATGGCGAAATCCCGCGGCACCATCCTTGAGCGCTTTATCAGCACCAACGAGACAGACGAAAGCACTGTCGTTTCTGTCAGTGACTTGATTGCCATGGATGACTGCGAAATGAAGTATCTTGTTTCACAGGAACTCAACTCCAAGAGCCACTTCATTCGCTTGGCAGAATCCAATTTGGGCAAAAATACTCGTGCCAAATCAGGCTCTCTTCACATCGGCTCCGCTTGGGTTCGCGAAGAAACTTACTCCACTGTTGCGGGAAGCGAAAGTAATTCGGAAATCCTTTCCGTTGCTATTCCTACTACTGACCAAGAGTATGACCAACGAACCTTCCAGCATCATGGTGCGCCGCATACAGGAAGCGACCTCCTCTACAAAAACACTCTTTTTGGAAAAGGTAAAACTGTCTTCTCAGGTTTGATCTTCGTAGACGAAGGAGCCCACTACACCGATGCTTACCAAACCTGTCGCAATCTCTTCATGAGCGACGAAGCCGAGGCAAACTCAATGCCAGGACTCGAAATCAACGCCGACCAAGTCAAGTGCTCACACGGTAGCACCTCCGCCCGTGTGAGCGACGAAGAAATCTACTATCTCTGCAGTCGTGGCATCAATCCAAATGATGCCCGTCGCATGATTGCACAAGGTTTTTCCTCGGAAGTGGTAGAACGTTTCGAATGCGAGCATTTGGAAGCTTTTGCAGTGGACCAAATTGAGAAAAAATTCACTGTCATCGCATCTGCCTAGATAGGACTTAGAGACGAGAAGGGAGAACCCTACGATAGCAGACTCCCCTCTTGTCAGAGCCCGATTCAACAGTGACAGTCCTGTTTCCGAAACGATGAGCGAATCCTCAAGCAAATCTGAATCCCAAGTCCCGGTCATGATTGCCGGTACGGGGAGTTACGTTCCTGAAAAAATCCTCAGTAATGCCGACCTAGAAAAAATCGTCGAAACCACTGACGATTGGATTACCAGTCGCACTGGGATTAAAGAACGCCGCATTGCCGCCGATGATGAATTTACTTCTCACATGGCGACAGCAGCAGCACGAAAAGCGCTCGAGCAAGCTCAGATTGCAGCCGAAGACGTTGACCTCATCATCGTTGCCACAATCACCCCCGACACCCTCACCCCCGCTACCGCGTGCTACGTTCAGCAAAGCCTCGGAAGCATGACCGCGGTCGCCTTTGATATTTCGGCAGCCTGCTCGGGATTCCTCTATGCAATGAAAATTGCCAAGCGCCTCATTTCTGACGGCGCTTTTCAGAATGCACTCGTCATTGGAGCCGAGAAACTCTCCTCCTTCATCAATTGGGAAGACCGTAATACCTGTGTTCTCTTTGGCGACGGAGCCGGAGCAGCCGTTTTGAGGCGTTCCAAACCAGGCGAAGGAAACATCATTGCCACCGAGATTGGTACTGATGGCTCACAAACTCATCTCCTCAATATCCCTGGCGGAGGATCTGCTTGCCCCATCACCATTGCAAATGCTGATCAACGTCTTGCTTCACTCGCCATGCTTGGAAAAGAAGTCTTTAAGCATGCCGTAACTCGCATGAAGCAGTCGGCAGAAGCAGTTCTCGAGCGGGCCGGAATAGCTCCCGAAGATGTCACCCTAGTGGTTCCTCATCAAGCGAACCTTCGCATCATCGACGCGATTGCAGATCGCCTCACGGTCCCGAAGGACCGCGTCTTCACCAACTTACAAAAATACGGCAACACTTCTGCTGCTGCGGTAGCAATCGCCCTCGACGAAGCTCATCGCGAAGAACGCTTCAAACGAGGCGACAAGATCGTTCTCGTCGTCTTTGGAGCCGGTCTTACTTGGGCTGCTGCTGCTATTGAGTGGTAAGGGAAATTTAGCGAGAAAGCGATTCACTCGAATGCCTGAACTCTGCTTCAGAGTTCAGGGAATTTGCTAGTTTATCGGTGTTTCAGTTTGTCAGGGCTCAGTTGGGAGGAGCCCGCTAGACTTGAGTTTCATCACATTTTTTAGACGAAACTTCCTTTCGACGATATTTGGGTAAAAAACCATATCGGCTTCAAAATTACGCCTCCTCCTGTTCTTTAGAATGAAAGGTCTTTGCTGAAAACGATCACTTTCTTCTAAGGTTTCAGCTTCTCGGTTGTCCTCTATTCAGGAGAAACTTCTCCCGATTCTCTACCTTTCCTATGATGCGCATTCTAACCTTTATCCTCCTTAGTCACCTTCCCTGTCTAGCCCTCGAACAACGACAGGTCGATTTTCAAGCGCTCCTCAACGCAGAAACCCGGTTCGCTGAATTTCAAAAAATCGTTTACCCTAACACCCCCATTCCTGAACCGAACCCAAAACAGCTCGAGAACTTTCACTCCCTCACCCAGTTCATCGAATGTCCTCAAAGAGACGGGCAAGCACCCCTCTACGTTCTCCTTTATCAATCGTTTCACGACAATTGGCCGTTTAAACCGAGTTTTGATTCCACATCCTCCCGCGAGCTCCTAGAAACACTGCGAAACTCTGGCTCGTATCCCCACGAGGAACCACCTATCGAACCCACCTTAACTTTACAGCTCCCTCCCAACCTTAACAAAACTCACTCCAAGCGACTTGCTAAACCCGTTCTCGCTTTCTTTGATAACACAGGTCTCGAGCACCGCATCTTCGGAGGAAACAATATGATTGAGGAGGGATACCTCTTCGATCTCAACAACGACGGCATCCTTGAGAAAGTCGACACTACCAATTGGGGAGTCAAAGATGGTTACACAGTTAAGAGTCTCACGGTCAAAACCGTCGAACACAAACCAAGGACCCTCCTCAACATCCTCTTCGAGTGGCATCCCGACAAATTCGAGGAGGAACACCCTTGGTCCTACTCCTGTCAGGATCTCGATGGCGACCAACACTTTGAGGTCATTCTCGGTCCTCAAACCGAAGGCGAGCAAATCAAACCCGTTGCCATCTTTTCGTGGAATCAGGACACCGGTCAATATCAACAGAAGAATCTACCCGCAGGCCAAGACCACTTCCTCATTCTCGAAGGCGACCAAACCTGGGAGAAGCTCAAAAATCTCGAAGCACCTCTTCCCTATGCTCTTGAGAAACAGAACAAATCGGAAACACCAAAAACTAATACGGATTCGACCGATACCACCTCCCCCGAACCGAAGTCTTTCCAACCCCTCGATTCCGCAACCCTCAGCGACGAGCAACTCTGGAAATTCATGGGCTCAGGCCGTGACCACTATCAGGTCGAGCGGGAAACCTTTCCCGAAACCCATTTCCCAGAAAACTTCTGGGACCTCCCTCCTCGCGATGCAGCGTTTGCCTTAGTGGAACAGAACCGAAACGCCAAACATCGTCGTAAATTCAAACTTTTCTATACCAAAGACCACCTTCCCTGTCCCGAATCTGGCTGGCTCGTTTCTCGCTACCTTTCGGACCGCAGCTACACCTCCATCACGCAACTTTTTGCCATCCACTTCGGGGTCGATGAACCACAGCTCCTCGTTATCACTTCCTCCAGTCAAGGAATGGTCGGCGCCCGCCCTCTCACCGACCAAACTGGCTACGAAATTCGCCAGATCCCTCTCGACCCCAAACTCGCCACCCATCTCGCGCAGACCACTTGGTATCTCGACCAAATCCGATCCAACCCCTTGGAAAAAAGCGATCACTTTGGCATCGGCGGACTAAGCACAAGCGCCGATGGTCACGGTTCGATCTACTTCTATGGTGACACGAATCGCACTCTCACCGAAGCCACCCACTGGACAGTCAACACCATTAGCGAGCGTTGGCAAAGCGACTACGACCGCGAAGTGATGTTCAATTTTGGGAATTGGCTCATCAACAAACAGCTCCCCATCAAGCTAGGCAACCAATGGACCTCGGGAAACTTCAGCCACCACAATCTTTCCACTCCTGAAAAAGAAAAACTCGAACCCCGCCACGACCCCGGAACTCGACAACACCTCATCGAAATCACGCGTCAACTTCTCAAAGACCAAACCATCCCTCCTGAATTCTCTGCTTGGCTACTCGAAATGGTCGCCGAAGTCGGTCTAGCCGATCTTAAACCAGATCTCGACGACTTCACTCAAACGCTTCCTTCTCTGACTCCACCTGAAGAACAACTCAAAGCACTTGAAGAAAAATTCGCTGCCACGGAAGAAGCCTCTCGCAACGACTTCAACAAGCAACAAGAACTCCTAAAAGACCCCGACTACCAAGAGCTCACTCGCTTACGAAACCAATGTCACCTTTTCCCAACCAAAATTTTCGTCACACCTCTAGCCCAGGCTCAAGAGAATCTCGCCCTCCTCCACGATAAAGACGCCCTCGCCAAAACCTCTCGTCAGAAAAACTGGCAAGGCAATTGGGCCCTCAAACAACTACAAATCCACCACCCCGACCTCTACAGGACCTTTCTCGAAGAACGTTTTCTCGACGCTAGGAACCTAACCGAAAAAAACAACGCCCTCTCCACGATTGTCCACCAAGATCCAGATACAGCCCTCCTCCTCGCGCCTTACTTTACTCCTGAACAGTGGAAAGAATTCTCAGCAATCATCGCCCCTCTCATTTACAAATCCGCGCCTGAATTCGCTCCCGAGCTTCTCGACGGCCTCCTTGCCCTCGCTGACTCTGGGGAGCATGGTTTCAGCCAGCGTATCACCGCTATAAAAAATCTAGTCCCGCCCAAAGAACCTCTCCGTTACCCCGACGAGCGCATTGATCAATTGCTCGCCCGCCTCGCCGAAAACCCCAAAAACGAACAAGACCGATTTGTCCTACAAGCCGTCCCCAGAGCAGTAGCAAGAGCCCTCTTCCTGCGCAACCGCCACCCCAACCAATGGGGAGTCGTCATGCAACGTCTTAGCGAGAAATCAGATATCTCTGCCGACGGGTTCCTTGACCTTCTCTCCATTCATCTCTCCCGAGGCACCCTGAAAAAACAACAAGTGCTCACCTATCTCGAAGAACGCATCGAGAACAATCACGGCCGCTTAGAAACCGTTTTCGAAATCGCCCTCGCTAACAACCTTACCGAATTGAAACCTTTGTTAGAGCAACTCGCCACTCCCACGGTCGATTTCACCGAAGCAGAAACCACCAACCAAGCCACCAGCTATTCCGAGCCGATTCCCGGTGACCGCTTTCACCGTGCCCGACACGTCCTGCAAATCTGGCATCAAGAAGATCCGGTGCAAAAGTTCCGCACCCTCACCGCCTTCGCCCTCCAACATCCGCGCCTCTTTACGGTAGACTTCAAACACTATCATCACTGGACGGCCAACTACAAACAACTCCTTGCCCTCGCGCAATCCCTCCCCCCAGAAGAAACCAAAGGCATCCTCACCTCCTTCCGAAAGCAAACCGATAACCCTCGTAGCCTCCACTTCCTCGAGCAAATCCTCCAAACAATTCCTGCCGAGTAGATAAAACGACACATGCGCTTCTCTCTCGGCTATGTTGCGCTTTTTTTATCACACTCTCGAATTTAAAATTTTATCTCGAATTGCTCCGCCCACTTTTGAACAATGCTCCTTTCTACCCCATTGAGAGGCGCGTTGGAAATTGCTTTGGCTTGCCAAATACAGCGACTTCGGCGAGCGACTTCGATTGTGACGTAAGGGTCCCAGAGCCACTCTCTTGCATCCCATAGGCGAAGGCTAAAAATGTTACTATAACCTTTGAGACAGTAACGACTGTAGGTTTCGACACAGTGTTTCTGAGCCTGCCCTTCTCGACGCAATTCCAAATGAGAGCAAAGTTCCACAATCTGCCACCTGTCCTGGTTCCTTTGGTGTTCCCAAGCGTTTACCCCAGCGAGGGGCTCCCATGATCTTTTAGAAAATTCTCTGATTCGAGCGCGAGTGGCAGGGTTCAAAAGTTCCTCGGCAGAAACTTCCCAATTCCAAGTTTCCGTCCATTTCTTCAACCGAGAAAAGGTCGCATCAGCGCTTTTCTTTAAGCTATCCCAAGTCCGTCCTTTCAGTCGAATGCGGGAAGGATAGCGGATTTCTATTTCGTCCTGCAATGACTCAGCAACCAAGACAAGCTCATCGCTAGGCCGTTTCAGTGAACGAGCCATTTGAAGAAGCGGAAGCCAAATATGATCATTTCTAAAATCAATCCCAATCGGGCTGGCTAGGATTTCTGAAATCGACGCCCCCCAACCACAAGCCCGAAGTTGGGCTTCTCGAAAAGCCTGTAATAGCGGAGTCTCTGGAGCAGTCTGTGCGAGAATAGCAGCTTCTTTGCGAGTCAATGAAACCCACGAATACCCACTTTCATTCTGAAAAGTGAGATTCTGATTTTTCGCAAAGTCCAGATAGTACCTACGCTCAAGATTAAGCAACGGACCAGCGCTGAACCAAACGTTTTGCCAAAACACCCGGCAGAGCACTCTTCTCGAAGAGATGACTGATGAAACTCTGTAATTGCTCCAACGAGCTGACTTCATGGTCTGGTTGCCAAGTTCTAGGATCACGGATCCAATGCCTCCTCGTAGAGGCAATGCGAATAATGGCGGTAACGGTGCGTCGATGAGCATCGGGACGATGCAAAATATGAGAACGGCCTTCGATTTCTCGAAGAATCTCTAAAGTTGCGGCACGAAGTTCGTCCGAAGGGTTGTATTTTGATTTTTGAAAGGTCTTGCCGAAATCACGGCAAAATTTACGTAAAGTCG
>CAYUHN010000020.1:0-27865 GCA_964444495.1 uncultured Roseibacillus sp. | reverse complement strand
GCGACTGAGAGAGTGAGTTGGCGTTCGAGGT
This sequence comes from uncultured Roseibacillus sp., assembly GCA_964444495.1. Classification (GTDB taxonomy): domain Bacteria; phylum Verrucomicrobiota; class Verrucomicrobiia; order Verrucomicrobiales; family Akkermansiaceae; genus Roseibacillus. Next base: position 27,834 of record CAYUHN010000020.1, on the reverse strand, counting down.
CTTTGATTTCCGGTTTGTCGAGGTAGCCGAGAAGGTTTTCGCGAGTGTGAACTCGGGTGTCGCCTTTGATGTGCGAGCGCTGCTCGAGGAAGGCGAGGAGGTGTTCGCGGTATTGGAAGAACATGGGGTCGTTGAAGACCGTTTCACGATCGCGAGGGCGAGGGAAATCGATTTCCATGATTTCACCAACTCCTGCTTTGGGTCCGTTGGACATCATTACGCAGCGGTCGGCCATAAAGACGGCTTCGTCCACGTCGTGAGTCACGATCATGGCGGTGAGTTTTTCGCGGGCCAGGATGTCGATAATGACATCTTGCAGCTCCATTCTTGTGAGAGAATCTAAGCGCCCGAATGGTTCGTCTAGTAAGAGAACTTTTGGCTGTAATGCAATGGCGCGAGCGATTCCCACTCGCTGCTGCATGCCTCCTGAGAGCTCGCGCGGATACTTTTTCATGGCATCGCCGAGACCAACGGTAGAAAGAGCGTATTCGCAGATTTGTTTGCGTTCTGCTTTGGTCGCATGGGGATAAACATTTTTTACTCCCAGCATCACATTGCCGAAAGCGGTCATCCAGGGCATGAGGCAGGGGGCTTGAAAGACCACTGCGCGGTCTGGGCCTGGACCATCAATCTCACGGTCACCGACAATGATACCACCATCCGAGATCTCGTTGAGACCGGCTAGCATCGTAAGGACGGTAGATTTACCACAACCAGAGTGGCCAATCAGCGAGATGAATTCGCCTTGCTGAATGTTGAGATTAAAGTTCTCGACTACTCGAAAGTCATCTCCGTAAGGATTCGGATAGGCTTTGACGAGGTTGGAGATTTCAACAAATTTTGGATTCAGTTTCTCATCCATGGTTAGAAGTTCCAAGTGGGACATTGAGTGAGGGCGGATTGAAAGCTAAGCTGCCGAACGTGGCTTGCCGGGTTGAGGGGAACGGTTTTTGAAACGAGGGGCGCCAGAGATCGGAGTGAAGTCTTTTGGCTTCACATCGGGAAGTTGGATAATGTCGCTAGTCAGCGCTTTTGCTTCCTTATTGAGCTGCATCATGAAGCTCGTGATCTCGGACTTGAGGCGCATGTATTCGGGATGATCATTAAGTGTATGACGATCGCGAGGATGCTCCATGTTGACCTTGAACTCTTGCGCGAGGGTGGCTTCGGGCCCCATCGTTAGAGGGACGATGCGGTCGGCCATGAGAACGGCTTCGTCCACATCGTTGGTAATCATGACTACCGTGCGGCGATCCTGTTCCCAGATATTGAGAATCTGATCTTGAAGCTCGGAGCGGGTGAGCGCGTCGAGGGCCGAGAGAGGTTCATCGAGAAGAAGAACTTCGGGATCGAGCGAGAGGGTACGAGCAAGAGAGGCGCGTTGGCGCATTCCTCCTGATAGTTCATGCGGCTTGCGGTCGCCGGCATGGCCAAGTTTTACCATGTTTACATAGTGAGCTATTTTTTCTCTGCGTTCTTTTTTGGAGAGTTTGGGAAAGACTGTTTTGACCGCGAGCTCGATGTTCTCATTGACCGAGAGCCAAGGAAGAAGGGAGTAGTTTTGGAACATCAGCCCTAGGTCTGGGCCGGGCTCTTTGATGAGCTTACCTCCTTTGGAAACGGTTCCCGTAGTTGCTGGTTGGAGGCCGGCAAGAAGAGACATCAGGGTCGATTTGCCGGCTCCTGAGAAACCAATGACAGCGACGAATTCGTTTTCTTCTACCGCAAGATTAATGTCCTTGAGGACTACGGTTTGGTTCGTAGCGGGACCGAAGGCAACCGAGACGTCATTAAGTTCTAGAAAGGCCATTAGAATGGTGAGTCAGAAGTTTAGGGTGACAAATTAAGCAGTGGCAGAACCATCGTCGAAGGAGACGAGTCGTTGGAGAATAACCATCAAGCGGTCGAGGAAGAATCCGATGATACCGACTACGAAGCAGGCAAGAATGATGTTGGCGAAGGACTGAGCCGAGCCGTTCTGGTATTCGTCCCAGACAAACTTTCCAAGTCCGTCAGATGAGGAAAGAGCTTCGGCGGCAATGAGAACCATCCAACCCACTCCGAGAGAAATACGGAGTCCTGCAAAGACGAGGGGTAGGGAAGAGGGGATGATAATCTTGAAGAGTCGCGAGAAGAAGCCGAGCTTGAGGACCTTGGCCACATTGAGATGGTCTTTATCGATCGCGGAGACTCCCAAAGCGGTGTTAACCAGAGCCGGCCATAGGGCGCACATCGCGACTGTGCAGGCCGAGAAGATCATCGCTGGGTTAGTCTGGAGGAAGTTGAGAGGGTTTTTTTCATGATTCATGAAGGTGAAGAGCGGGTAGCTCGCTGGATCGGGAAGGAAGAAAGCCCCAACCACAATTTGGAAAATCAAGAGCCAAACCACGGGAGAAACGGGGCGAAAAATGGAGATGAGAGGAGTCATGCAAGCCATGACAACCCGATTAAGCCCGCACATGATGCCGACTGGAACAGCGATGAGAGCAGCTAGAAGAAACCCTACAAAAACAGTAGCTAGGGAGCGATAGGTTTGCCAACGCATCGTAGCTACTGGTGCGAATTTTTGGTCGACTGCTTTCACGGCAGCTTCCTGATTGCGAACCGCTGACTTTGCTTCCTTAAAAGCAACTGCAGGTTCGGTAGCGGCTGCCAGTTGTGCGAGGTCTTCTTCCGCTTTAGCGAGAGCTTTCTCTTCTTTTACATACTTGTTACCGCCTTCGAGGATACCCAGAATCCGTTTGCAAAATTGAACCTCGTCAGCGGAACGGTTGACGGAAAGTTGGGCTTTCTGAACCGCCGGAGGAGGGTTCTCTAACACTTCATTAATTCTGTCTTTGATTGCGTCTGAAGTGACCTTCGCTTCCTCAGCCAAAGCTTCGCTCTCTTTCAAGAACGCGATGAGCTTCTCTTGTTTGATCTCTTTGTTGATGAATTGTTGCGAAAGAGCCAAGGCTTGTTCTTCGCGAGCGTCTTTTTCGGCACGAGCTTTTGCCTTAATGCGTGTCTGTTGTTCACGAAGAGGGGCCAAGGTGGATTCGGTTTCAGACTGCGCATTAGCTGCGATTTTATCTGATTCAGCTTGTAACTTGGTGGTCTCTTTTTCGGCCTCAGCAAGTTTACTTTTATACTCTTCAACCGCTTCGAGTCGTTCTGAACCTTTCAAGTCAAAAGCCCATTCCTTGATTTTTTCCTGTTCTCTGATTTTGAGGGCGTCCGCTCGAGCTTCGAGGACTCTGGCGGGTCCAGGAACCTCACCTGACTTCGTTTTGTGTTGAGGTCCTACTTTAGCCCAGATCAGACAAAGAGTTCCACAGAAGAGAATCGGAAGTAAAAGAAATTTTCCCAAATCCGTGAGCTGCTTACGAGGCTCTTCACCGAAGATGAGCCGAATGAGAGGATCAAAAACCTTAAAGCTGCTGATATCAATCGCCTTCAGGATACCATACTTGATTTTGTCTTTGCTGGAATCGGACATGGTGTGGCCTCCAGGTAGCAAGCGACGGGCCAACTTTTTATTTTCGAATGAATTTGTTGAGGTGTATTTTGGACGAAATCATGAATAACATTCATGGTTGAGCTAAGCATGAAAAAAACCCGCAAACCAAAGGCTTACGGGGCTTAAATTTGAATGCTTATTATTGACCAGCAAGGGCGGCATCGTCCTTGTTGCCAATTTTGTGGCTATTGAGGTATTCGATTGGCTTCTTGCCATCAAACTCGATGCCATCGATGAATTCAGTAGTTGCTGGCTTGTAGCCATCGAAGTCTTCAGCGGGAACTTCATCTGCAGTGATGTGACCTTCTTCGATGAGGTGCTTGGCAGCGGCCATGTAGACGGAAGGAAGATAAACTTCTTTCGCTGTCTTCTCATACCATGAAGCAGGCTTGGGCTCGGTGATCTGACCCCAGCGACGCATCTGAGTCAAAAACCAGATGCCGTCAGAGTAGTAAGGATAAGAAGCCTTATACTTGAAGAAGACGTTGAAATCAGGAAGCTCACGCTTATCAGTCTTCTGGAAGTAGAAGAATCCAGTCATGGAATTTTTGATGACGTCAAAGTCAGCACCAACGTAGTTAGACGCTGAGAGGATACGACAAGCTTCATCGCGGTTGATGAGCTTTCCGCCTTCTTCCGCATCGAGCCATTTACCAGCACGGATGAGAGCTTTAGTAACCGCGATATGAGTATTTGGATTTTCGTCAGCCCATGATTTGGTGACACCGAAAACCTTTTCAGGATTGTTCTTCCAGATGTCGTAGTTGGTTACGACAGGGACACCGATGCTCTTTGCAACCGCTTGCTGGTTCCAAGGTTCACCTACACAGTAGGCTACGTTCTTGCCGGACTCAAGAGTCGCGGGCATTTGTGGAGGAGGAGTGGTGGAGAGCTCGATGTCGCCGTCAGTGAAGCCTTTCTGATCAGAAGAAGTATACATTCCGGGATGGATATCAGCAGCAGCTAGCCAGTAGCGGATCTCGTAGTTGTGAGTAGAAACGGGGAAAACCATGCCCATTGGGAGCTTGGTGCCGCTTTCTTTGGCTTCGTCGACAACTGGCTTGAGAGAATCGGCGGTAATGGGGTGAGGAGGAGTCTCGCTATCGAGCTTCTCGTCGTTTTCCTGCATCTTAGCCCAAATGTCATTGGAGACGGTGATTCCGTTTCCGTTGAGATCGAGGGTGTAGGAGGTTACGATGTGCTCCTTAGTTCCGAAGCCGATGGTGGCGGCGATAGGTTGCCCGGAGAGCATATGAGCACCATCGAGTTCGCCAGTGATGACGTTGTCGAGGAGTTGCTTCCAGTTGGGCTGCGCGATGACTTCGACATTTAAGCCTTCTTCTTCGAAGAAGCCTTTTTCCTTTGCGATTACGATAGGAGCACAGTCGGTTAGTTTGATGAAACCAAACTTGAGGGTGTCTTTCTCGACGTCCAATTGCTCGGCTCCGAGGGTGCTAACGAGTGCCGCAGAAAGAAGCGGGATACGTAGTAGGCGGTTCATTTTGTTTTTGTTTGTTTAGGTAGTTTTTCTTTTAGGAAAGTTGGGCTTGTGCCTTTTCAAAGAGATCGAGACGAAAGACCTCGGCACTCGAGATAGAAGCGTCGGTGGCGAGCAGGCCGGATTGACGAATGCTATCGGTGAGCCAGAAGGCGGTTTCGCTCCGAGGGGCATTGACTTCTGGAGAGTGAAAAATATGGAAGTTAGGGACTTGAGAGGTCGGGTTTGTGGCTCTTCCTGCAAGTCGACCAGCTAGGCTGCAGGAAAGAGCTTCGCTGATTTCGCAAAGGACGGGCTCATTAGATAAGAGAGTAACGATCTCCTGATGATTAGCTGAGTCTTGGCAGAAAAGGCAGGCTTCGAGGAGTGCAGTGGTGAGAGCCACCACGGTTTGGGGATTTTGCGAAGTGAAATTGCGGGTCGTAACGAGAACCTTTTCTGGGTGCCCATTAGAGAGGTCTGTCGAGGTTGCTGCGCACCAGCCTATCCCGGCTCCAAGGGCCGCTGAGTTCCAAGGTTCCCCTACGCAAAAGCCGTCGAGATGGCCTTTGGCGAGATTGCGTAGAACGGTTCCTGGAGGAAGAGAAATGAGGTTGATCGCTGGATTTTGGGGTGAAACTCCGAGGCGTAGGAGCCAGAGTCGGAGGAGGTGAGCATGACTGGAACAGGGATGTACCGCTGCCAAGGTCAGAGGCTTTTCTTTGCTGTAGTTGGCTTCTAAGTAGGTTTGAAAGGCGATGGGATTGGCGACCGCTTCGGAGGGGATTTCGTTAGAAAGGGTGATTCCGTTTCCGTTGGCACAGAGGATAAGAGGAACCGAGACCTCGCAAGCGCGGGTGCCGATGCCAAAGTGAATGGCAAGCGCAAGAGGGCCTAAGCAATGAGCGGCATCAATTTCGCCGTGAACGAGACGATCTCTTACCGTGGCCCATCCGGGCTGTTGGCTGGTTTGGACATCGAGTCCGTGTTTGCGAAAGAAGCCCTTTTCACGAGCGACAATGATGGGCGCCGAGTCAGTTAGTGGCACATAACCTAAGCGCACTTTCGGAAGTGCTTCCGAGTCTGGTTCGGGGGTCGGTGAACTAACCATGGCCGAATCAATAGCTTGAGGCGTGCCAAATCGGTCGTCTGGCATGATTGATGCTTCAAGAAATTTGTCCCAATGGATGAGTTAAATTCATGAATCGAGAGTATCCAGATCTGAGGCAAGTGAGGGCTTTTGTTGCTCTCGCTGATACGCAGAGCTTCACCCGAGCTGCTGAAATGCTTTTTTTAACACAGTCTGCGGTCAGTCATTCGATTAGGACTCTAGAGCAGCAGCTCGAAGTTGAGTTGGTGGAGCGTTCGGGTAAGAGAATTTCCCTTACTCAAGATGGGGTTGTATTTCTCCGTCGCTGTCGCGCGATTATCAATGAGTTGGAGCAGGCGACTCAAGAGATCGAATCTCTTAAACGCTGGGGACAAGGACGGATTCGCCTCGGAGCGACTCACACCCTTTGTCAATATTTGCTTCCTGCGGTACTGCGAGAGTTTCGTGACTGCTTTCCTCGTTGTGAGATTCACATTGAGTCGGGTGATACGAGCCACCTTCTCGGTTTGCTTGAAGATGCGAAATTGGATTTAGTTCTGGGAATTGGTAGCCGCACTCCAGCTTGGGCGACTTTCTCTCCTGTTTTTGAAGATGAACTCGTTTTCGTCGTTTCAGCTCAGCATCCCTGGGCAAATAAGGGCGAAATCTCTCTTGATGAAGTCGCTCAGGAATCGTTTCTCATCTATGCAAAAAATAGTGAAACCTATCATTTGATTCGAAATCATTTTTCCAGTCTTGGGGTCAAGCTACGAGCCACACTGAGTTTGGGGGCAATGGAGGCGATCAAGGAGATGGCTCGCATTGGAATCGGGGTGGGTATTGTGTCTCCTTGGGTTGCGCAAGGTGAGCTAGAAAAAGGTCAGCTCGTGCAGGTTCCCATTCGACGTGAACCCGTAACGCGAGAGTGGGGAGCTTTCTGCCACGAATCGAAAGAGCTTTCGCTTGTGGAAGAGACCTTTTTGGGAATCTGCCAACTTACTGCTAAGACTTTTGCGACGAAAGCCGTTTCGACCGAAGCTAGCTCTTAGTCAAAGACGGGCTCGAGAAGGATTAGATTTATCTTGTTGGGGATTTGCAAACTCCTCAAGTTGAGTAGGCAATGAAGCCTACGAAGCGTTCTTTAGAAGAGGGTGAGAGCGCTAGTGGTAGCGTAAATCTCGTTTTGAGAGAGGGGGAACAAGTTCGTCGACCGATGGGGCACTGGTCGGAGAGCGTGCACGAGCTTTTACAGTTCTTAGAGAAAGCAGGCTTTGAGTATTCTCCGCGTTTCTTGGGGGTTGATTCTAAGGCGAAGAAGGAGAAGCTGACTTATCTAGACGGTGAAGTTGCTTTGTGGCCTTGGCCTGCGATTTTATGTTCTTTAGGAGGTTTGGAGCAGATCGCGGAGATGCTTAAGAAGTATCATGAAGTGGTCGCGAAGTTTGAGCCAACTAAAAATAACTGGCATTTGTTAGATCGTGAAATTCCCGATGATGCCATCATTCGTCACGGCGATTTGGGGCCTTGGAATATGGTTTGGAAAGAGGGGCAACTTGTTGGATTGATTGATTGGGATTTTGCAGAGCTAGGAACGATTATTGAAGATCTCGCGCAAGCGGCTTGGCATAGTATTCCACTCAAGCCAGCCCGGAGGGCTGAGCAAGCTGGAGTTTTACCAGCGCTTCAAGAAGAACGGATGGAGCATTTTTGTCAGTCTTATGGAGTTTCGAGTGAATTGGTGTGGCAGTGTCTGCCGATGATTCAGAAGCAAGAAGTGGAAAGAATGAAAATTCACGGAGGGAAGGGAATACAGCCTTGGAAATCTTTTTTAGAGCGAGGAGATGTGGATGCGGTTACGGAGGATGCAGAGTGGTTGAAGGAGAGGGGTGCATTATAGAACAAAAAGGCCACTCCGTTGGAGGAGTGGCCTTTTCGAACGTTATCGTTCTCTGTCTCTACATTGGTGGGTAAAGGAGAGGGGTTAAAATTTGTAACCAAGGTCAACAGTGACCTGGCGGATGTCAGGAAAGGTGCTAGAGCCATCACCGACGAAGTAAGCGGCTTTGAGGAGTCCCGTGAGATTGTCGTTGAACTTCTTCACAAGCACCATGTCGGCTTCGTAACCATAGCTTTCGGAGAGGTCTTCGTTAGCGAAGTAGTGGAGGGCTCCTTTGAAGACAAGTCCTCCGGGAAGTCCCTTTTTAGTATACTTGAGGTGTGCATTGAAGATCCCATCAAAACCGTTGGCCTTATTGAGACCAACTTGTTGGAGGAGGAATGCGTCAGCATATCCAAAGGGAGCGTGGGCAGTTTGGAAAGGAGTTTTGAAGTCGTCTTCAGTCCAGTCGATTCCGGCAGAAAAATCTCCTGCGTCAGTTTTCAAAGTGTATTTGGCGCGTGCTGCTAGGGAGTCGTAGTCGCCACCCGCCAGGTTACTAGTTCCTTCTTGGTAAGCTGCTTCCAAGTAAACTGGCCCAAGATTGGCAAATGCTCCGAAGGTGTTTGATTCTCCAACGTTACCATTGTTGTCGACGTCGATTAAGTAAGCGTAACCACCAACTTTTCCGAGTTCAGTTTTGAAATCGAGATCGATGAAGTGGAAGTCGCCAGTAAATTCACCAAGAGCGCCAGCGGCACCTTGACCAAAAATACGGATTGCTCGGTCAGAATAAACATAGGAAACATTGAAGTCATCGTTCGAAAATCCGATCTGAGCGGCATCAAAAGTTTGTTCGTTTTGGCGCCAACCGACGTTCCCGATGAAGAAAGCGTCATTACGAATAATGCGCTGACGACCAACTTTAGCTAAGAAGCCATTCTTTTTGAATTGGACCCAAGCGCGGTTCAATTCGGCATTACTTGGGTCAGCAATCACTGTATTTCCAGCCACATTTGGAAAGGTCGAAGGACTAGTGGCTGGGTTACTCCTAAAATCGTTATTAGCAACGCCTGTGAATTCACCTTCGACAAAACCGCTGAAACCTCCGAAGTCTCCAAGAGTCAATCCCAAGCGGGCGCGACCAGTGACTGAGGTCGAAGGGTCGAGTCCGTCTTGGTCACGGTACTCAAAGCGAGCTCGGATATCGATGGAAGGAGTAAGCCATTGAAAGGCGTCTGGTGCAGCTGCGGGAACAGCCGAGTCGAGCGGAGCTTCAACATAATCAAATTCGCCTCCCTGAAGGCTAGAAATTGAACTCAAGGCGAGTAGGCTTGAACTCAAGGCTGCAAAACGAGTGTGCGGGTGCATCAATTTCATAGACGTGTGGCCTTGACTTAGCGGTTAGGATGCCAACTTCTTAAATTTTCTCTCCTCTAATAGGGAAGAAATCGAAGGATTTCATGAACGAGATTCATAAATCATGACTTTCTAGAGAAATTTAACCAAGAAGGCTCGTCTTTTGGACGTTAGTAAGTCTAAGTATTATCCTTCTCTCACTTATGAAATATGCTCTCTACGCTGGAATGGTTGTTCTAGCCTTCATTTTAGGAAAAGTTCTTTATTCGCCTTTACGACCTTCTCTTGTTGGGGAGGCCGAGGCAGAGGTGGTCGACGAGGGGCCTCAAATGGTTCACGAGGTGAAGGTTCGTCTGCCAAATGGAAATATTACGGAGAAAGTGGACCTCGCTGCAGTTGATGTAGGAAGTTTTCCCAAGGAAGTAATTTTGGCAGTTTCAGCAGAACTGGCGGATGAAAGCCGAGAAACGAGTTTGACTTTGGATTCCGGAACTCCAGTTCGTCCGGTTTCGTTGACGGATGGGGTTTTGGTAGTGACATCAGACTTAGCTCCTCAATTGAAGGCTCAGGTTCATGCTATTGATACCGATTTCGTCGTGAAAGTGGCTCGGATTCAGGCTGAGCAGCGTTTAGCGAAGCTCAATCCTGGAGGGACTCCTGCTCAACCTGTAGTGGCGGCTGCTGATCCGGTAGTTGCTCCGATTCCGCCCACTCCGGAACCTGCTCCTAAGGTTGCGATGAATGATTCTCAGCCTGCCACGGGAGGAGTCGATCCTGTACTTGCAGCCCCTTCTGCGACCTCCAAGCAAATGAGCGATCCCGAGCCGGTTGAGCCGGTCGAGGTCGCTGAGGGCCCTCTTGATGACGATGCTGTGGTTGCTCTTATGAAAGAGCATCTTGCTAGCGGTGCGATTACCGAAATCCCGATTGATAAAATCTTTAAGTGGGAATCGCTTGGAGAGGAGACATTTGATGGAGAGAACTACCAAGTTGGGTTAGCAACTTACAAGGAACGCACTATCCTTGGGGAAAGTACTCTTTCGGCGAAAGCTCTTATCAAGGGCGGAGAAGTTGAAAAATGGGTCTTTGCAACTACTGGGATGCAAATCCGCTAATTGCTGCTTAGGGTCGCGCCGTGGAGACGATTCGGATTCGAGGTGCTCGGCAGCATAACTTAAAGGGGATTGATGTAGCCATTCCACGCAACAAGCTCGTTGTCATCACCGGGCCAAGTGGAAGCGGGAAGTCGAGCTTGGCTTTTCACACTCTCTACGCTGAAGGGCAGCGTCGTTATGTAGAAAGCTTGTCTGCCTATGCGCGGCAGTTTTTAGATCAGTTCGAAAAGCCCGAAGTCGATGCGATTGAGGGCTTGAGTCCTGCCATTGCGATCGAGCAGCGAAGTGGGAGGGGGAATCCTCGTTCAACGATTGCCACCGCCACCGAGATCCATGACTACTTGAGGATTCTTTTCGCCGGAGCCGGAGTTCCCCACGATCCTACGACCGGCGAACCCCTGCAGAAGATGACTGCTACAGAGGTGGTGCAATCCTTGATGGAGTCTTCCGAAGGAACCAAGGTGATGCTACTGGCTCCGCTTCCATCAGAAGCAAGCGATGATTGGGAAGGATTACAGAATGATTTACGGCGCCAAGGGTTTGTGCGCGTGAGGGTGGGGGGAGCTATTTTCGAGCTGGATGAGATCGCCGAGGGGAAGCAGCTAGAAGGGACCGTGGAGGTGGTGGTGGATCGTTTCGTCGTGAAGGAAGGGGCGGAGAGTCGGATTGCAGATTCTGTCGAGACAGCCCTACAGATCTGCGGACAAGAAGCGCGCGCTCTTTTGCAGTCCAAGGGAGAAAGTGACTGGAAGGAGCGAAGTTTTTCAACGAGTTGGCGAAACCCCGAGACGGGATTTGAAGTCGGAGTCCTTACTCCTCGGCAGTTTTCCTTCAACTCTCATGACGGAGCTTGTCCTGATTGCCAAGGGCTGGGGCGGGAATTGTTTTGTGATCGCGATTTAGTAGTTCCCGATCGTTCGCTGAGTCTCGCAGAGGGCGCGGTTAAGGTGTGGACCGCAGGAACGAAGAAAAAGAAGGGATGGAATCAATTACACATTGAGGCGCTAGCGAAGCACTTTGGGGTTTCGCTTGAGACTCCATTCTCTAAGTTACCGAAGAAGTTCGTGCAAGCTCTCTTCGATGGCACTGAAGAGGAGATTGAGGTGATTTGGGAGAAGGATGGACAGACCCGAACTTGGGAAAAACCGTTCGAGGGAATTTGTAAGCAAGTTGAGCGACTCTATCGAGATACGGAAAGCGATTCGGTGAAGCGGACGACTGGGCGTTTCATGACTTGGCATGATTGTCAGACTTGCCAAGGCGATCGTCTTCGTCCCGAGATGCTAGCGGTTCGATTGGCTCATGAAACAGATTCGGGGTTAGGAATTGCCGATTTTTGTCGTCTTGATGTGAGAGCCGCTGCCGAGTGGATAGAGGGAGTGGTGCTTCCCAAAGAGAGGGTGGAGGCTCTGCGAGGAGTAGCGAACGAAGTGAGCAAGCGATTACGGTTTTTGTTGGAGGTTGGTTTGCATTACCTCAGTTTGGACCGAACCAGTGGGACTCTTAGTGGTGGTGAGGCGCAACGAATTCGTTTGGCAACTCAGTTGGGAGCTGGCTTGGCTGGAGTTTTGTATGTTTTAGATGAACCGAGTATCGGATTGCACCCTCGTGATAATCAGCAGTTAATCGGTGCGCTTTTGCGGCTTCGAGATTTAGGAAATACGGTCGTCGTGGTAGAGCATGATGAGGAGATGATTCGCTCGGCTGACTGGGTGATCGATATCGGTCCAGAAGCAGGGGAGAGAGGAGGGTATCTCCTCTATGCTGGTGAACTTGCTGGTATACTCAAAGCCAAGGAATCGGTTACTGGAAAGTGGTTAAGACAAAAGTTGAAGAAAGAGGTTCTTGTCTCGCCTGTTCAGAGCGACCTTCGTTATCTGAAGATCAAAGGTGCACGTGAGCATAATTTGCAGAATTTCGATGTGTCATTGCCTCTTGGTCAGCTGGTGACCATTACTGGTCCGAGTGGTAGCGGGAAATCGACCTTAATTAATGGAATCCTCAAGAGGGCTTTGGCTCGTGAGTTTCATCGAGCGACCGAAGTGCCGGGTCGCCATGATTCAATCGAAGGTCTGGAGCATTTGGAGAAAGTCGTGATTGTAGATCAAAGCCCACTGGGTCGCAGTCCGCGTTCGAATCCTGCAACTTACACCGGTGTCTTTGATGAGATGAGGAAGTTATTCGCACTACTGCCTCTCTCCAAGCAGCGAGGCTATCAAGCAGGTCGCTTTTCCTTCAATGTCAAAGGTGGACGCTGCGAAAAGTGTCAGGGTGGGGGAGCGCTCAAGATTGATATGCACTTCCTAAGTGACGTCTGGGTAACCTGCGATTCCTGTCGTGGACAACGGTACAATCGTGAAACCTTGGAGGTGACTTATAAAGGGCTTTCTATTGCTGAGGTGCTAACAACTACTTGCGATGAAGCGAGAGCTCTTTTCTCGAAGGTGCCAAAAATTTCACGAGTCTTAGAGGCTCTCTACGAAGTGGGGCTGGGCTATCTTAAACTCGGACAAGCAGCCAACACTCTTTCTGGAGGGGAAGCGCAACGCGTGAAATTAGCTGCCGAGTTAGGAAAGAATAGTTCTGCACATACCTTATACCTTCTCGATGAACCGACGACCGGGCTTCATTTTGGGGATGTTGAAGTCCTTCTCGCCGCGCTTCGCAAACTACAGGGCGAAGGCCACTCGGTAGTAGTGATTGAACACAATCTGGACGTAATCGCTGCCTCAGATCATGTTATTGATTTAGGACCAAGTGGAGGAAAAGAAGGGGGGAGAATTGTAGCTACGGGGGCACCTAGTGAATTGGTAAAGAACAAAAATTCAATCACGGGTTCGTTCTTATCGCGCCGCTTCTGAGGTTTTAGAATATGTTGATTTGAGAGGGCAAACCGGCAAGTGGGCGCTTTTTGGATGGTTCGATAGTGAAAGCCCGTCGCCGCAGTTGGAGGGGGATTTGCTTTTTTTGCAATTCGAAGGCCTCCAAGTGCTTGGCTTTGATTTCGTGTAAGCCTCTTGTTGTAAAGATGTCGTCGCTGCACTTGGATCGTTTTTAAAATTTTCGACAGGTAGTTTTAAAAAACTATGAGGGAAATCATCTTGGGGATTTCGTCGAAAAGCCTAGAAAAATGGTGTCAGATTTTTCCCAGAAAATCTTAGAATTTGGAGGCTATCCTTACAAAATTACATTCGTGAGGTATTTTAGGCGTTTTTATAAGCCCTTTGTAAACAAGTTGGACGAGATGATTCCTTTTAGGATTTTTTCAGAGTATTAATTAGGGTTTTCGCTTTTTTCTCTGAAATATGAAAGTCATTGTAACGGACAACCCCTTTTTTATCGATGATGATTGTCCATGGAGTACCGCGAGTGCGGTAGTTTTTCATCAATGCTGATGCGTCGCCCTTGGTTCCGCTGTGCCCCATAGGAAAGGAAAAGTCATAGCGCTTGGCCATTGCAGAGACTTGTTTTGGGGTGTTGGTGCCAAATCCTTCGAAAACTGTCTGGATAGAGACGAAGGCAACTTCATCGTCGTTTTTGTAATGCTCGCTGACTTTCTTGAGAGTGGGGAATCCGCTGTTATGGCAACCTGGGCACCAAGATTGGAAGCAATAGAGGTAAAGGACTTTGCCCTCAAAATCAGATGGGTTTAAGTTTGTCTTGTCTCCTGGTAAATGAATCCAGTGATCCGCTCCCCAAAGTCCGGCTTTTTCACCAAGAATTCCCCCTTTTTGAGCGGATAAAGAGGTGAGAGATAAGAGGAAGGTTAAAAGGATTAAACGGAATGAGATTCGGCTCATCTACGTTGGAGGTGAAAGAGAAGGAGCTTATTCCGTGAAAATATTGAAAGTAAACTATTGTGTTTTCTGCGTTTGCCTTCTCCCTTTTTTTAAAGAGAAGCTTCAAGTGTCGAAGTTGAGCTTCGATTTGTTAGAGAGCTTGGAAGCACTTCGATATAAGTTTGGATACCATCGAGAATCATCTGAACCGAGATTAGGATGAGTAACATGTCCATGAGGCGCTCAATGGCTATTAGGCCGCGGCGACCGAGGAAGTTGATGAGGATGGGGGAGAAAACGAGAATAACGGTGGAGAAGGCACAGGCGATGGCGACACCAACGCACACCGAGAGAAGGGGGTGTCTTTGTGCGGATAGAATAACGGCAGAGATGGCGCTTGGGCCGGTGATGAGCGGCATAGCGATAGGAAAAATGAAGGGATCGGCTTCGATTTCATCATCGAGCATTTTGTTTTTGGGAAAGAGCATTCCGAGAGCAATGACGAAGAGCACGATTCCACCGGAGATGCTGAGGGAGTGAGAAGTGAGACTAAGAGAGTCGAGGAGAGTCTGTCCAATGAGTGCGGAGAGAATTAGAATCAAAGAGGCAAAGAGAGATTCGCGGAGTAAAATTTTCTGGCGGTTCCTCAGTTTTGGCTTGTGAGACGAGAGAGTTGACCATCGGAATGTTTCCAAAGGGATCCATGACTACGATGATTAGAAAAGCGATAGAAAGCATGATCGTAAGAGATTCAAGGGTCGGATCTAGGATTCAAGTTTTTCATAAATTACTCGAGTCGATAAAGTATTGAAAGAGGGGTTATAGTTGAGAGTCGAAAGTGACATTCTCGAGTGTCTCAGTGTCGCGAACTCAAGTTGTAAGAGATTAGGCGTGCGGGGGATGAATTCAGGTAAAATTGATTTTCAGTAATTAAAGAGTTTCAAGTATCATTTGAGGCCAAAACTGGCAGCTTGCTGCTTTGACCTAGGTCGTTTTATTCGATTGAATGGCCTCAATGAAAAGAGCGCTTCTCTCTGTTTGGTTTTTGTCATCTTTGCTTTTACTTGCGGGAGGAAAAAAGGATGAACGGTTGGTTATTCAGTTTAATTTAGAAGGTGATCCCAGCGATGGCCCCAAAATGGGCGTGGGTCAGGATGTGGCGGGAAAGCAGATTGTTTTCCGCGTTAGTCCTGAAATTGCAACCAAGGATGTTGAGTCTTTTCGACCTTTTCCTTCCGAGGATGGTATCACCTATGGACTTCTTTTGAAGATGAACCGAGCGGGTAGACAACGTCTTGCTGCCACAACGACTGCAAACACTGGAAAAATGCTTTTAGCGCGACTGAACGGCCGAACTCTTGATGTTGTTAAGATCGATAAGCCAATCAATGATGGGCAATTGGTAATTTGGCAGGGGGTGACAGCAAGAGAGATTGCATTAATGGATTCAAAAATGCCTCGTATTGGGGAGAGCGCCGAAGAGTGGAAAAAGCGAAAGAAATAGGAGCTGCCACTCGAGTCCCTTTTTACGATGAAGTTATTTTTCCCCCACTTCTGTTCTGTTTTTCTTTTTTTGTTCGCTGCGGCTCATTCGAGTGCGCAACGAACTCAATTGCGGCTGGCAACAGCAAATGATGCGCTTCTTAGGAACGATCTGAAAGCGTTTTACATGCCGACAAGCTTGACGACTCGTCCCCCCGAGTCGGGTTCTTACGGATTTGTTCGTAATTCGCGCGATTTTGGAGAGGCGGGTAGTTTCTATACTCGCTTTCATGAGGGGCTGGATATTCGGCCTTTGCATCGAAATGCGAGCAAGATTCCTACTGATGTCGTTCGTCCGATCATGAATGGGACCGTGGCATATGTGAATAGCGCCGCAAGCCGTTCCAACTACGGCAAATATGTTGTTGTTCGCCACGACTGGGGGTTTGGTCCTTTGCATTCACTCTATGCTCATTTGGCTTCCACTTCGGTAGAGGTTGGCCAGCAAGTGACGGGTAATACGGCCTTGGGGGTCATTGGCTCTACTGGAGCTGGACTGAACAATGCTCGCGCCCATCTTCACCTTGAGCTCAATATAGTGATGAGCGAACGTTTTAATGATTGGATAAAATATGAGCTCAAGTCGTCAAACGGGCATGGCAACTTCAATGGAATCAACATGGCAGGAATGGATTTGGCAGGGCTTTTTGTAAAATTGAAGCAGGACCCAAATTTAAATTTTGCAAAATGGGTGCATAGTACACCGCAGTATTTCCGGGTGACAGTTTCTCGTAAGGGTAAGGGAGCATTACCTATCGTTCAACGTTATCGCTGGATGCGTTTTGGGAATCATGATAAGCCAAGCGCTTCGTGGGAAATGGCTTTTAGCCAATCTGGATTCCTTATTGGAGTAGCTCCAAGTGATCGAAAAGTTGACCAACCCACGGTGACTTATGTGCGTAATTCAAAAGTCGATCATAAGCACCGCACAATTGGGAAGTTGACAGGGAAGGGTTCAAGTGCAACTCTCACCGCGTCTGGAAAACGGTTTATCAACCTCGTGACTGATAATTTCAATCGAGGTTAGCCGCTCCCGAAGAGGATGAAGACGTATGCTCGTTCTCGATTGTGCCTCAAATGGCTTCCTTCTCGTGGACAAATTTTTGAACGCTTAGTGGGAGATTTCCTAAAAAGGAGAGCTCTTTATTTTGGCTTTGTTCCAAAGAAACCTGTTTGAGAAGCGAATTGGAGAAGTCGTTCTAGACATCGATTTCACAGAAAATTATGAATGATAAGAAAGCGAAGAAAGCAGTCCTGCAACTCTTGAGTCAGGAAGGTGCGCGCGCGATGACAAAAAGTGAATTGGCCCGTGAGTTGGCTATTCCTTCCAAGGACCGAGGAAACTTTCGAAAGATTCTCGCTGCGATGATGGAAGATGGAACGCTCAAGATGGGTAAAAAGGCTCGTCTTGAAATTCCCGGTAAAGGAGAGGAGCGAGACTCGGCTGGGCGCAAAGGTTTTGTGGTAGGGCGAATTCGGATTTTCCCCAAAGGGCATGCTTCTGTTTATCCAGAGGAAGCTCATGAAGCGAATAAGGCTAGCGGTTTTGATTTGGCAGCGATTGGCCCCATTCGAGTGTCGTCGGGGCGGACCCGTGATGCTCTTGATGGTGATACGGTAGAAGTGAGAGCCAGTTTACGGCGCGGCCGATTCGGCGATGTTGAAGCTCAGGGTGAGGTGACCGAAATCTTGAAGCGTTCGGA
This sequence comes from uncultured Roseibacillus sp., assembly GCA_964444495.1. Classification (GTDB taxonomy): domain Bacteria; phylum Verrucomicrobiota; class Verrucomicrobiia; order Verrucomicrobiales; family Akkermansiaceae; genus Roseibacillus. The sequence continues at coordinate 10,394 of CAYUHN010000020.1, read as the reverse complement.
TCGCCTAGTAGTGGGAACTTATTTTGAACGTTCTAAGTTTATCTATGTTCAACCAGATGCAGAATATCTTCCTCAGACTTTGACGGTGGATGCTTGTCTTGCTGCTAAGACGGGAATGAAAGTAGCAGTCAAGGTGACAGAGTGGCGGTCGGGAGAAGATCCTCATGGGATCGTTGAAGAGGTAATCGGGTTTGCTGATGAGCCGGGGGCAGATCTCCTTAGTGTGGTCCATAAATACGGACTACAGACTGAGTTTAGCGAGAACTTGCTCAAGGATGCCGATGAAGTTGCCAGCGAGCCTTCTGCTAAGGAGCTTGCGGCTCGCGAAGATTGGACCGATCGACTTGTGATTACCATCGATCCAGCTGATGCGAAGGATCACGATGATGCGATTTGGGTTAAAGCGCTTAACGGAGGAGGTTGGCAGTTAGCCGTTCATATTGCTGATGTTTCTCATTACGTTAAACCGGGATCAGCTTTGGATAAGGAGGCTTTGAAGCGAGGAAATTCGACCTATCTCGTAGATCGGGTTTTACCAATGCTACCGGAGACTTTGAGTAATGGGATTTGTTCTTTGAAGCCCTACGAATTGCGACTGACGAAGGCAGTGTTCATGGAGATTTCTGCTACGGGGAAAGTTGTCAAAAGTCGCTTTATCGCTGGCTACATCAATAGTCAGGCAAAGCTCGCCTACGAAGAAGCTCAAGACATCTTGGATAAGGGAAAAGCTCCGGATCGTTTCTCCGGATCGATTAAAGTGGAGCTAGAGAGCATGGTGAAAGAAGCTTGGAAAATGGCGAGTGTGCTACGGCAGCGGCGTTTTAAAGAAGGGGCACTCGATATGGAGATGGATGAGATCAAAGTGCTTGTTGATAAGGATACAAAAGAAGCTACTGGATATCAGAAGGTGGAGCATTGTGAGAGTCACCAGCTAATTGAGGAGTGTATGTTATTGGCGAATGAGGCGGTGGCTAGAAAGCTGCGAGGACAACAAAAGCCCGCAATCTATCGAGTGCACGATGATCCCGATCCGGAAAAATTGGCCGAATTTGCCGAGATGGCTCGAGTTTATGGCTTTGAGGTCGGAGATTTAACGAATCGTAAGCACGTTCAGAGCATCATCGATCAAGCGATTGGGAGCCCGAGTGAGTACAATGTGAAACTAGGGCTTCTTAAGAGTCTACGTCGTGCAGAATACTCTGACGAGCCGTTAGGTCATTTTGGTTTGAATAAGCCAGATTATGCTCATTTCACTAGTCCGATTCGAAGATACGCCGACTTGGTTGTACATCGTGCTTTGCAGCACCTACTAGAAAATCGTCCTAAGAACCCTGATCGCTCCTTGTCACAGCAACAGTGTAAGGAGGCCGCCGTTCATATTTCCGACACAGAGAGGAATTCTAGTTTTGCAGAACAGGAAACCAAGACTCTCAAGCTTCTTGAGTGGTTAGAAGTCACTCGCAAGTTAAAAGAGGCACCTCACTTCGAAGGGGTAGTTACGAGTGTGCGAAGTCGCGGAGTCTTTGTGGAGGCTACCGATATTATGCAGAAGGGGTTGGTGAAGTTCGAGGACCTACCGGGAAAGGGTTGGGACTTTGATCGCAGTGGTCCTAGCTATGTGAGAAAAGGAGAGCAAGTTGAGGTAGGCACTCATGTGGTATTGAAGGTTGCTAAAGTTGATTTTATTGAGCAACGCGTCGATTTTTCAGTTGCTGAAGTGAAGAAGACACGAGGAATTGTTCATCAAGCTAGCAAGAGCAGACCCAAGAAAAAGGGAGGGAAAAAGCCAGCGAAGAAAAACAAATTCTCGAAGGGGAAGAAATTTGAAAAAGCAGATAAGAAGCCGAGCCGGAAGTCTGCTAAAGGACCACGGAGCGCTAGCCCTAAGAAGAAAGCGACGAAAAAACGGAGTCGTAAGAAGTCTTAGCTCGAAGGCTTTTCTTCTAATTAGTCTTTGGGTCTAATAGGAGCGCTGCGGCCACTTTTAGTAAATCCATCAAGCTTTTCCTTCAGGAAGGCCGCTTTCTCAGGTTTTACGAAATAGAGATTGTTCGTTTCACCGGGATCAACTGAGAGGTCGTAAAGTTGGCCAGGAGCATCGGGAGCCTGCTCTTTGATGGCATAGTCTCCCATAGAGCCGGGACCAGGTTTTTGGTAATTGTTTCCTCCCGAACCTTTGTGGTCGATATATTTCCAATTGTCGTTGCGAATGGAAAGTTTACGGAAGTTGGTCTGTTGAATCATGAATTCTCGATGAGTTGTTTCGCCAAGGGTGCCATTGAGGATGGGAAGAAAAGTCACGCTGTCTTCGGCCGCGTCTTCAGGGTAAGAGGCGGAAACAATATCAGCACAGGTGGCAAAGATATCGGTTAGGCTAATTAATTCTTCGCAAGTTTGGCCCTCTTTAGTAATCGCTGGCCACTTAATGATGAAGGGAGTGCGGTGGCCTCCTTCCCACTGATCTCGCTTTACTCCGCGCCAAGGGCGAGCTCCGTCATGTTGGTAGGTACGGCGCATGTCGTAAATGGAAGGAACTTCCGGTCCATTATCGCTGGCAAAAATGACGAGTGTATTCTCGGTGACGCCATGTTTCTCTAGGCTGGCGAGAAGTTCGCCAACAGTCCAATCTAGCTGATGAATAAAGTCTCCGTGAGGGCCTGCTTCGGTCTTTCCTTGGAATTGTTTGGCGGGAAAGGAAGGGAGGTGGACGGCTTGACAAGAATGAAAGAGGAAGAACGGTTTCTCGGGTGTTTCTTCAAAGTGACTATCGAGGAATTCCTGGCTCTTACGAAGAAAGACCATATCAACTTCTTCGAGATCGAAGTTGGGAGCGATGAGTCCGGGACGGCAATCGAGAGCGTAGAAATGATCAGGGATCGTACTTTTGTCGAGTATTTGGGTTGGAGGGACAGGGATGCGGTCTCCGTCAATATAGGCATAGAGCCAATCGGTAGTAGGGCAGCAAGCGGTTCCGTAGAATTTGTCGAACCCTTGGTGAATAGGTGCGTCGGGAATGGGTCGGTCGTAGTCGATCAGCTTAACCCCTTTGTTTCCTCGTTCGGTAATGATATTACCATCTTTGTCGTGGAAAGTGAGCCCGATATGCCATTTTCCAAAACAAGCAGTGTGGTAACCTTTCGCTCGCAGTATGGCAGGGAGGGTGAGCCGGTCTTTTTCTATGAGGCTTGGGCCGCCGACTCCACTGAAGACATTTCCTCGACCGGTGCGGAAGGCCATGCGACCGGTCATCAAGCTATAGCGAGTCGGTGTGCATACGGTGGCAGGGCTGTGGGCATCGGTGAAACGAATTCCGTCAGATGCCATTTGATCTAGAACCGGAGTGGGAACTTTTGATTCGGGATTGTAGCAAGCGACATCGCCGTATCCTAGGTCATCTGCGAGAATGAGAAGAATGTTGGGTTGCTTGTTTGCTGCTGAGAATCCGCTTCCCAAAGTGCAGAGAAAGAATAAAGTAGAAAGGAATTTCATGAAAATTGGTAAGTAACGGTGAGACTAATCAAGGTGGTTGAGCGCTTCGGGGGGGACGTAGTCTCGCCAGCGGCTATCGTTCTCTCTTCGCAAGCGCTCTAGGTCACGTGAAGTCCAGTTGAGAAGCTCTTCATCGCCACAAGGAAGGGCGACGACTTTTTCGTTCTCTATCAAGTATTGATAGAAGCTTTGAAATTTGTCTGGAGCTTTAAAATCTTGCGCTGTTACGATCTCGTTAGTTTTTCGATTTCTCCAAGGAGAAACAAGGAGGTGAACATTATCTTTTAGTAGGCGTCCGAAGGACTCGAGGATTCCTCCGTCGAGGTGTTTGGACCATTTGGCTTTGAAGAGCTCGTTGAGCAGTCCGATAGAAAGAAGGACTCCGATGGGAGCTGTGGTATAACGAGAGATCACTGCAATAATACGATAAAATTCCGCACAACGAGAGATGATGACCGTTTTTCCGAGGGCTTGGAGGGAGTCTGCTCGATTTAAGAATGAGACGTAATCCGGAGTGGCATCACGTAGTAAATTATTCATGGATATTTCACAGATTTCCATGGGTTCCTCTCCGGTGTTTGGTAGCTTACGTGCTTGTTCGAGAAGGTCGAGGTGAAGTTTGGTGAGAGGATCAAAAGAGCCGCGGAGCAAGAGGACTGGCTTTTTATAGAGGATTTCTGCTGGCTGGACGACTTCGCCATTTGGAAGAAACATTGCCGTCGGGGTGAGATCGCTTGCCACTAGCTCAAGAGCGCAGATGCGATTGTCGATATATTCAAAAGGGGGGCCTAAGAATTTGAGCATGTCGACCTCTACACGGTTGTGAGAAAGACCATCGAGCAGTTGTTGGCAGAAGTTCTTTAAGCTATCACGATGACGAAAGGCTCCGTAGATAAAGTTGACTCCCAAGATTCCAAGGGCTTCCATTTGGTCAACGTTTTCGTTGTCGAGCAAACGGACGTGGAGTAGGATGTCTCCAGCTGGGCCGCCAGGTTGAGTTTGCATACGGAGGCCCATCCAGCCATAGCACTCAGCAGAGTCCTTGTACCCGCGAGCTCTTACCGTGTTGCAGAAAGAGAAGAAGGTTGATTCTGGTCCACGGCTCGGAGAGAGGCGAGAGGTGAGGAGCTCGTACTCATGGTCGAGCATGGCCTTGACGCGTTCGCGGGAGACATAGCGTTTCGCTTTGCCGTATATGGCATCGCTCATTTCCATGTCGTAGGCAGAGATGCTCTTTGCAACGGTACCTGCGGAGGCTGAGGCACGGAAAAACCAATTGGCCACTTCTTGGCCTGCACCGATTTCGGCAAAGGTTCCGTAGACAGAAGAGTCCAGATTGAGATGAAGGGCTTTTTCGAGAGGAGTCATTAAGGTCAGATTATTGAGAATCTTTTAAGCCTTCGACCCAGCCGTCGAAAAGAAAACCGGTAATGAGAACTTGATTCTCGGTCTTCGGTTCAGGCGGGTAAGCGAGTTGAATCACCGCAGTTTTATGAGGGTTGTCGGCGGCAGTTGCTCTGGGGCTTGCTTTGAGGGGATTGATTTGCTCGTAAATTTTGAGTTCCTCATGAACCTCAGAGCCTCGTTTTACGTAACCGTAGAGAGTAGGGGAGTTTGAGTCACTTAGCAGTTCGAAGCATGCCCATTCTTGGCTATTCGAAAAATCGTAATTGAAATAAAAATCAGGCTTGATTAGCAAGCGCATGAGAGTTGGTTTTTGCTGTTTATTTTCAATAAATTTCTCCCAATTTTCTTCGCTGTATCCGACCCAGCTTTCCCAATCAACTCGAACACTTTCTTTAACAAGTTCAACTGCGATTGGCTTGATAGAGTGATCGGCGAGCGTAATATTGAAGCTGATGAAGTGATCGGAAATGACCCAAGAATTGACGTCGAGAGAGTAGTCGATAAGTGGTTTGAATTCGTTTCTTTCGTAGTAATCTTCAACAAGAGGGGAGACTCGATCGGAATCACGAATGAAAGATAAGATTTCAGCTGGAGCTTTTGCTTCGAGGAATCCGTTAATGATTGGGTAGTAATTCTCAATATCTTTTTTGGTGATTTTGGAGAGGGGGACCTCTTCTGCTATATCCTTAGAAGTTAGCTCTTTTTCTGGTTCAGAAGAGAGTAGATTTTGGAGTTTAGCCCCTTTTACGGAATTGTCGGAAAAGCTAGAGGCCTTTTTTTTCTGCTCTAACTGGTTGGAAACTAGAAGTGCCCCCAAAATAAGAAGGCCAATCGAGGCAAAGAAGAAAAAGAGTCCGAATTTTTTAGGAGTTTTGGAACCAGTTTTTTTCCCAAATTCATCATCGGCATCAGGGTGCTGGAAATTCTGCTTTTTAACAGGCATAGTGGGTATCGGGATTTGCTTCTAGGAAGCTAAATAAGATCTAGAATCTAGCGAGCGATAATTTATTCGTCTTTGATAAGCTCAATGCGTCCAGGCGCACGAAGTTGGATAGTGGATTCTTTTTCTCCTCGACGTGTATTACGGGGAATAAAGCCTCGTTCGGGTTTTTTAGCAATGGCTTCTTTCTCCTCTTCCTCTTCTTCAGTGTTTTGCTCTTCTTCCTCTTCGATAGCGGTTGTTTGAGGAGTGACTGAGCCGTAGGGGTCGTCGCCTATGAGAGCAACAGTTCTGATTGAAATAGGATCGACGTCAAAGAGTCGTTGGCGGAATTCTTCGGTATCAGGGCCAAAGTCACCAGAAGGGGCAACTCCTCCCTCACCATGTAGAGGACAAAGGCCAACTTGAGCTTCGGTGACACGAAGGTATTCGGTGTAAGCGGTGGATGCGAGAGCGGCTCCTCGCTCGGGGTCAAAGACACTATCGTAGCAGTAGCGGGTAGTTTGGCGTCCACTTTTTTCACAAAGCTGTACTTCGGTAAGGGTTGGTGGCATGCTAACAGGTTTGCCTGGGAACTGGTTAGCTGCCTCATTCATGGTGGCGCTCCAGATGGGGTAGGCGAGGTCTTTGGCGAAAGCAAAGTCGTGAATTGGGCGCCTCTTTGACAAGAAGCCGACCCAGACCCCGCATGTGACTTCTCCATTGTAGCCTAAAGCCCAGGAGTCAGAAAAATTGTGGTTGGTTCCGGTTTTAACGACTGCAACTTCTGGTTCGGTAAGATTTTTTGCGGAATCTTTCAGATTTCCGTTCTTCGTGACATCTGCGAGAATGGAGTGGACTTGGTAAGCGCTTGTTTCGGAGCACATTTGAACCGTGAGTGCTTGTTTGCGAGGGGCGCGGTAAACTTCTTCGCCTTCCGAATTGACGATGTATTCGATAAAATATGTGGATTCGGGGGCGATCCCACCACGGGAGAAGGCTGAATACATTCGAGTGGCTTGCCAGAGTGAGTTTTGCTCCCAGCCGAGTAGTAAGCGAGCAAGCATTTCTCCGGATTCTAGGGGTAATTTGAAGGATGTTGCTTGTTGCGCTACGGTCGAGATTCCGATGTCAACTCCTAGACGAACAGTAGCACTAATTTTAGAGTCACGAAGAGCTTTCCGTGCGGTGATGTCATTTTCGTAAATGGGGTCGGGAATTTCGCTGCCCCATTCTCCGAGGATTCCTTCTGAGCCACCCAGAGCGACCTCGCGGGCATCCATGTGCCGGTCTGAAAGAAGGGTGGCTGGTGAGCGGTCATTTTCGAAAGCTGCAGTGTAGACTACGGGTAGAAAAGCTGTTCCAAGTGGACGGCGACCGGCTTCGATGAAATCGTATTGAGAGTGCTCGAAGTTACGGCCAGCGACATAGGCGATGACGGCACCGCTGGTGCTGTCGGTAACGAGTACGGAGCCCCTCAGATACTTGGGGTCTCCATTCTCCTTCTTGTATTCAGCTAGTTTAGGGTGGGAATAGCCTTCGGTTTGCTCGATTTGGACAAGCTGTTCTTGGAGGCTTTCCGTTGCGGCATTTTGAACTCTTTTGTCAACGGTGGTGTAGATGGAAAAACCTCCACGAGACATAGCATCGTCTCCAACAATTTTTCGGGTGATTTCAACAACTTTGTCGTAGAGGTGTGACGTTCCTCGGCGAAGGGGACGAGGATTGATAACGATTGGGGATTCGCAGAGAGTTTCGTATTCCTCACGGGTTGGAATTGTTCCTTCTGCAAACATTCGGTTGAAGACATGGTTGCGATCTTTTTTATTTCGTTCGGGATTTTCAATTGGATTGATAAAGCGGGGGTTCTTAATGCAAGCAACCATCGAGGCGGACTCTGATAGAGAGAGGTCACCTGGCTCTTTCCCAAAAAAGCCAAGGGAGGCGGCTCTGATCCCATAGTAGCCTTTTCCAAAGTGAACTCGGTTGAGATACATTTCGAGGAGCTTACATTTTCCTTCATAACGTTCTTCTGGGGTGCCGTCTCCGACGTAGCGTTTCTCGATCTCCAAGGCGACGAAGGCTTCGAGGATCTTCCTCTCCATGCCGCTTTCTTCTCGTTCAAGAGCTTTCTCTTGCAAGTTGAATGCGTTTCGAGCCAGCTGCATTGTGATAGTACTTGCTCCTTGCGTCGTTTCCCCAGCTTTGGCGTTGAGATAAACTGCTCGCAAGACACCCGTCCAATCAACACCATTGTGTTCCCAGAAGCGTTGATCTTCTTGAGCGAGAAGGGCATTGATGAAGACTGCCGGAATTTCGTCTATTTTGACTACTGAACGGTTTTCCTCGTAAGAGCGGCCAATAAGCTCGCCGCGGCGGTCAAAAATTTGGCTAGGAATTTCGACCTCACCGACTTTGTCGTAGTCATAGGTCGTAGCTCGTTCGCGGAATTCTTTTAGAATAAGATGGTCGAAGAGAAAAAGTCCCACGATTCCGAGGATGAAACAGACAATCAGGAAGATATAGATGCCCGGACGTTTGTAGAACGGCTTGCGTTTACGTCGATTATTGGTCTTCTTCTTTTTATTCTTATTCATAGTCGGAGGGGAACCCGTGAGCGAGCAGACAGAGACAAGTTACAGGCCTGAGAGGGAGAGGGCAACTGCCTCTTTAGAAGAAGCAGTCATTGAGCAAATCGAAGCTGAGGGCCCGATTTCGTTCCGAAACTTCATGGATTGGGCTCTTTATGACCCTGAAAAGGGGTATTATTCGCAGGTAGAGAAGCTGAGAACGGGGCGTAAAGGGGATTTTTATACCTCAGTTTCAGTGGGCCCTCTTTTTGGACAGATTTTGGCACGAGTCGCTCAAAAGGAGTGGGTTCGCTTAGGAGAGCCGGCTGTGTTTAGGGTGACTGAATGGGGAGGCGAGCAAGGTCATTTGGGCCGAGATCTCATGGCGGAAGCTGCTAATCTCGGAGAATTTGGCAAAGCCTGTCAATATGCGGTGGTGGAGCCTTTGGCGAAAAAGCGAGAGGCTCTTGCGGAGGCCCATTCACAGTGGAAGGTGGTTAGTGAAGCTAGGGAGCTTTCTGCAGAAGCTGGTATGGTTTTGGCGAATGAGCTGATTGATGCGTTGCCATTTTGGCTGGTAACACGTTCTGAGCAAGAGTGGCGAGAGCGTCGAGTGGGCGTTATTGATGGTCAATTTGAGTTTTGCGAGGCGAAAGTGAAAGGGGAGTTAAAGGAGGCTTTGATGTGTGTACCTGATGAACTTGTGGGCAGATTTCCCGATGGATATGAAACCGAGGTGCGTCCTTCAACAGCTCAAATGCTGAGGGAAATGAAGAGCATTCTTTCTGAGGGAAGTCTTTTGCTGTTCGACTATGGATTCGCGAGAGAGGATTATTATCATCCAGAGCGCAAAACGGGAACAATCCGAACCTATTGCCGTCATGAAGCGGGAGAGAATCCGTTGGAGAGAGTGGGCGAGCAGGACATCACCGCTCACGTCGATTGGACGAGTCTTGTCGAGGATGCGACGAAAGCGGGATGGAGGGAGCCTGAGTTATTTGCGCAGGGTAGCTTTTTGACCAAAGCAGCGCGAGATCTCTTGTTAGAGAAAGAGGCGACAGGTGAGGTAGATGCGTCTTTTGTGGGCCAATTTCAGTCCCTCACCCATCCTGGACAGCTGGGGAGCAAGTTCTCGGTTTTAAGAGCTTTGGTTTAGAGAGACGCTGCTCAACCTGAGCGACGGAATCTCTTGCAATCTTAATTACAAACTTGGGGCCCTCAAGGGCAGGGCTATGTACCAGATGTTGATTGTTAGATTTAGCGTTTCTGTATTATCGGCGGTTAACGAAGTGATTATTGGAGGAGTAGAACCTAACACCGTGACGCTGACTGTTCTGGTGAAAGGTCCTCCTGGACCGGTAGCTTCCAGGGTGTAAACGGTATTACTAGATGGCGAAACACTGATGCTATGAAGCCCTCCATCACTAGTCCCATCGACAGGACTACCGTTGAGTGTTACTGCAGTGGCTAGGTCAGAGGTTTTCCAAGAAAGGGTGGCAGATTCTCCTTGGGCAATTTCGAGTCTATTGCTGGTGAAGCTGAGAAGAGGATCGGCTGCTTGAAAGAAGGCGGCAGCGTGCTCAGAAATTTGAGTGTCTGTCAGAGCTGACTCGAAGAGGGCAAATTCATCCAGCCATCTTCAGATATTTAATGGGATGGACTTGAGCCGATCTGGGCTACAAAAAATTTGTAGAGAATATGCTTAAGAACTCTTTTTTCAAAAAAGAGGGTTGCGATCGCTTCGTGGGATGTGAGCACGAATACGAACGGTGAACCTAATTTTGCCGCCGATTACTGGGGTTGAGTCACGTGCTAGATTTTTAAAAGCTACGAAATTTTTAGTCTAAACGTAAGCTAGGCGATCCGCGGTGCTTTCGATGGATTCCTGGTTGCTGAGGAGTTCGGCAAGAGGATCGTATTTCGCCTTGGTGAGGGCTGAACGAGCGGAATTGGGAATCGTGATTTCGAAACTGGTTTCTCCGTAGCTGGCCTTCATTGTTTCGAGGTCG
>CAYUHN010000019.1:0-28111 GCA_964444495.1 uncultured Roseibacillus sp. | reverse complement strand
CCTGATTGCTACTGCAAGCCAAGTCCTCATTCTAATGCATTATTCCGGATAAATCCAAGCGACCCAAATCTGTCTGCCAGCGTTCATCACGACTAGCGGAACGGACAGAACGAGTGCGGGAATCAGTAATCGGTGAAGCCTCACCTGACGACTGATCAGGAAGAATGCTTTTTTTACCCGCTAAAAAACAAAGCAAAGAAACCAATCCGATTCCTACGAAATGAAGCCAAGAAGATTTACGACCAGTTATCATTAGTAAAAATTGGAGAGAAGCTCATAACGAAGCTTATCGGAAATTAGAGTCGTGCTTTCAAAGAACTGACGCGCTTCCTCAGGCTCTTCCGGCAACCACATCCAACCAATTTGATCGAAGGCGCGATTCCGTGCCTCGGGATCGATTATCTGCGCAATCTTTTCAAAGACGGCCTCATGTTGGTAACCCACGGTATTCCAAGCCACAGATCGAATAGCCCGATCATAGTTCGGATCTCCTTGATGCTCATCAATCCACTCTAAAGCCGCTTCCGGCTGTTGCTGAGCCCAATAACTAGCCACTTGAGCTAAAGATTCCGAGCGAATCCCATTTTCATCTTCAGGTAAATTCGCAGCCCATTCCAACGCCGCCTGCGAATCTCGCTGTGCCCATTGGGCCGCAATAGCCGTTTGAGCCGTCATCCGATCATTCACATTTGGTAGCTGCTCAACCCATTCGTTTAGTGATGCCAATTCCTCAATGGGAAGATATTGCATCCTTGAATTCGCCCCGAAGTCAATTTGCTGAGCCGGCGAGACAACCCCTTTAAACACTGAAAACCAAAAACGCGGAAAAACCAAAAAAGAACGTAACTTCAACAGTTATAAGCCCTCCTCACAGGCCTATGGGCTGTGAAGGGGCTTATGCCTGCCATCGAAGTTGAGCTCACCCCACTCCCAAGCTCTACATATTCTATCTTTTTTACAAATAACTCAGAAAAAATTTATTTTTAGAAAACCCTAAGAACATTGCGATTCTTTCTTTGTTCACTTCCCCTTTTGGAAGAACTGCCGTAACACCACCGCCAATGAGCACGACCGATTCTCCCGAGAGTACTGAGAACATATCTGAAGAAACCACGAAAGCGGCTCCTCCTCAGGAAAATCCCATCGCTAATATCGCGCTCAACGTTCTCCTCCCTGTTCTCGCGCTCTCTCACCTGAGTAAAGACCCCAAATTTCAACCGGAGGAAAAATTTTACCATCTGGGTCCTATGGTGGGCATGCTCATCGCGCTCGCCCTCCCTCTTGGCTATGGGGCTTGGTTTCTCATCAAGCATCGCAAACTCAATTTCTTCTCTGGCCTTGGCATTATTTCAGTCCTTTTGACCGGAGGCCTCACTCTTTTCCTCTGGAAAGAAGATGGCTCTGTCGATTCCTCGGCCCCTATTCTCTTCGGACTAAAAGAAGCCTCGATCCCATTTGTGCTTGGAGTTGCCATCCTCGCTTCTCACTGGACCAAAACCCCCCTCCTCAACACCTTCCTCTACAACGATAGTATCTTCGATATCAAAAAAATTGAGAACGTCGTCGACAAAAAGGATCAACGAGCTTCTTACCGCAAACTTCTTCTAAACTGCTCAATCATCTTTGCCGCTTCTTTTCTGGTCAGTACTGTTCTCAATTTCTTTTTGGCACAGTTCTTCCTCAGCCCAGACAAAGTTGACTACAACGCGGAGAATGCTCGCGATCTCTACAACGGAGCAGTGGGAAAAATCACTGGCTGGGGATTCCTTGTGATCGGCCTCCCCGCCATGGTTTTTATGATTAGCTGCTTCTTCTACCTCATTCGAGGCCTTCGAAGCCTAACCGGCCTTGAGAACGAGGAAATCACCCTCCCAAGGTAGCAGAACTAATAACCATTCTCCTCTAAGAGCTTTTTCAGGCGCCTCTTCAAAGTCACTTTCACAGCCGCTGCGACCCGGTCCGTAAAGAGGATCCCATTGAGGTGATCCACCTCGTGCTGAATCGCACGAGAGAGAAGCCCATCGGTCTCAACTGTAATCTTACGACCATCCAGTAGCTCAAGCTTTGCCACCACATCAATTGGGCGCTTCACATCAACTTGGATTCCCTGAATGCTTAGGCAACCCTCTCGAAAGGGTTCTTTTTCATCTAGAAAATCAAGCTCAGGATTGATGAAGACCAAAGGCATCAACTCTTTCAGCTCAGTCACTTTGCCATCAACTTTTAGATAAGAAATAGAACTAGGATCTTCTGACACATCCACGACTGCTATCCGAAGATCGATTCCAACCTGAGGAGCAGCCAAGCCCACTCCATGAGCCGCTTCCATGGTCTCCACCATATCCTCAGCTAGAGAGCGAATCTCATCGGTAACCTCTTCTACTGGGCGGCATTTCTTGCGAAGAACCGGATCCCCATACTGTGTGATTTCTCTTACCATTTTATTTCTTAATTTCTGCTAGTTTGACTCTTGCTCAGTACCAGCAACTTTAATTCGTGTTGGGACATCTTTAAATTCAATTCCGACCTGACTCAAGGCTTCCCAAACCTCAAAAAGCCCTCCCAGTGAAGACTCCGAATCGGCCTCCAACTCCAGTTCACGTCCTGGATTCGTCACTTGAAATGCTTTGAGATAGGCAACCAGCTCACCTTCTAGCACCTTCACCTCATCGAGATAAATTTCTCCCTCATCAGTCAATCGAAGAACCGAACGCTCCACCTCGATTTCAGCCATCGGCAGCTGCTCTACAGTTGGCAAATTAATCGCCACTACCGGACGAGGCTTTTTACGGCTGGAAGTCACGATCACGAAAATAAGTAAGATCGCGAGAATATCGATCAGAGGAACGATCGGCACATTGTAGGCCTTACGCTGAGGGCGATAAATCTCCATCTACCTAACCTCCTTGTTCTTGAAAAAGACATGTTGATGGCAAGCCGAAACGACGCGGCTAAGCACCACCTCAAGGCGAGCAGCCATGGTCTCGATTTGGCGCGCAAAGTAGCTATGGGCAATCACCGTGGGAACCGCTACCGCCAACCCAGCGATAGTTGTGCTCAAGGCCATGGCAATCCCTTTCGAAAGCTGGGTGTAATCCGAATTTGCTCCGAAATCCCGAAAAACAATCACCAGACCACTCGCCGTGCCTAATAATCCCAGAAGAGGGGCAATTGTAATCACCACTTCTAGCACTGGCATGCCACCATTCAATTTCACAATCTCCTCCCGAGCGCTGGCCTGTACCGCGTCCTGCACCTCGACTTGGCTTCGGCCCGCATTCCGAATCGCTACCGAACACAATCGAGAAAGAGCGGTCCGTCCGACCCGAAATTCCCCTTCCAACTGGCCCAAACTATCATTTTCAAGGTATTCATCGAAGCGCTCAACTTGCGAAGCAAGCCCATCGGGAACGATGAGAGACTTCCTCACCGTCAACAATTTGAAAAAAGTGACCGCCAACGCGGCAACCGAACAAAGGATGATCGCTATCATAAAGATCCCACCATTCAGAAAAATCTGACCCAATTGTTCAAGGGCACTTGCCGGAGAATTCGAGAGAAGTAATATCATCGTCGCACAGTTTAAGTGGCACAACTTTCGCTCTACGCCAAGCGGTCATTGACCTCATCCCCAAGAACTTTCATTCTACCGCCCATGGAATATGCATCGGAGTCCGAGATTGCCTCAGTCAATCGACACGTCCGCTCCCTCATCAAAGGCCTGAACGAAGTCATCTTTGGTCAGGAAGAACTCGTCGATTTGGTCGTAACGGGAATCCTTGCCCGCGGTCACATCCTCCTCGAAGGCCTTCCTGGTTTGGGAAAGACCGAATTAGTCAAAACCCTTTCTAAATTACTAAGCCTAGAAACGAAGCGGGTGCAGTTCACTCCCGATCTGCTTCCCGGCGACATTACCGGAAATCCAGTCTTACAAGAAACTGACGGCCGTCGGGAGTTTGTTTTCCAACCTGGACCACTTTTCAGCAATATCTGCCTTGCTGACGAAATCAACCGGGCTTCGCCCAAAACCCAATCCGCTCTCCTTGAGGCCATGCAAGAGCGCTGCGTGACGGTTCTCGGACAAACCCACCAACTCCCAAAACCGTTTTTCGTCCTAGCTACTCAAAACCCGATTGAACTGGAAGGCACCTACCCCCTTCCAGAAGCTCAGCTCGACCGCTTCCTCTTCAAACTGGAAGTCACCCGCAACGAAGTCGATACCTTGCAGCGCATCATCACTTCCCGAGATCTCGGCCAAGAACCTGAAGTCGCTCCCATCCTCGACGCCGAGGCCCTCGAAGAAACTCTCGCCTTAGTTCGCCGTATCTTTTTGCCGGACGTAGTGGCCAATTACATCGCCCGTTTGGTCGATGCCACCCATCCCGGTCAATCGGAAGCTGCCTCCTCGATTAAATTTGGGGCATCTCCGCGGGCAGCTCTCTCTCTCGCTTCTGCTGCGCGCGCCCGCGCCCTCATCGAAGAACGAAATCATGCTTCCTTTGACGATGTGAAAAGAGTTGCTCCCGCCGTCTTGCGCCACCGGATTCTACTCGATTACAATGCGCGTATCGAAGGGCTCACCAACAACGACCTTGTTACCCGCATTCTTGCAGAAGTCCCTAATCAAGACGAATCCCTTCCAAAAACTCTTACCCCGTCGGCATGATTTCGCGTTTTTTCACCCTTCCTTACCTTCTTCTAATCCTTCTTACTTTCGCCTCTCCTCTAAAGGCCCACGAAGTTTTTAATCTTACCTACGACAAAAAGAAAAAGACCTCACTCAAGCTCGAAACGATGGGCCGATTGGCTCCTTCTTCCGGCTTTCTTTCCGTCCGGGCCACGGCCTTCAATGGAGAAAAAGCACCTGTAACCTGGTCTTTCAATGTCAGCTCAGAAGAAACAGAATACTACTCGGGCGACGAAATGCTATCCAGCTTCTCGCTAACTTGTGCACCAGGAAAAACCCAGGCCTCCGAATTTCTCATTCCTCTTGTTACCGCCCGTTCTGACTACGAGGCACCCTCCGTAACCTGTAAAATCAAAGCTCCCACCCCGTACAACAGCTTTAACGTTTGCTCAATTGATAGCTTAGTATCCGACAACCGCTCACAAATTCTTATCAGTGAGGCACTCTCTATCCCTAACCTTTCCTATCTTGATGCTGCTATTTCAAAAAGAAGAAGCTCCTATAGCAATGACTTCGGCTCGAGCTTCATTCCTCGACTTCTCTCCAACAATTGGCTTTCTTATTCTGGATTCGACGCCATGGCGATCACCGCCAGCGAGTGGTCTAACCTTTCCTCTTCAACCAAAAATGCGATCTTACAATGGAATCGCCTCGGTGGTCGTATCCATATTTTTGACGACACCCAGACCGCAACTTTTGCATCTCTTGGTTTGCCTAACGAGAATAACAACACAAACACCCTTGAGCGAAGCTGGGGCCTTTGTGAAATCTACTCCATTCCCACAAGTCTGGTAATGCCCGATCACAACAAGATCGTAAAAGACCTCATTGGACGCTTCAACAACGAAGCAAACCGCAATTACCGCTATGCCGATGAAGCCGGTCGACGAACTTGGCCCCTACAAAAAGAGTTTGGAAAAAAGTCTGAAAACCCGATTCTCTTCGTTCTAATTTTGCTTATTTTCGCCATCGTTGTAGGACCACTCAATCTTTTTGTCTTTACCAAGCCAGGTCAGCGCCATCGCCTTTTCATCACCACTCCCATCATCTCAATCGGCACCTCCATCCTCTTGGTTGCTCTTATCTTCTTGGTTGATGGAGCAGGCGGCAAAGGAAGCCGAATCGCCTTTATTGAAGTGCGCCCTGATGAGAACACCCACTATATCCAGCAAAACCAAATCTCAACTTCCGGAGTCCTCTTTAAAACAAATTTCACCACCCCAACCGATACCTACATCACCCCGAAATCTCTTAAGCAAAGTCGCTTGACTCAAGTCTATGAGGATGGCCCTGAACTTCGTTTTCGCACGAAACTCAGCGATAACGGAACCTATCAACATAGTGGAGATTTTTTCAAATCTCGCTCCCTTTACGCTCATAGCTTACTCGCCATTCAATCTAGTAGACAGCGACTTGAACTATCTGGCACGGAAACAGAACCTGTTGTCACATCTACCTTCTCTTACCCAATTAACACGATATACTATCGCGACCCTCAAGATAAAATCTGGACCAATGCCAAACCCCTCACCCAAGGACGCCCAGTTTCACTCCGAGAAGCAAACGACGCTAACTTCCAAAAATGGCACGGCAATCAAAGAAGCCAACTAAGCCTGTCTGAAAAGGCATCCTTCACTAAACTCGCCTTCCGCCCCGGACACTTCATCGCGCGCGCCGAAGAAGCGGAACTCATCGACACTCTTAAATCGATTAAATGGCAAAAATCTACTGCTATCCTTAGCGGACCTCTTGTTAGAAAATAAGCGAGCCAAAAAATAGCAGCCTTTCCTCATTCTGAAAAAACGAGGATTATTAATGCGTATCCATAGCAGTTCGAATGAATCGTCTCCTCCTTCCTTTTTTCTCCCTGTTTCTGATCTCCTTTTCAAATATCCTAACAGGAGCAGAGAAACCTCCCATCGATAAAAAGGAACAAGAAATCGCCTCATTCATCGAGCCTTCCCTCCCTTTTCTTCGTTCCGCGCTCGTCTTCGAAAATGAAAACGGCACCGAATACCGGGTCCGACGAGGCATTCTCATTCCTCTCGATTACCAAAACCGTTGGGCTTGCTTTGATCCTGATATCCTCCAATGGGTTGTGGTCTGGGAAGCCCCCGCTAACAGCCCACCCATCACCTTAAGTTCGATGGCCGCAGTTTCTTACCCCGACAAAAACGCAAAAGCCAAAAAGGCTCCCCGCATTCGCGGCAAAATTCTTCTCCGCTGCCCCCTCCCCGCTCATCTCTCCAGCAACCGCTCCCTCCTCACCAACCTCGACCTGCCAGTGGGACCTCTTCCCTCAGAAGAAGGACGTTACCTCGGAATTTCTCTCAACCAATCCGGACCCGCTATTCACTATCAAGATCAAGAGAATACCATTACCGAGACAATTGGCTCAGACGCTAATGAAGTTTTTTACCGTAACATCGAACGAACTCACCTCGTCGAAGCTCATTCCCCAAAAAACGGTAGCCGAATCATATACCGAAACAGTCAGCCAACCGTTATTGCCACTCCTCATCTTGTCTCGCTCTCTCCCTTAAAGACATCTCCTTTCCCAGAAACCTACCAAGCTCTCCGTGACAAAGAGCAAATCCAAGGCCCCTTTGCAGTTTCCAATCTCTCCTTTCCCAAAAACACCCGACCGGTCCGACCCACTGATCTCGCTTTTAACAGTAAAGGAAACGCCTACCTCGTCACTCTCGATGGAGATCTCTGGCGCATCATAGATATCGAGACCCCTTCTCCCTCTTGGACTCGGCTTGCCTCAGGACTTTTTGAGCCCATGGCTATCGAAATCGATGAGAACGACCGTATCTTCATCCTCGGCCGAGACCAAATCACCGAGTTACTCGATCGCAACAACGACGGCTACCCGGACCTCTTCCGCAACGCCAGTGACCGCTTCCTTCAGACTCTTCACACTCGCGATTACGCCACCTCACTTGCGCTACTACCTGACGGTTCCTTTGTCGTCGCAAAAGGTGGCATCTTCAACAGAAGAGACCGAGGCGACTCAGAAAACGCCGTTCATCGCGGCGCGCTCATCAGACTCAGCGCCGATGGCAGGAATTCCACCGTTCTCGCCGATGGTCTTCGCCTACCTTTCGTTGGTTCTCGCTCTGATGGAACTATCTTTGCCTCCGATCAGCAAGGTCACTATGTTCCTAGCACTCCACTCTATCGCATTACACTAGGAGACCACAAAACCATCCCCTACTACGGCTTCACCCCGACTGATCACCGGAAAATTAAGACTCCCACGCGACCTCTCCTTTACTACCCTTATCAACGAAATCGATCTGGCGCGAGCTTCTGCCAAACATCAGCAAAAGCATTTCCCAGCATGCCAAATACCTTCCTCCATCTCTCATGGACGGGACGCCTCTTTGTAATCGAAACTCCTTCCCAAGGCCAAGCCTTTTCTTGGGAGCTCCCCCTACAACTCGACTTCCCCGCTCTCAATGGAGCGACCCACCCCACCACAGGTGAGCTCTACGTTGTGGGCTTGGGCATCTCAGGTTACAAACCAACTACGAAACACGTGGTAGGTCTCGCCGCGATCCGAGAGCACGCCGCCTTTCCCTCCCCACAATCAATCGAGCTTTCCAAGAAAAATCTAACTATCACGTTCCACGAAAAAAGCGCTTCACCTCAATCTCTCGATTACAACCAGACGAGCACTCGTCTCTTTTCTCTGAAACGCTCCTCCTCCTATGGCTCGGGCCACTACCGATGGGATGGAGAAGCGGGTGAATATCAACCCTCTCCGACCGCAGCTCAGATCGAAGGTCGCAAGCTCACTCTCGATTACGCCCTGCTTGGACCTGGCGATGTCTTCTCACTCAGCATCCCCTTCCACAAAAAAGATAGTTTTCTACGCCTCTACACCTCTCCTAGCAAATTACCTGCTCTCACTAGCGAAGAAATCGCGGATCTAACCCAGCAAACCATAGCAGCGAATCAAAACGCCGAGGCTATCGAACCAGGTGATCCGAAGAGAGGCGAAAAATTATACACCAAACATGGTTGCGCCAGCTGCCATACCCTCACTGGCGACAAACTCGTCGGCCCTCCCCTCAATAAAGTCGCCACCCGCCTCAACGCCAACGAACTCCGACAGTCTATTCTCGAACCCAACGCCATCATCGCCAAAGGCTTTCAAGCAAACATGCCTTCATTCGCAGGAATCATCGGCGAACAAGAGCTAGCCGACCTAGTCGCCTATCTCCTCACTCTCGATGGAAACAAAGCTCCTTAAAAAGGAGATCCAACAAGACGTCTTTATCCTCTTGCGCGCAGCCAAGGGCGCTGGCACCCTTCGAGAGAAGAAATCTCTCCGACTATGTCCACTTCAGACTCCTCAAATCTTCAGGCTGCCGATGACCTGCGAGCAGCAGCGGGTGAAAGCCCTCGTAACAATCTCGCTCAATCAGCAGAAGAGAAAGCACGCCTTCTCACTGAAAGCGCCGCCGAAAAAGCTCGTGAATTTCGCGAAGCCACTGCCGACAAGACCGGACAACTCCGTGATTCCGCTGGAGAAAACATTCAGCAACTCCGTTCCGCGGCCAGTGAACAATGGCAGGAAACTCGTGTTAAACTCCGCGAATGGCAGGCTGATACCGACAACTTTATTCGGCAGCATCCTACACAATCAGTTCTTGCTGCTGCGGCGGTCGGTTTCCTTGCTGGGTTAATCGTCCGTCGCTAGCTCCTTTTCCGACCGCGTATCTATTCGCCAAGGTCATGACCGAGCGCCCAGGGCCAGAAGCCCCCCGTCCATCAGAAGCAGGCACAAGCTCATCTGAACCCCTTCCTCGTGGGATCCAAGGTCTTAGCAATTTCCTTCGCCTCCGCGTCCAACTCGCGGCGGTGGAGCTCAACGAAGCTCGCGAGTATATTGGGCACAAAATTGTCCCCCTTCTCCTGATCCTCATTGCAGCAATTACCATCTACCTACTCGTTGTCGCTGCCATCGTCTCTTTTCTGGGAAAATTACTCACTCTCCTAGTGAAGAACCCTCTTTTTGGCTGGGAATTCGTTGCCCTGCTTCTGGCGGGCCTTCATCTCTTTCTCATCTTCAAACTCCGCAAAGCCCTTCTAAATCCGCCAAAAACCCCGCTCTTTGAATATACAAGAGCTGAACTCGATAGCGATCGCCAATGGATCCAACAGCAAAGTCCTACAAGAAAGAACTCGTCCGGCAACTAGCCAGTTTCCGATCTCAGCTTTCCATTCCCGACACCCGCCAGCTTTTAAGCCAGTCGCGGCAAGTGCTGAATGTTGCCAGCAAGCTTCCTAGCAAAATGCAGCACAAACCCACCCGCACCTTGGCTATCACCGCCGGACTCTCCTTTTTGCTGATTCTATTTTTTAAACCACGCAAAAAGAAAAATAATAGAATTACCATTACAGAAAACGAACGCCCTGCCTCCCGACAGCTACTCGCCTTCGGCCTTAGTGTCGCCCAACCCATTGCTCGAATTTGGCTCACTGAGAAAGCACGCCGCTGGATCTTGCGGAAGTAAAACACTCCCTGAAAGCATCAATTCCCCACTGTTTTTACATTTAATTCATTGTACGCCCTCTGACTTGCAAGCAATCAATAGATCTTGGAAATCTGTCCTTGCACTCTAGCGTGTTCACAGTGTCCAATCACTTCCCATCTGCGTGCGGCTGGCTTCTTCTAATAAAAGTCAGCCGTTTTCCGTTAAACACACCAAATAGAACCTTTAAATCTGCTTTCTCATGTCCGAACACGAAGTTCTGGCTCACGTCGACGAGTACCTAAAAATCGGAATGGAGTATGATTGCTCCGATATCCACCTTCCCACAGCCTACCCTCCTGCTTGGCGCCGCTACGGTACCCTCGCCCCAATTTGGGATGACCATCCACCACTCTCCGCTGAAGATACTGAGCGACTCGCCAAGTCCTTCTTAGGTGAATCTGAGATGAAACGCCTTGAGGAACGAGGAGACGTCGATTTTGCCTACTCAACTGATTTCGGACGTTTTCGGGCTTCCGTCGTTCGCCAACGCCTTGGACTGGAGCTGGTCTTTCGAATCATCTCTACCAATATCCGTTCCATCGCAGAATGCGGACTCCCCGAAGCAGACCTGGTGCCTCTCACTCGCTACCAGAATGGGCTCATCCTTGTGACAGGCTCTATTGGCTCAGGAAAATCCACCTCTCTCGCCGCCCTCGTTGATTTCATTAACCAAGATCGGGACGATCACATTCTCACCCTAGAGGATCCCATCGAGTACGTCTACGAGCCTAAAAACTGCCACATCAACCAACGAGAAGTTCATTCTCACACCGAATCATTTGCTCGCGCTTTGCGAGGAGCTCTTCGTGAAGACCCCGATATCATTGTGGTTGGAGAAATGAGTAATCTCGAGACCATCGAACTCGCCATTACCGCTGCCGAAACCGGTCACCTCGTTCTTGCTACCCTCCACACCGGAAATGCCCCTCGAACACTCGACCGAATTCTCGACGTATTCCCCACCGAACAGCGAGACCAGATTCGAATCATGGTTTCGGAATCACTTCGCGGGATTCTCTCTCAACAACTTATTCCTCGAGCAGATGGCTCAGGTCGAGCTCTCGCATTAGAACTCCTTGTCAACACACCCGCAGTAGGCGCCACCATTCGAGACGGTAAGACCTTCATGCTTCCCGGTATCATGCAAACCGGTAAAAATGTTGGCATGATCACTATGGATGAGTCTCTGCGCAACCTATACAACCAAGGAATCATCACACAGCAGGAAACTCTCTATCGTTGCGAAGACAAAGTCCAAATGCGCGCTTACTTCCAATCCTAGTATTTTCGTAGCTCCTCTTTTCTCACTATCCTAACTCTCCCACTTCAGACATGGCTACTATCGATCGCCTTTTTCGTTATCTTGTTGAAAGCAAAGGTTCTGACCTTCACCTTTCCGAAGGCTCGCCTCCCAAAGTGCGCGTCCACGGCGCTGTCACACCCATCCCTGACGAACCTATCCTCGAAGGCGAAGCCTTCCGAGAAATGCTGGGCGAAATCTGCGATGATAAAGCCTTTGAGAACTATCTCGAAGAGGGTGACCTCGACTTCG
This sequence comes from uncultured Roseibacillus sp., assembly GCA_964444495.1. Classification (GTDB taxonomy): domain Bacteria; phylum Verrucomicrobiota; class Verrucomicrobiia; order Verrucomicrobiales; family Akkermansiaceae; genus Roseibacillus. Next base: position 16,323 of record CAYUHN010000019.1, on the reverse strand, counting down.
CTTATGAAATGGATGAAGTCTCTCGCTTCCGCTGCAATTATCTCCAACAACAGAATGGCCTCGCCGCTGTTTTCCGACTCATCCCTACCGAAATTGCTAGCCTCGAGGACCTCAATCTTCCGCCAATCATTAAAGAATTTGGCCACATGCGGTCCGGCTTAGTTCTTGTCACCGGCCCGACAGGATCAGGAAAATCAACTACCCTTGCTGCTCTTCTCGACTATATTAATACTAATTATAGTCGCCACATTATCACGGTGGAAGAACCCATCGAATTCGTACACCGCAACAAAAAGTGTATCATTACACAACGCGAAGTCCCTATTCAAACTCCTTCCTTCTCCGACGGACTCCGTGCCGCTCTGCGAGAAGATGCCGACATTGTTCTCGTAGGCGAAATGCGAGATCTTGAAACCATTCAACTTGCCCTCACTGCTGCCGAAACAGGACTTCTCGTCTTCGGAACTCTACACACCAACAATGCTCGTAAAACTATTGACCGAGTCGTTGATGTATTCCCCGCCGATCAACAATCTCAAGTTCGAACCATGCTGGCAGCTTCTTTGAAAGGCATCGTCGCACAGCTTCTCTGTAAGCGAGTCGACAAACCTGGCCGAACAGCAGTCAACGAGATCATGTTTACCAACTCTGCAGTTGCAGCCATCATCCGAGAAGGTGCAACTCAGAAACTCTACGACGTAATCACCCAAGGAAAATCCGAAGGCATGCAGTTCATGGACGAAGCGATCTGGGAAAAACTTCAAGCTGGCATGATCTCTCCTGAAGAGGCCTATATGAAAGCCATTGATAAATCTCGTTTCAAACCCCATCTCCCCGCCGAAATGGCAGCCCTCGGAAACGCCTCCGGCGATTCCGGCGCATAATTGAATCACGCTCCCGAAAGCTTAATATTCAAAAAGCAGCAAGCATTTCTCTCGCTGCTTTTTTGTATTCAGAGCGTCTATTGCCGAGACAGATTTTGTTGAGAGTAAGGTTTGAGAAGGAAGTTGGTCGGGACCTATGACCGACGAACAACGCAACTATCAGCAAAACCTGTCCGGAAATGATTTCAAAATACAATAGGCGAACAAACTTTTGAAAGATGCTCTACCGTGGTAGGCTTCCAAAGTGAAGCTCCTCTGGTACACCCTCTCTTATCTGCTATTCTTTCCCTCTTCCCTTCTCGGAAAGAAAGAACACCTCAACATCATCCTTATTTTCACTGATGATCAAGGCTACCAAGATCTCTCCTGTTTCGGTTCTACTGCCATTAAGACCCCTCACATTGATCGTCTAGCTTCCGAAGGCCGCAAGCTCACTTCATTCTACGTGGCCAGCCCCGTCTGCTCACCCAGCCGCGCAGCCCTCCTTACTGGCTGCTATCCAAAGCGTGTTGGCATGCATCAACATGTACTTTTCCCAGAATCAGCATATGGCCTCAACCCAAGCGAATACACCTTAGGCAAACATTTTAAGGAAAACGGATATGCCACCGCCTGCATCGGAAAATGGCATCTCGGACATCACCCTGAAGTTCTTCCCCGAGCTCACGGATTCGATAGCTACTATGGAATCCCCTACTCCAACGACATGAATCATCCCGACAACCAAGATCGTCCACAAATGGGGCCTGCCGGGATGGACCTCCTCTGGAAAGAACCAGAAACCACTCTAACCAAATGGCAAACTCCTCTAGTCGAAAACGAGACTATCATCGAAATTCCCGTTGATCAACGGACCATCACTCGCCGCTACACCGACCAAGCTATCTCCTTTGTCGAAAAGAACAGAGAAACCCCTTTCTTCCTCTATCTCGCCCATAGCATGCCTCACATTCCTCTCTACCTCCCTGAGGATCATTACCAATCGAATCCCAAGAACGCCTACACGCTTGTCATTGAGCACATCGATCAAGAAGTCGGACGCCTCGTTCAAACTTTAGAGTCTAATGACCTCGATAAAAATACCCTTATCATCTTCACTTCAGATAATGGACCCTGGCTCCACTACAAGCACCATGCCGGCTCAGCAAAACCTCTTCGTGATGGCAAATCGACCTACTATGAAGGCGGCGTCCGAGTCCCTTGCATCGTTTGGTCTCCTTCTCAAATTCCCGCAAGAACCTCCAGCTCTCAGATTCTCTCCACCCTCGATTTACTTCCTACCCTGGCTAATTTAGCAGGAACCAATCTCCCCGAAAACCATCAATGTGATGGTTATGACGCCTCCGACTTCCTTCTTGGAAAGACTTCTTCTCCTCGCAAAGAATTCATCTACTATTCTAGTCATGGTGAATTAGCAGGGATACGAATCGGCGAATGGAAATACCTCGCCCACCCCACTCCAAAAAACGGAAAAACGGAAAAAAATCCAGCTCTCTATAACCTAAATAGTGATCTATCCGAAACTACCAATCTCTCATCTCAACACCCTGAAATCGTTGCTCAACTTGAAACGAGGATGAGAAACGCAGACCAAGAGATCACCCGAAATACTCGTCCGCCATGGAGAAAAAGCGAATCGCTGCGATAACCTAGTCTTCGACCGTTCGATCGCAGACAGACTTACTGGGTTTTAAGAACCCTCACGAAAACCCTAATTACACTAACGCTTGCTAATCAGCTCCGCATTGGGATCAATAAAATCGGAGTCGTAACCCTTGGCGTAGCTAAAGAGATGCTTCCAACCGTATTCGAAGTAGGCTTCTTTCTCTTCTTTATTCAAATCGTGCCAGATCGTAACATTGAAGGCACGAGTGACCTTCATCATCATCTTGAGGGTGAGACGTCGCCCGCTTCGCGCTCGCTGCACTTGCTTATGAGTCAGCTGCTCGGTGGAAACCTCAACCAACTTATGATTACTGATCTTCCACTCTTCCATCATTCGATCAAGTGGCTGCGGGCCTAAATCGTTTTCGTCTGTATTCATAACTCCTATTCCCACTCAATACTTGCTGGCGGCTTGGTCGAGACATCATAAAGCACTCGATTAACGCCTGGCACTTCATTCAAAATACGATGACTGGTTTCACGAAGAATCTCGTAGGGAAGCTCCACCCAATCGGCAGTCATTGCATCTTCGCTCACCACCGCACGTAGACCTACCGCCCACTCATAGCTGCGTTCATCACCTTTCACTCCCACAGTTTTAACCGGAATCAAACAAGCGTAGGCTTGCCAAACGCGATCATACCAACCGTGCTCGCGAAGTTTACCAATAAATATGGCGTCCGCATCTTGAATGATACGCACTCGATCCGCATCAATCACTCCAGGGCAGCGAACCGCTAGCCCCGGACCAGGGAAAGGGTGACGATTGACAATATCAGCTTCAATTCCAAGCGACAGACCGAGCTCGCGCACTTCGTCTTTGAAGAGATCCGCGAGAGGCTCGAGAACCTTACCCTCCTTCTGTAATTCCAAAATACGATCTACACGATTGTGGTGAGTCTTAATCTTGGAGGCCTTCGTATTATCATTAGAGGCACTCTCAATCACATCTGGATAAAGAGTTCCTTGCGCCAACATCTCAGCTTCTCCAACCGCATCCCAGAAAACATCCACGAATAGGTTTCCGATGATTTCTCGTTTCTTTTCTGGATCGTCTACTCCAGAGAGCTTCTCCATAAAGAGAGTCGCAGCATCTACGGTTTCAATCGGAACTCCCATCCGCTCAAAGTTTCGACGCACTTCCACTCCTTCATCCTTTCGCATCAATCCATGATCAACAAAAATAGCGCGCATATTAATGCCCGCTTCCTTCAGGAGGACCGCTAATACGGTGCTATCGACTCCCCCACTCACTCCACAAATAACCTGCTTCTCACCGACCTTATCACGAATTTCGTCGAGCAATTCCTGCTTCAGATCCTCAATTTCGAAAGGCGTTAAGCTCTTCGCCATCGTAAGAAAGTTACGAAGGACTTGAGTCCCCTCATGGCTATGAGTCACCTCGGGATGAAATTGAATACCATAGAAACCATCTCCAAAACCAAGGCTAACGGCCGTTCCATGCTGATTCTCAGCGAGCACCTCCGTCGTCTCCGCAAGGCTCTTCACCGTATCTGAATGACTCATCCAAATTTGTGAGGACGGGCTCAGTTCAGAAAAGAGATCTCCTTGCTGGCAAACTTTAAGTTCCGCAGGACCATACTCTCGACGATCACTAGCTTCAACCGTGCCTCCAAACTTGAGATTAAGAAGCTGCATTCCATAACAAACTCCCAAGACAGGGACTCCGAGCCCCTTCAGGCCTTCGAAATCGATGTCGGGAGCATCGTCATCTGAAGTGCTCTTAGGACCTCCCGAGAGAATAATCGCTCCCGGCTGCCCAAGAGCCTCTATTTTTTCTGGTTGATAGAGCTTAGCATAGTAACCTAATTCACGTACCCTGCGCACAATGAGCTGGGTGTACTGAGAACCGAAGTCGACAACTGCAACATGATTTCTTTCTTCCATCGTAAGCTTTTTCTCGATAAATTTAGTTTCCGAGTGGTTGATAATTTGTAGGCTCCTCAGTAATAGTCACATCGTGCGCATGACTTTCACGCAAACCTCCGGGAGTGATTCGCACGAACTCCGCGAATTCCCGTAACTCAGCAAGAGAGTTCGCTCCCACATATCCCATCCCCGAACGCAAGCCACCCATGAGTTGAAAAAGAACATCAGCGAGCGGCCCTTTATAGGCAACTCGTCCTTCGACTCCCTCCGCAACAAGCTTGCCGCTACTATTTTGACTATAGCGATCACTGGAGCCTTTTTTCATCGCACCCAGAGAGCCCATCCCACGATAAACCTTGAAGCGTCGACCTTGGAAATGAACCGTCTTCCCCGGGCTTTCCCGTGTTCCTGCCAGCAACGAACCCAACATTACCAAGTCCGCTCCAGCAGCGAGTGCTTTCACAATATCACCGGAATAGCGAATTCCTCCATCCGCGATCACTCTCACCCCGGCTTCCCTCGCCACTTTAGCCACATTCCGAATGGCTGAAAACTGCGGCATCCCCACTCCCGCAATCACACGGGTAGTGCAAATCGAACCTGGACCGACTCCTACTTTGATCGCACTCGCTCCAGCCGAAATCAAATCTCTCGCCCCCGCTTCGGTAACAACATTGCCTGCCACTACCGGAGTCTCTCCCAAACTACGCAACTCGCTCACCACCTCCATAACTCGGTCGGTATGACCGGTAGCGGCATCGATGAACAAGGCATCTGCCCCGGCTTCGATAAGAGCTTCTCCACGATCTCGAAAATCCGGACCAACTCCTACGGCGGCACCACAACGGAGACGGCCTGCGGGATCCTTGGCCGCGCTAGTATAAGTGATGCGCTTTTCAATATCAGCACCCGTAATTAATCCAACAAGATGTCCCTCACTATTTACAAGAGGAAGCTTCTCAATCCGATTCAGGTAAAGAATGCGCCGAGCTTCTTCCATGCTAGTGCTGGGTTCTCCGACCACCAATTTCTCGCGGGGAGTCATCACCTCCGCTACTTTGGCATTTTTATCATCGAAGTAACGAACATCTCGCCCCGTTACCATTCCCTCCAGCAAGCCTTCTTCGCTTACGACCGGAAACCCCGAGAACCCCACTTCCAAGACCATATCGCAAATCTGACCTACCGTCATTTCTTTGCTCACGGTAAGAGGTTCATGAATCACCGCATTCTCAGAACGCTTTACCCGCGAAACCATCATCACCTGCTCCTCGATCGGACAAGCTCGGTGAATTACTCCAATTCCTCCTTCGCGAGCTAAAGCGATTGCCAGCTCGCTTCCCGAAACCGTGTCCATCGCGGCCGACACAACGGGCGAAGTCAACGAAATATCAGAAGTTAGCGAACTAGAAAGTTCTACCAAATTCGGAAGCACACTACTGCGCTGCGGAACAAGAAGGACGTCATCAAAAGAAAGGCCAAGATTGGGCTCTGCCATAGGCGAATGAAGAGAGTTGCCCAGCAATGTGCAAGCCCAATCGAACCCTATTGGCACGATGAAGCTCACTGGCACCATTTTCTGAGTTTTTTGTTCGAAAATAAAACAAATACTTAAAATTAAGCATTCGTAATCATTGCTCATACAATTTTCATTCCCTTCCTCCTTATAAGCAATTTACTTCTCCCTAAAAGAACTTATAATCAATAAGTTACAATAAAAACCAACTATCCCAAGAGATCCTCTCTCCTCTGATCATGAGGATTACACTTGAACCACTTCGATTTGAAATACCTCGCCCCCTCAATTCAATGGGTAGCACAATTTTCTTACCTGAATTGTATGTTTGAAGGCACTTTTTGCGTTCTTAGGCCATGAAGAAACTTCTTCCTCTCATTCTTCCCCTCGCAATCACAATTACCGCGTTTACCGCGACAAGCAAACATCCAGAAGTGGCACCGCCCTCATCTGATCTTCGCCAAAAATTTGAACTCTCAGAACACTACCAGAAGGCTCTCGTTATTGAGGGGTTTCCAATCGTGGCTTCCAAAAAAGTCAACGACGCTAGTCTCTATGAAGCGGCCTTCGTGATTCGACAGATGCTAAAAAACCGTGACGACATCCTGCGTAAACTTGGCGAAAACAAAATTCGCCTCAGCATTATGGCAACCGATGAGCGCACCACTGATGTCCCCGAACATAGTGATCTCAGTCCACCCGAATATTGGAACCGTCGATCTCGTGGCTTAGGAGCAACCCGAACTCGACCTTCTGTATCATGTGGCGAAGAAAATTTGATCCACAACGAAGGCGATCCTTACGCAACCGAATCTATTATGGTTCACGAATTCGCCCACGCCATTCATCTTATGGCTGTCAACGATCTCGATCCCACCTTTGACCAAAGACTCGAAGAAACCTACCGCCAAGCAATGGCTCATGGCCTATGGGAAAACAAATACGCGTCTCAGAATTCGCGCGAGTACTTCGCCGAAGGCGTCCAATCTTGGTTCGATACCAATCGCGAACCCGACCATGATCATAATCACGTCAATACCCGTAGCGAGCTCATTGCTTACGACCCTGGATTAAGCAAAATAGTAGAAGAAGTTTTTGGTGAAAATGACTGGCGATATGTTCGCTCTGACGATCCTTCTCGGGCCAACGAGCCTCACCTCAAGCTACTTGAACGATCCAAGCTTCCTTCCTTCCAATGGACTAAAGAAGAAATCGAAGCCTACGAAAAGGTCTCCGAAGGAGGAAAACTTAAAAGTGAATAAACAAAACTGCTCCGCCTTTTAGCTCCTTCTTAGTTCCCATTCTTACTACCTGGAGCAGGACCAATTGTGCCTCCCATTATAAAGCGAGCTGTCACATCTGTTTGTTCAAAATCTTCTTTTCCTAAACTCACATTCTTTACCCAGCGAGAAACCCTACGTATCACGAGATCGGGATCCCATCTGACACATGCCACAGTCGGAGAGCACCAATCTAGCTTAGAGTCAAAATCTGAACAAAACACCGAAATATCCTCGGGAACACGAAGCCCCCTTTCACCGAGATGCTGTATAACTGCTATAAAAAACTCAACCTGATGAATAACAAGAGCAGTTGGAGGAATGACACTACAGAGAGAATCTAAAAGATTGCGAAAGCCTTCGGGGGTTTCCTCCCAATCAGGTAGATTATAACTTCCTGTTACAATATTAGCCCGCTCGAGACTTTCCAAAAAGAGACGCTCCATACTCCCAGGATTCGGAATACGCCGTTCCTTACGGCACAACATCGCGATGCGTCGATGCCCCAGAGAAAGCAATTTCTCCAGAGCCTCTGTATACGCAGTTCCCTTAAGTGGACCCACTCCCGCGATCTTCAAACTACTCCGGCGTCCATAAACGGCTATCGTCGGGATCTTAGACTCCACAAACCATTCCAAGACATCCTTTGAACCCGCCAAGACAATCCAACCATCGCAATTCGCTTGTTCAACAAGCTTAGCGACGGCATCAACGGACATCTTCAAATCAGTAAGAGCCTTCGGAGAGTATATGATATTACAACCTTGGTTGACGAGAACGTTATGAAGCTCAATAATAAAAGTCGAATTACGGTCCGCTGGCTCATACAGAAGAACCCCAAAGCTCTTTCGTCTTTCCACAATTGCATTATCCAGAATCTTCTCCGCATTCACTAAACGCCTTCGACGAGGCCCTTGATTAAGAACTAACTCCTCTTTCTCAAGGATCTGAAAAGCTGCTACTATTGTCTTAGAATTCACACGAAGCAATTTAGCCAATGACACCACACCAGGAAGAGCACCCGTCAACTCCCCAGTTTGCATCATCTTTTTCAAATGATGCGCAACCTGTTCAGATGCCGAATAAATTCGAAAATTACTCACTGAACTTATCTAAAGCCAAAACGGGTACAGTTTCTATAAAAATTTTCGCTAATGTTCATTTTTCACAAATTTAGCCACCAACATATTCAATTTAGAATCCCGATACCCCTTCATATTCACCTACAAACAGATTTACAACGGGCAAGTTAAATCTAGTATTTCTACCATGTTTTTCCCTTCTCCACAATCTATTCCTCTGTCTCTCTGTTTTATTCTACTCTCCATGATGAGCAAGCTTTCTGCAGAGGCTCATGTGTTCCTACTAGCTGGGCAGTCCAACATGGCAGGAGCCGGGCTCTTTGAAAAATTGAAAAAATCCGAGCAAAGACCACCGGAAAATGTAAAAATTTGGCACGAAAATCAATGGACCGAATTAGGACCAGGAATCTCCGCCAATAAAGGGAAATTTGGTCCTGAACTCGCTTTCGGACGAGCGATGCAAAGAGAATTCCCCGAGGACAAAATTTACCTCATCAAGACTGCCGCAGGAGGGACATCTATGCACAAACATTGGAAACTTGAAGATGGACGAGGAGTCATGCTTCGGAAGTTTCTCGCACAATCTCGTACCGCTCTCGCAGATTTGGACGAAAAAAATGAAAAATATACTATTAAAGCCATGCTCTGGATGCAAGGAGAGAGCGATGCTGACCAAGGAGAAGGAGCTAAGTACGAAACTCGACTAAGAGGTTTCATCAAAGAAATGCGACGCCATTTCAAACAACGCGAATTACCCTTTATTATGGGTCGCATTCTACCAACCTTCGATAAACCCGCTGGAAATGGCCCCATGGTTAGAGCGGCTCAAGAAACCGTTGCAGAGGACATGAAAAATGTTGCTTGCTTCGACACCGACGACTTCCCCCGTATCAACAAAGGCCACTACAATCATAAAGGACAACTCAAGATGGGGGAAACCTTTGCCAAGCACTTTTTGCTAATCGTTCATGAAAAGAATTCCTGACTTCTCGCCCTATCGAAAAAAAATATTCATACTTACTCTTGACTCCCTTTTTCCCTAACAGTTGAAACCACGGTCCTGCTTTCGAGACTCTCACTTTTAGTTAAAAATTTCGAGCAACTTCCATTCCTTCATCGTGCACCCTGCCAGCACCCTTCACTTCTTCACTATTGGAATCGGCCCCTCATCCTCTCACACTGTGGGACCGATGAAGGCAGCTCGGACATTTTTACAAGGTCTTCCAGATAATTTCTCAACTGGCCGTCTGCGTTGTGAACTTTACGGCTCGCTTGCCGCCACAGGACGAGGCCATCACACGGATCAAGCTCTTACCTTAGGATTTCTTGGCTACACCCCTGAAAACGTTCCTGTCCCAGAAATACCAGCTCTTCTTGCCGCCGCCGAAGAACATCAATCCGTGACTTTAGAAAACGGAAGAACACTTCATTTCGATCCCCGTTCCGATCTCGTTTTTCTACGAGGAAAGAACTTACCTCTGCACCCCAACGGCATGCATTTCTCTGTCCTCGACGAAGAGGACGGAGTTATCCACGAATCCGTTATTTACTCGATGGGAGGAGGGTTCATCGCCACCGAAGAAGAGCTTTCCAACTCCACGACACCCAGGCCGACAGACCAGCCCCACCCCTACAAGTCCGCTAAAGAGCTCTTGGAACATTGCGCCACCCATCAATTAAGCATCGCGCAAGTGGTCATGACCAACGAGCTCGTTCTTCATAGCAAAGAAACTGTTACCAATCACCTCAAACTCGTTTGGGATACGATGAAGTCTAGCATCGAGAATGGCTGCAAGGCCGAGGGACTACTTCCGGGAGGCCTCAAGGTAGCCCGACGTGCCCCCAGCTTTTTCGAGCGCTTACAGAAACAAGGAGAAGCAACCGAAGATCCTCTAGAAATATTGGATTGGGTGAACTTATTCGCCCTCGCCGTCAATGAGGAGAACGCTTCCGGAGGCCGAATCGTAACCGCCCCCACCAACGGAGCCGCCGGAATCATTCCCGCCGTTTTGCAATATGCCCTTCGTTTCAAAACCTCGCCTCATCCCGACCCGATTACCGAATTCTTTCTCACCGCAGGAGCTATTGCCAACCTCTACAAGACAAACGCTTCACTCTCCGGAGCCGATGTCGGCTGCCAAGGCGAGGTTGGCGTCGCCTGCTCGATGGCAGCAGGTGCACTTGTCGCTGTTCTCGGAGGCACTCCCGATCAAGTCGAGAATGCTGCCGAAATCGGAATGGAGCACAACCTTGGCCTCACCTGTGATCCCATCGGAGGACTCGTTCAAATCCCCTGCATTGAACGAAATGCCATGGCCTCGGTAAAGGCAATCAATGCCGCTCGCCTAGCCATGGGGAACACCGCTCCTCATCGGGTCTCTCTCGACAAAGTCATCGCCACCATGCTGCAAACGGGCCACGATATGATGGCCAAATACAAAGAAACCTCTCGTGGCGGACTCGCCGTCAACTATACCGAATGTTAAATCTAGTCAGTCTCGTGAACCTTCCAGGCGAGACGCTACTTGCTCCGCGACCTTCATCCCATCAAGGGCTGCGGAGACGATTCCCCCGGCATAACCAGCTCCTTCGCCACAAGGAAAAAGCCCTTTGACCTCAGGGTGCTCAAGGGTCTCGGCGTCACGAGGAACTCTTACGGGACAACTTGTGCGGGTTTCAAAGCCAATCATCAAGGCTTCTTCCGAAAGATAACCTTTCATCTGCCGTCCAAACTTACGCAAACCAATCTTCATTCGCTTGGTGATGAAGTCCGGCATCAATTCATCCAATCTCGCCGATTTGAGCCCTGGGAAATAACTCGTCTCCGGAAGATCTCGCGATTTCCTGCCTGCCAAAAAGTCAACTAACCGCTGCGCTGGCGCTACTTGGCCAACTGGTCCTTCTCCATTCCCAGCCACTTTTGCCTTCCTCTCCAACTCCTTCTGAAAAGCGATCCCCCTCAAAACATCATCTCCTGGAATATCCTCTGGTTCAACACCTACGACCATTCCAGTATTAGCAAAAGGCGAATCACGACGAGCAAGGCTCATTCCATTCACCACCACTTCATCATCCTCTGTAGCGGCAGGAACGATAAACCCACCTGGACACATGCAAAAAGAATGCACGCCTCGGCCCTCCACCTTCGTCGCTAGTGAGTAGCGTGCTGCCGGAAGAACACGAGGGCGCGCCTTCCCACGAGAGTAATGGTACTGCACACTATCAATAAGTGGCTGAGGATGCTCAATACGAACCCCGACCGCAAAAGCTTTTGCCTCCATCGCGATATTATGTCGCTGTAATAAGGAAAGCATATCGCGCGCAGAATGTCCGGTTGCCAGTATAACCGCAGCCCCTCGCAACACTTCTCCCTTTGAATTCACCACTCCAACCAGGTCCCCGGAATCGTTGCGCTCAAAGTCGACCACCTTCCATTCAAAGCGCACCTCCCCTCCACAACTACGAATTCGGTCCCGCATCGCCATAACCACTTTCGGAAGCAAATTAGATCCAATATGGGGATGAGCATCAACCAGAATTTGCTCAGGGGCACCATGAGCAACCAGTGTTTCATAAACTTTCCTTACCGGCCCTCGCTTCGTCGCCCTCGTGTACAATTTGCCATCAGAAAAGGTCCCTGCACCACCCTCTCCAAAGCAGTAGTTAGAGTCCTCAATGACTTTCCCTTTCCGCAACAGAGGCGCCAAGTCAAAGCGTCGAGCAGAGGCATCTTTTCCTCGTTCAACAATGATAGGTCGCAATCCATTTTCGAGACATTGAAGTGCCGCAAAAATCCCCGCCGGACCACAACCTACAATCACAACCTCCTCCGCATTTTCCCCGACCTTAGGGACATTGTAACTCACAGGCGCAAGCGGAACCAACTCCTCTTCAACTCCCACTTCCAACCTCAACTGAAATCGAACTGGAGCCTTGCGAGCATCGATCGACTCCTTACGAAGACGCATCTCACGAATGCGTCGAGGATGACACTTCAATCGTCGAGCCGCCAAGCGACGCCAAACGGCCTCATCTTGGCGTTGCTCCAGAGAAACTACTATATCTACCTGTTCAATCACCGATTTAACAACGATTAAGATTTAGACGGAATGGGCACTTTAGCCCCATCTTTCGATACATTCACGAAAGTAACCTCGGTTGAAAAGAGAACCTCTCCTTTCGCATCTCGCCCATCACGCACCGAAACATGATAGGTGATCGAAGTACTTCCCTGGCGCATCTTCGTCGACTCAAACTCAAGGATCGATCCCTCATGAATCGAATGCCGAAAGCTCACATCATCGAGACCCACCGTCACAAAGTGACAGATGGGGTATTCCATACTGGCAGCAATCCAGCTCACCTCATCCACCCAACTGAGCAAACGCCCACCAAACATGAAGCCAAACTGATTAAGATCCTCGGGGAGGACAAGGCGATGCGTTTTCATGAGGAAGAGAGTGTGCCACGAGCATTCCAAGCCAGCAATTCCTCATATTTCACCCCTGATCCTCCGAAAAGATCGAGTGCACTCCCCACCGTCACATCGACTCGCCCTCCGCTTGCCTTCTCCACTAGCTCGACATCTGCCATCACCCCGACTCCTCCGGCATAAGTAACCGGCAACCCCGACCAACTGCCTAAAAGCGCAACAAGCTCCTCATCAATCCCCTGACACTTCCCTTCCACATCAGCCGCATGAATCAAAAACTCGCACCCCCATTCAGCCAAATCATCCAAGACCGCCGTCGTCACAGCGAGATTAGTAAGAGTCTGCCAGCGATTCATCGCAACCTGCCACCCCTTCTCCACTCGGCGACAACTGAGATCAATAACGAGCCTCTCAGCCCCCACTTCACGACTCAGCTCCGAAAGTTTTTCAGACTGAAAAACTCCGTTCTGATCAAATAAGGTCGAGGTCACAATCACCGCACTTGCCCCCGCCTCTATCCAACTCACGGCGTTTGCCACCTTCACTCCTCCTCCTAATTGCAACCCGTTCGGATAGCGACTCAGCGCCTCCCTCGCAGCCGTCTCATTCCCCGGCCCCAGCTGAATCACGTGCCCGCCCTGTAGCTGATCTCGTTGAAAAAGATCGGCATAAAACGAGGCTGGCCGCTCGGAGACGTAATTCTCCACCGCCCCCTCATCCGTCAGGCTGCCGCCCACGATCTGCTTCACACAACCATCGTGAAGATCAATGCAAGGTCGAAAGTTAGTCATCGCAATCTGCGTAGAATCAAACAATATCAACGGCGCTTGGAAAGCCCTTGCTCGTATTTTCTTCCTAACTGCTCTGTTACCTCATCTCATGTCCATCATTCTCCGCATTCTTCTTTTTCTCGCCATTCTTCAACCCTCTCTTGCCGAACAACCCTCAAAAGAAACTCCTCCCGAAGGCATGGTCTTCATTCCCGGTGGCACCTATAAAAGGGGCGAAGAGCGTAAGATTTCCACTCGCTCCACTTATCTTGAAGAGCAACCTGCCCACGAGGTCACCATTTCTGCCTTCTTTCTTGATAAAACCGAGGTCACTAACGCCCAATTTAAAAAATTCGTCGATGCCACTGGTTACCAAACTCAAGCCGAACGAGGCTTTAGTAGAGAAGACTTTCCCAATGCTCCTGCAGACCAACTCGTCGGAGGAGCTCTCATCTTCACCCCACCCACCCACGAAGTTCAGCCCTTTTCCCCTGGAGCTGCTAACCTATGGTGGATTTTCACTCCTGGAGCCAACTGGCAACACCCCCAAGGACCTGACAGCAATCTCGAAGGATTGATGGACCACCCTGTTGTTTGCCTCACCCACGAAGATGCACTCGCCTACTGTAAATGGGCTGGGAAACGCCTTCCTACCGAAGCTGAATGGGAACGCGCGGCCCGTGGCGGCCTCGACGAAGCTATTTTCGCGTGGGGTGACAAACCCAAACCTGACCCCGATTCTTGGCCTGCGAATGTCTACCAAGGCAAATTCCCTAATAAAGACAGCGCCCTCGATGGCTATGCCTCTACCGCTCCGGTCAAGAGCTTCTCTCCCAATGGCTATGGTCTCTACGATATCAGCGGAAATGTCTGGGAATACACCGCCGACATCTACCGCCCTGATTATTACCAAAAATTCAGTAAAAACCCCAGTCCAAACCCAACTGGACCACCCCTATCACAAGCTCTCGCTCAGCCTCATCTAGCCCCTTTCTTCAGAGGAAGCCCTCTACAAGACAGCTACGACCTTTATCATCCATTGACTAAACTTTGGGTTGTCAAAGGAGGATCTTTCCTCTGCCATCACACATACTGCTTGCGCTATCGCCCCGCCGCGAGGCACTATGCGGAATCCCTCTCTCCCACGAATCATACCGGATTCCGGTGTGCTCGTAACCTCCTAGAAAAATAACCTACCAACCCACCACCAGAATATGACCCAATCCATTGTTCTGACCATTATTGGTCCAGATCGCACCGGAATCGTGGATAGTATCTCCACTCTTGCGACTACCCACGGCGCTAGCTGGCAGGAATCTCATCTGGCCCGCTTGGCTGGACAATTCGCCGGCATCGTCCACCTCATCTGCCCCAACTCGTCAGCCGACGCCCTTCGCAACGCCCTCTCTCACCTGCAACGCGAAGGCCTCGAGATCTTTCTCGTGCGAGCAAATAGCACCAATGAACCTCAAAGCGAAACCTACACCCTTGATGTTCTCGGCCATGATCGTCCCGGAATCCTCTCAGAAGTGACCCAAATCGTCAAAAACCATAGAGCGAACATCCAAGAAATAGAAACAAACCTCGAGTCCGCCCCAGAAGCTGGCCACCTTCTTTTTCATGCCGTTCTTAAAATCACTACCTGCAAAGACAATCCCATCAACAACCTCACCCAAGGCCTAGAAGCGCTCTCACCCGAACTGCAGGTTTCTCTCAGCTAGGTTAAGACCGCTTCGCCTCTTCTCTAAGACCTTCCCATTATGAAACGCCGTGATTTTCTCGCTACTAGCGGAGCCTCTCTCACCAGCTTGGCCTCCTCTCCCCTCCTCAAAGCTGAAGGCAAACCTGAGCCGAAGGCAAAGGACTGGCCGCTAGTCGCCTTCGAGAAACCCATTCAAACTCTACCCTATGATCGAATGGGAGAGATTCTTGCCGAAATGGGAATGAATGGCATCGAAGCCACTATCCGACCCGGTGGCCATATCGAACCAAGAGAAGCAGAAGAGAAAGTCCCCCAAATGGTGGCTGATCTCGCGAAAAATGACCAGAAGGCTCACCTAGTCGCCACTCGTATTTCTGAAATCACACCCGAAAACAAAAAATTCCTTCTCACCCTAAAAGAGAACGGCATCACCACCTATCGCTCCGACTACTACCGTTACGACTACAAGCGAGAGCTTCTTCCTCAGCTCAAAGAATTCGCTGTCAAAGCAAAGGAGATCGCCGCCTTCAATAAAGAGAACGGCCTCCAAGCGATCTACCAATTTCATTCCGGCTACAAACTCCTCGGCGGACTCAGCTGGGACCTCGCTCTTTTGTTAGAAGAGATCGACCCCCAATACTTTGGAGTCGGCATGGACCTACGACACTTCCGCACTGACTCCGGATTGTCTTGGAAAGTCTCGGTTGAACTGATGCGCAAGCATATCCAAGCCCTCTACGTCAAAGATGCCGTTTGGTCCGGCGAACGTTCCGACAAACTTAAAAGCGTCCCTCTCGATACCGGCTTCGTAAATAAGGAAGTCTTCGACCTCGTCCGCAAAGACCTCTCTCCCATGCCCATCTCTTTGCACATGGAATGGGGCCTCAAGCCAATTTACCCCGCTGACCGAGTGATGGAAGCAGTTGAAAACATCACCCGCGATGCCAAGACTTTGCAAGGTTGGATGAAATCTTCCTGAGTAATTTAAGCCTAAGAATATCTTCTCCTAATGCGTAAAATGGATTAAACCCCAATGCGCCCTCTTTATTTTGGCTCTTCAGCAGAATCTGTGGGTGAATTTTGGTTCGGGAAGGTCTCCTAG
>CAYUHN010000018.1:0-30236 GCA_964444495.1 uncultured Roseibacillus sp. | reverse complement strand
AGCTAGGAGACCTTCCCGAACCAAAATTCACCCACAGATTCTGCTGAAGAGCCCTAAACACTAACTTATCTCATGACTAATTTCATAATTTCAGTTTAAGGGAGAGAAATTTTGTAATCATGAATTGACAATTTTCACCTCGGAAGCCACTAAAAGAGCTTCCGTTATGACGGTCCTCAAGTTCAGCACTCTTTAAACGCCAGAAGCGCCTCACTATACAGGCTTGCTTCTAGGCGTTTTGTTGGACCGTCACTCCCCTTCTTTACTTGAGGATATTGTAGTGCTTCGGTCCAAGAGCCATCTAGCCTCGGAGCATTCTTCCTTTGTTTTCGAGGTCATTAACCAAAACAAGAAAGGAGGAACTATGAAACTAAGAACAAATCGAAGAAATATTGGAATCATTGCCCATGTCGACGCTGGCAAAACAACTGTTAGCGAACGAATTCTCTATTACTGTGGCACTATTCATTCCACAGGTGAGGTTCACAATGGAGCTGCGACTCTTGATGACGATCCTCGGGAAAAAGCCCACGGAATTACAATTTCGTCTGCGGCGACTACGGTCTCCTGGAATGAACACTCGATCACTCTCATTGATACTCCAGGTCATGTTGACTTCAACATTGAAGTGAAGCGTGCTCTTCGTGTTCTTGACGGCGCGGTCGTTGTCTTTGATGCTGTGGCCGGCGTCGAGCCTCAAACAGAAGCCAATTGGCGCCTCGCGGATGACTTTCAAGTTCCTCGACTAGCCTTCATTAACAAGATGGATCGGCGAGGTGCGAATTTCCTCCGCACAGTCGAAATGATTGAAAATCGTTTTAATGCTCATGCGGTCTTGATGCAAATTCCTGTTGGTTCCGGTGATGAATTCGAGGGGATTCTTTGCCCTTTCTCCAAACGTATTGGAGTTTGGTCCAAGGAGCTTGGAGACGCACCTGCCTGGAAAAGTCCAGAAGAGAAACACCTACTCGCTCTCAACGAAGCTCGAGCTTCCGTGATCGAGGCAGCGTCTCTCTTTGACGATAACGTGTTAGAAGCGTGGTTATCAGGACAGGAGATCTCTGAAGAGTCTTTGCGCAATGCAATCCGAGTTGGAGTACTACAAGGCAGACTAGTTCCTGTCTATTGTGGTTCTGCACTCCGAAACATCGGTATTGAACCTTTGTTAGACGCAGTCGTTCAATATTTGCCTACTCCTGAAGAGACAAATTGGAATGGACCGTCGACCGACAAAGGAACAGTGGCCTACGCCTTCAAAGTGTCTGCCTCTGAGCATGGCTCCCTCGTTTACTGTCGTGTCTATCAAGGCACGATTAGTGAAGGAGATCGTCTTATTAACAGTTCGAATGGAAGAAATGAGCGGGTGTCAGGTAGCTTTGCAATGCATGCTGGCAAAAAAACTCGTCTCGATTCTGCGGTAGCCGGTGACATCGTAACGTTAGCAGGTCTGAAGGAAACTTCGACTGGTCAGACTCTCTGTTCTGATGGATTAAACTTTTCCTTGGAAGAGTTGAAATACCCTGAACCAGTAACAACAATTTCTCTCGAAGCTACTGATCTAGCTGCAAGAGATAAATTGATGAGTGCACTTGATCGAATTCGCCGCGAAGATCCAACTCTTCATGTTTCGACAGACCCTGAAACGGGGCAGCTCCTTCTCTCAGGAATGGGAGAACTGCATCTCGCAATGGTCCGTGAACGTATTGAGGCTGAAATTGGAGTCCCAATTGCTACCGGAAAACCTCAAGTGGCGTTTCGAGAAACGATCACTCATGAAGCCGAAGTGAAACACCTTCGGAAGAAGCAATCGGGTGGTCCAGGTCAGTATGCGGGTATTACGATCAAGTTGGTTCCAGCAGAGCGAGGAGAAGGGTTTTCCTTTGAATCGTTAGTCACTGGAGGAGCGATACCTCAGGAGTATCTTCCAGCAATCGAACGTGGCGTCCGAAACCGGCTCGCATCGGGCTTTCTTTGTGGGAACCCCATCGTTGATGTAAAAGTCAGCCTATTAGATGGGGAAACTCATCCAAATGACTCATCGGCGATGGCCTTCGAATTTGCTGCTTCGGAAGCAATAGAATTGGCTTTGCAACAAGCAAAGCCCGTTATTCTCGAACCCACTATGAAAGTCGAAGTGCAGACCCCAGACACCAATCTAGGTTCTGTCATAGGAGACCTTTCTCGGCGACGCGGAATTGTTTGTAATCAGGAAACAACTGGCTCAGGTCTAGTGATAATAATCGCAGAAGTTCCGTTGGCAAATCTCTTTGGATATGCCGACCAACTTCGTTCGTTGACTGCTGGACGAGCCGGATTCTCGATGCAATTCAGCCACTACAGTGAGCAATAAATTCAACGCCCCTTCGAGCTACTTGAAGGGGCGTTTTTATTCCTTACCAGATTTTTATATCTCGTTCGTTGCTCAAATCATCATTCTGCTCCACGTCGTCGAGACACAAAAAAAGCCGGAGGTCTCCCCCCGACTCTTAGTGAATTTAGATAATCTGTTCGACTTAGAAGTCCATGCCACCGTGGTCGTGACCAGCAGGAGCGGCAGCTTCTTTCTCAGGAATGTCTGTGATGAGACACTCGGTGGTCAACATGAGACCAGAGATAGAAGAGGCATTCTGAAGAGCGCTACGAGTGACCTTTGTTGGGTCAACAACACCAGCTGCTACGAGGTCAGCGTAGTCACCAGTAGCGACGTTGTAACCTTCGTTACCCTTACGGTTCTTGACTTGCTCAACGATGAGCGCGCCTTCGAGACCAGCATTAGCAGAAAGCTGACGGAGAGGAGCTTCGATAGCTTTCGCCACGATCTCAGCACCAGTCGCTTCGTCACCAGCCAAGCCTAGCTCACCAACTTGAGAGTGAGCACGGATGAGGGCAGTTCCACCTCCAGGAACGATACCTTCTTCAACCGCAGCACGAGTTGCGTGGAGAGCATCCTCAACCCGAGCTTTCTTCTCTTTCATCTCGGTTTCAGTAGCAGCACCAACGTTGATAACTGCAACTCCACCAGCCAACTTCGCAAGACGCTCTTGGAGCTTCTCACGGTCGTAGTCAGAAGAAGTGTCTTCGATCTGCTTGCGGATTTGGTTTACGCGGCCAGTGATATCTTCGCTAGTTCCGCTACCTTCAACGATAGTGGTGTCCTCCTTAGTGATAGAAACACGCTTAGCTTCACCGAGTTCGTCGAGCTCAAGATCCTCAAGCTTGAGTCCAAGGTCTTCTGTGATGCAACGTCCACCAGTGAGGATGGCGATGTCTTCGAGCATCGCCTTACGACGATCTCCGAATCCAGGAGCCTTAACTGCTGCGATATTGAGAGTACCACGAAGCTTGTTCACTACGAGGGTTGTGAGAGCTTCACCTTCGACGTCCTCAGCAATAATGAGAAGTGGACGGCTTGTCTTGGCCACTTTCTCAAGAAGAGGAAGCATGTCCTTGAGAGAAGAAATCTTCTTCTCGTGAATAAGGATGTAAGCGCTATCGAGGTTGCACTCCATAGTCTCATTATCAGTTGCGAAGTAAGGAGAAAGGTATCCCTTGTCGAACTGCATCCCCTCAACAACGTCGAGAGTAGTTTCGATTCCCTTAGCTTCTTCAACAGTGATGGTTCCGTCTTTGCCGACTTTGTCCATTGCTTCCGCAATGATGTTACCAATCTCAGCATCCCAGTTTGCAGAAACAGTCGCTACTTGAGCGATTTCTTTGCTATCGCTGACTTCCTTGGAGATTTCCTTAAGCTGAGCAACGATTGCTTCCGCAGCCTTAAGGATTCCGCGCTGAAGACTGATTGGGTTTGCACCCGCAGTCACGTTGCGAAGACCTTCACGGTAGATTGCTTCCGCAAGAACAGTCGCAGTTGTCGTTCCGTCACCAGCGATATCAGAAGTCTTTGAAGAAACTTCCTTAATGAGCTGCGCACCCATGTTTTCATAAGGATCTTCTAGCTCGATTTCTTTTGCAACCGAGACACCGTCTTTTGTGACAGTTGGAGATCCAAACTTCTTGTCGAGAATAACGTTACGTCCCGCAGGCCCAAGAGTGGCCTTTACTGCACGTGCTAATTTCTCAACCCCGTGAAGAAGTGCCTGACGGGCTTTTTCTTCAAACTCTAATTGTTTTCCTGCCATAATAATTTTCTACTGTATTACTAGTAATTAATTTAGTTATTCAACGATTCCAAGAATATCGGACTCAGAAAGAATAAGCATATCCTCCCCGTCGACTTTGACGTCAGTTCCGCCATACTTTGAAATAAGCACTTTGTCCCCAGCGGAGACATTGAAGACGATATCGTTTCCGTTTTCGTCCTTGCCGCCAGTTCCGAGAGATATGACCTCAGCTTCCTGAGGCTTCTCTTTAGCGCTATCAGGCAAGACGATGCCGCCGGCGCTGACTGTCTCAGCTTCCAAGCGCTTAACGAGCACCCGATTTCCAAGTGGTTTAATGTTAGCCATGTATTTAGTTTGGTTTCTTCAGTTTTTGTAGAGAAACCCACTCTCAGCGAAGGACTAGCAAGTCGCTTACCGAGAGTGGGAGAGTTTATTTCTTAGTCGTTATCAACAACTTCGGCGTCTACGACTTTGCCCTTAGCCTTGCGAGGCTCGCTGTCTCCTTCGTCATCAGCTGGTTCCGCCGCCCCCGCCATATCAGGGTTCATCTCGGGCATTCCGCCCGCAGCACCTGCGGCTTGTGCCGCTTGCATGAGCTCAGAAAGCATTGTTTCTAATTCGGTCTGAGCAGACTTGATACTATCAATGTCTTCGCTCTTGATCGCGTCCTTAAGAGTATTGAGCTTGGCTTCGATTCCATCCTTGAGTTCAGCAGGAGCTTGATCGCCCATCTCCTCGAGCTGCTTCTCAACTTGGAAAACCAGATTCTCGGCGCCATTCTTGACGTCAATTGCTTCTGCTCGCGCTTTGTCGGCATCGGCATTTTCTTCCGCTTCCTTCTTGGCGCGTTCGATCTCCTCATCAGAAAGACCACTAGAGCCCTCGATAGAAATCTTCTGTTCTTTACCCGACTTCTTATCAGAAGCAGAAACATGGAGAATTCCATTCGCGTCGATATCGAAGATCACCTCAATTTGAGGAACCCCGCGCGGAGCATTATCGATTCCGTCGAGGCGGAAGTTACCGAGCAATTTATTATCAACGAACATTGGGCGCTCGCCCTGACAAATACGAATATCTACCGCAGGCTGATTATTGACTGCAGTTGAAAAAATCTGGGAACGCTTTACGGGAATTGTCGTATTGCGCTCAATCATTGGAGTGGCGCGGCTTCCTTCAGTTTCAATAGAAAGGCTGAGCGGAGTGACATCAAGAAGGACAACGTCTTTCACATCTCCCATGAGAACGCCACCTTGGATACCAGCACCAATCGCAACAACCTCATCAGGATTCACCCCTTTGTGAGGTTCTTTACCCGCAAGAGCTTTCGCGGTCTCGTGAACTTTAGGCATACGAGTCATACCGCCAACAAGAACGAGCTCACCAATTTCAGAAGCGGCGAGACCAGATTCCTTAAGACAACGCTCTACTGGAGCTTTGGTACGCTCAAAGAGATTGTCCGTGAGTTGCTCAAGTTTCGCACGAGTCAATTCCAATTGAATATGCTTAGGGCCATTCTGGTCCGCGGTAATGAAAGGAAGATTGATGTCGTAGCTAGTAGAAGAACTCAGCGCGATCTTCGCCTTCTCAGCTTCTTCTTTGATTCGCTGAAGCGCATCAGGCTGATTACTGAGATCCATGCTTTCAGCAGCTTTGAATTCGTCAAGAACCCACTGAATCAGAGTATTATCCCAATCGTCTCCACCAAGCTGAGTATCACCATCGGTAGCAAGAACTTCAAAGACTCCGTCTCCAATCTCTAGAACTGAGATATCGAAAGTTCCTCCTCCAAGGTCATAAACCGCAATTTTTTCGTCAGATTTTTTATCGAGACCGTAAGCCAAAGACGCAGCAGTTGGCTCATTGATGATTCGACGAACGGTAAGGCCCGCGATTTCACCTGCAGCCTTTGTTGCATTTCGCTGAGAATCGTTGAAGTAAGCGGGAACTGTGATAACAGCCTCAGTAATGGTCTCACCGAGTTTAGCTTCAGCATCAGCCTTGAGCTTAGTGAGGATCATAGCCGAGATTTCCTGAGGCGAATAAACTTTCTTTTCTCCCTCGGCCTCAACTTGAATATGAGCATCGCCATTGGATGCTTCGACAATTTCATAAGGAACCTTCTTATCAGCATCGGAAAGCTCAGAGAACTTGCGACCGATAAGTCGCTTGGCTGAGAAAATCGTATTCTGTGGGTTGGTCACCGCTTGACGCTTGGCGGCCTGCCCTACGAGACGCTCACCAGTCTTGCTGAAGGCGACGACCGAAGGGGTTGTGCGCGCGCCTTCAGAGTTTTCCAAAACGGTTGGTTCACCGTTATCCATGACGGCCATACAAGAGTTGGTCGTTCCTAAGTCGATTCCGAGAATTTTTGCCATATTCTTAAGAGTTCTTTAAATTTTTTTGAGTTTGAGCCTCACGGCCTTTTCAATACTGCTGTCTCCTTTTGCAAGCAGAGTGCCATCATATTATTTCCCGATTTAACAAGGGTTCCACAAGATCTCTGAGCGAAACTTGTGCCGTTTCGTCCCAACCCAAAAGCGACAAGACGTCTCAACGAGACATTTTGACTCACAGGCTCCGCTCAGAGCAAAAAGTCAACTCTTCCTGTGTGGACGGATGACGAAAAGTGACTTTTGCCGAGAGAAGACAGAGAGGCTCATCCCCTTTCACTCCGATTTCTTTCTCTCCGACCTGATGCTCCGGCAAATAGCGACGATCACCGACAATAGCATGACCTTCTTGCCACAAATGAACACGAATTTGGTGAGTGCGGCCAGTCTTAGGACGGGCCTCTACCAGCGCTCGCCCTCCAAGCCGTTGCTCCAAAACTCGTAACTCGGTGGCGGCTGAAAGCGGTTTTCCCCACTCTCGCCCTTCAGCTGGCACGGGAGTTTCCACCAATCTATCTTTCCAGCTAGGCTGACCGTGCACAAGCGCGTGATAAACCTTTCCGACTTCATTGCGCGCGAATTGTCCTTGAACCTCATTACGAGCTTCATTCCCTTTCACACAAACAAGTAACCCTTGTGTTTCGGCATCTAGCCGATGGGTGTAGCGCACATTCATCTCAGGCCAAGCCTGAGCCATTAGCCACTTGAGAGTGTTTTTAAAGAAGCGCCCCCCCTCATGCATCGGAAGCGGACTAGGTTTATCGAGTATCAACAAGGTCTCATCCTCGGCAACAACTTGAAGGTCGCTGGCAATGTCGGGCTCAACCCAATCGGGCAAAAGCCTCTGATAACGATGCCCTGCCGTCACCCTTACATAAGGATCGTTTACCGGAACCTGATCATCTTCTCTGACTAGCTGCCCTTGCTCGAAAACTTTCTCCCATTCCGTGACACTCAATTTCCCGGGAAACCGAGCCTCTAAGAGGTCAATGAAACGACGTCCATCTTCGGCAGCACGAATCCGGCAAGGCCGTCGATTAAGATACGGGATTCTCCCCGGCAAAGGCTCGCAAACGGCCTGCCAGCGAGATTCTAGCTCAGCCTTGCGTGAATCAGTTAACGAAAGACGCTCCATACTCTAACCTCTTAAGCAACCAAACTACTATCGTCATCTTCAAGCAAGGCGCGTAAGTCTGGGTGATTTTCTAAAGCTGGGTTCTTCTCCAACAATTCCGCAGCTAGTTCGCGAGCCTGACGGACAAGATGAGGATCGGTTAGAAATTCGCTAAAGACAAGATCCCCGACTCCACTCTGACTTGTTCCCAAGACTTCTCCAGGGCCTCGCATCTCGAGATCGACTTCTGCCAGCTTAAATCCGTCATCCGTAGCAGCTATGGCTGTCAATTTTTCCTGTCCCGATTTCCCGTCGCTACAGAGAACACAGTAACTCTTATGCTCTCCCCGCCCAATTCGCCCACGCAATTGATGTAGCTGAGACAATCCAAAGCGATCTGCATTCCAAATCATCATCACATTCGCATTAGGAACATCGACCCCAACTTCGATCACAGTAGTGGCAACCAGTACCTGAAGCTCATTATCCCGGAACCTTGCCATCACGTCCTCTTTCTCATCCGCAGACATCTTTCCATGCAGCAATCCGACCTCAAAATTGCGAAGACGTTTTTGCCATTTCGGAAATTCTTCCACTGCGGCGAGAGCTTTCACCGAATCACTTGGCTCAACCAAGGAATAGACAAGATAAACCTGGCGGCCCTCTCCCAACTCTCGTTTCAGAAAATCCGTCACATCCTTCACCTTGGGCTTCACTCTCACCCCAGTCTTAATAACTCCTCTTCCTTGAGGTCTTTCATCAAGAATCGATACATCAAGATCCCCGTAGATAGTTAGAGTAAGAGTTCGCGGGATCGGAGTCGCAGTCATAACAAGGACGTCTGGCATCAGTCCTTGCTCAATCAACCGCCCCCGTTGAAGAACCCCAAATTTATGCTGCTCGTCTACCACCACTAAAGTGAGACGCTCAAAATTCACACGATCGTAGAGGAGAGCATGAGTCCCTATCAAGACATCCGCACCCTCAGCCTCTTCATCTCGAGAGCCCGTCAACAAACCGACCTTCACCCCCAAGGGGGCAAGCCATTTACAAAAGGTAAGCCAATGTTGCTCGGCAAGAATTTGAGTAGGAGCCATCAACGCAGCCTGATTCCCCGAATCGACAGCCATCAAAATTGCAGACAAAGCCACGAAGGTTTTTCCACTACCAACATCACCCTGCAAAAGACGATTCATCGCTGTCGGCTTGCGCAGGTCTCCTATTATCTCTCGCACACTTCGTTTTTGAGCCTCAGTAAACTCAAAAGGAATCGATTCATAGAAACGGGTCAACAAAGTTGTCTTTTCTCCCTGCTTTTGACCTGACCTCTGCTCATGAACCTTCCGACGTGCTAGGACCTGCACTTGTTGACGAAAAAACTCATCCAAGGCAAATCGACGCCGAGCCGCTTCCGCTTGCTCTTGATGCTCTGGAAAATGAATCTCTCGATAAGCAGAAAAAATCGGATAACTACTATCCAATTCATAACTGACTTCCAAACTAGCGGGATTCACGTCGGCGAGAACACCTGCAATCAACTCCCGCACTCGGCGACCATTCATACCACTCCCACCTCGATAAATTGGCACAATTCGATCCAGATGAAGCGACTCCTCGCCACCGATAATTTCAAATTCGGGATGTTGTAAAATCAATTGCCCACCAATCTCCTTGACCCTGCCCCATAAGATCACTTCATGGCCCACTGCCACCATGCGACTTACCAGCGGCATATTAAACCAGCGACAGAGAAGCGTATTCGATCCAAAAACACTCCCTCCTCCATCTTCCTCTACCACCACTTCGTAAAAACCTCGTTGTCTACCAAAGCGCTTCTGCATGGAATCAATCACTTTCCCTCTCAAACAGAGAGGATCACCTCCTGCTTGAGCTGGAAAAGCATCGAAGCTTCTACGATCTTCATAGCGCTTAGGAAAAAAGCGCAAGAGTTCTCCGACCGTATGCACCTTTACCTTGGCCCAACCGTCACGCTCGCGCTCGGAGAGGAAGTTGAGCTCGTCGCGTGTATCCACGAACAAAAGGCGTATAAAAATTGGGAGAAAATGCTAGCTGGAAGCCTCTTCGATGCGTCGAAGAACTTCCTGATAACCTTCCATGACTCCTCCTAAGTCTTGACGGAAGCGGTCTTTGTCCATCTTTTCCCCAGTCTTAGCGTCCCAGAGACGACAAGTGTCGGGACTGACTTCATCCGCGAGAACAATTTCACCAGAAGAAAGACGCCCAAATTCAATCTTAAAATCAATAAGGCGAAGACCACATTGCTCGAAAAATTTGATCAGCTCTTGATTCACTACGAGAGCTTTCTCTTTCAGCAGCGCGCACTCTTCCTCGGTGGCAAGTTCCATCTCACGCGCATAATCGTCATTGATGAGAGGATCTCCAAGTTCGTCAGATTTATAACTAAACTCCACAATAGGTTTCTTAAATTCGGTGCCCTCCGGCACCCCCATTCGTTTGCTAAAACTTCCTGCTGCAACATTACGAACAATCACTTCCACCATGAGAATTTCGACTTTTTTGACCAACAAGTTGATTTCATCTTGGTCTCCAGCGAGGTGGGTCTGCACTCCCGCAGCCTCCAATTGATTGTAGATAAGAAGAGTGATAGCCTTATTTAGGCGGCCTTTACTCTCAAAAACAGCCTTTTTCTCGGCGTTAAAAGCGGTGGCATCATCCTTAAACTCCATTCGGAGAATTTCGGGAGAATCAGTGGCGAAAAGCTTCTTCGCTTTCCCTTCATACAGCGGGTCCATCTCTTTCCCTACGCCTTCCGGAAGCCTCCGCAAAGTCATAAATTCCAGACATGACGAAGTGGCGCCTTTTGACAACTGCGAAAAACCCCGCCACACTGCATCCGTGCCCTTCGAAACTTCCTTCCAAAGTCTCTGCCGTGCTCCTGAAATTGGGGCTAACAGCTATTGTCTACAACTTGGAGGGCACCGACTCATTCTCGATTCTGGGCTTCACCCCAAGCAACAGGGTGAAGAGGCCATTCCTCGTATTGATGAAATCGAGCCGGATTCGGCTGACGCCATCTTCGTCTCTCATGCTCACCTAGATCACATCGGCACTATCCCATTAGCCCAAAAGTCTCACCCTCACGCTCGCGTTTACATGACCCCCGAGGTAGCAAACCTTGCAGAAGCTCTCCTTCACAATTCGGTAAACGTGATGACGAGTCAATCCGAAGAGCTTAACATTGCAGAATACCCTCTCTTCACTCATGGCGACCTCGATGAACTCTGCTCCGTCTGGCAAGGAATGCATTACCGAAAACCCTTTCATCCCCTTGGAAGCGATTTAGAAGTCACCTTCCGCGATGCCGGCCACGTTCTCGGCTCCGCAGGAATGCTCTTTGAAGGAGGAGGAAAACGAATCTTCTACACCGGCGATGTTCAATTCAAAGACCAAAGCCTAATCTCGAAAGCTGATTTCTCAGATCTCGGCCCCCTCGACGCTCTTGTGGTAGAAACGACACGGGGCTCGAAAGAACCCATTCCAAACTTTGATCGTGATGAAGAAGTCTCTCGCCTTATCGAGAATCTTGCTGAAACAATCGATCGAGGTGGCTCAGCGCTAATACCCGTCTTCGCGATGGGCAAAACACAGGAAGTGCTAACCATGATTCAGAATGCAAAAGAAGATGGGACTCTCCCCGACGCACCTGTTACGATTGGAGGTCTTTCTACGAAAATGACGGTTATCTACGACCGTTATGCTAGTAACGAAAACCGCCGCCGCCCCGATTTTCGCATTTTAAAAGATATGGAACTTCGTGCAGGCACACGCCGCCGAGGTGGACGCGTTCCCATCCGATATCAAGCCGGAGCAATCTATGCCCTCAGCAGTGGTATGATGTCCGAAAATACAGTTTCAAATCAATTCGCTCGTGGCTTCTTACCAAACCCGCTCAACAGCCTTCATCTGGTCGGCTATTCGGATCCCTCTACGCCCTCTTATCGGATTCGAAATGCCAGTAGCGGAGATCTCATTAAGCTAGACGAAATCCGCGATCCAGTTCAATTAGAATGCCAGGTTGAAGAATACGATTTCTCGGGACACGCCAATCGAGACGAACTTCTGGAATTCATTATCGAAACAGATGCTCCCCGAGTATTTCTCGTTCATGGGGATACAGAAGCAAGCCAATGGTTTAAGGAGCAATTAGCCGCTCACCGCCCAAACTGTGAGGTTATTATTCCCGAACCATTACAAGAATACCCCTTTTAAAACAACTACGGTCCGTAGTTACGCCAAGCTTGTAAGACCAGAAGCAGAACGAGAGCTATAAAAACAAACCAACCGAATCTTGAACGCTTCTCAAGATCCTCTGCCCAAGCCCAAAATAATACCTTCTTGCTCGGAGGAACCGCATAAAGCATTGGGACGACCAACAAAAAAAGCACAACTACCGGAGAGAGATAATGATGAGAAATCCCCTCGCTCACCTCACCTCGTAGAACGAATTTTGTCCCCGTGGTAAGACCACAGCCCAAGCAAGGAACATCAAAAATTCTCTTAAAAGTGCATCGCACCAGAGCAATCCCAAAAATCGAGAAAGTCAGATAAATCGCGACTAAGAGGGCTACTAAAAACAAAAAAACACGTTGGCGAAGCAACCATGTCAACGGAGCCGTATCCCCAGCTCGAGACCAAATCTCCTTAATCATCCGACTTCGAAAGAATCCCTTTCGCCTTTTCACGATCTCGCTTCAATTGAGCAACGAGCTCCTCTAAACCCTGAAATTTCTCGATATCTCGAATCCGTTCCACAAATACAACCTCAATCGAATGTCCATAGAGCTCACCATCCCAGTCAAAAAGATTTACCTCTAAAAGCAGTTCTGGCTCATCACTCACTGTGGGGCGTGAACCTAGATTAGCCATCCCAGGAACCCGCTCCTCATCAACAAGGACACGAACAGCCCACACTCCTTCCAAAGGCAACTGTTCTTCATCAGGAACGAGATTCGCAGTAGGAAAGCCAAGCTCCCTCCCTAACTTACGCCCCTCACACACCACTCCCATCACGGAATAACGTCGACCTAACATTCGCTCAACAGCGTCGAGGTTTCCATCACGTAGCGCTTGCCGAATTCGCGTACTACTAATCCGCTCTCCCCCCTCCTTTACTGGGGCAACCGCAGTAACCTCGATATCATTCAATCGCGCCAATGAACTCAGAAGATCAACATCCCCGCGACGTTTCCGTCCAAATTTCCAATCCTGTCCAACCGCTATTGAACGTAAAAACGGGGCCCCTCGTAATTCCTCAAAGAACTCTTCGGGTTCCTGATTGGCAAAGCT
The DNA here is from genome assembly GCA_964444495.1 of uncultured Roseibacillus sp. Lineage (GTDB taxonomy): Bacteria > Verrucomicrobiota > Verrucomicrobiia > Verrucomicrobiales > Akkermansiaceae > Roseibacillus. Next base: position 17,280 of record CAYUHN010000018.1, on the reverse strand, counting down.
TTCATCAAACTCAATCGTTATCAGTAAATCGAGATGGAGCGCGGAAAGAACCTTCTCTCGATGTGCTTCATGCAAGATAATCGCAGCAGGAGCACGATGAGGAGCAACCACCTGAATGGGATGGGGCCAAAAGGTAACCACTCCCGCTAGTCCCCCAATCTCGCGAGCGGAACGAATCGCTTCCGCAATGACAGCTTGATGGCCGCGATGTAGTCCATCAAAGACTCCTAAGGCGAGCGCCAAAGGAACTTCCACGGTCCCAAGATCAGAAAAAGCGAGGCGCTGTAACACGCCTCGCTTTATGAAGAACTTCTAAAGAACAAACAATCGCCTATTCTGACAAACTGTTAATGCTAGCCCGAATCTCGATACTTTCTGGAGCAATCGCAACTCGTAAACCACCAGGAACCAGAACACCTGCTTCGTCCACTTGGCCGCCGACTTCCCATCCGATTCCCTCGGTGTAGCTCACATGCCAAAGGATGTAACGTCCTTGACCGCCGAAAACATTCCCCCAATCCGAGACCGTCTGTGAAAAATCAACTACGGTGTCTACATCGTGAGTCCTTGTCGAACCTGTTACCCAGCGCCCCCCCCAAGGAGAAGTAACCCCTGCAGGAGTGATCAACACACCAGTGAAAGATCCTGGATAAAGATTCTCCCAAGCAAAAGTAACTGGAGGAGGATTCCTTTCGTAAGCAGTTTCATTTTCAAGCTGCTGAAAGCTCAAATCAGGCGAAATTGTTTCAATGAAAGAGCCCAAATCTCCAGGCTCATCAGAAAGAACTCCTGAATGCTGATACGGGACAAAGACAGGATTATCTAATCCTGAGACATCAGAAGACCAAACAGGAAAAACTTCGAGATGCTTTGAATCAAGAGGAGATTCTCCAACTGCACCATCGGAGAGGGCCGAAACAACAAAGTGCTCCTCGCCATGTCCACTTTCAGGACTACTTGGGTTCAATGAAGAGTAAAATGTCAAAGTCCCCGCAGTATCGGCCGTCGGATGAATTCCGTTACTTGTCAGAGCATACTCTGCGTAGTGCTCAACAGATACCACTCCATCAGCAAGAGCGTGCTCACCCTCAGGATAATCTTGGCCAAACAGCTGCAATCGCACCTCGCTAGCAGCGTTCCGAAGCTGAGCATCAGAAATAGACAGAGAAGCAAGCGTCTCCTCACTATACAAACCACTCACCTCAACCTGAACCGAGTATGGCCGATCAGCCCGAGTTCGAGGAACATCAGCAGTCATATCGTGAGTAAAGACGGTAATGGTCGCATCAGGCAGATAGGCTCCAACTGGGGTAGAATCCAAGAAATGGTAGGTTCCAGTGGCTTGTTCAGTGGTAGAAAGATTGAAAACAACCCCTCCCTCAGGAACAGCTCGGCCAACCAAGATGTCCTCTGCGTTATCAGCAACTACTCCAGGCATCGTCCAAATCAAAGGACCACTCTCGCCATCACCAAGCTCAATCATTTCGATGGCATTCACAAAGCCTCGCTCAGCCATTAGGCCTGAACTCAAACTCAAACTACATATACTAAAAATACTCTTTAATTTCATCACACACAAATTTCTAATTCTTATTTACTCACCTCTGCTTGCGCTGTCTGAACTCGATCCTTTGGAGGTCGAACTGTAATCGGGCCTCCTTGCAGGACCGCAATTGTAAGGCGGTCACTCTTGCTCAAGCTAGTTAAGGCCTTCTCTGATATCTTCTCATCGCCACGTGCCTGCTCCAAAGAAACATCAAAAACAGAAATCCAAGAACGGTTCTTCCCTAAAAATTCGGGAAAGGACACAAACTTCCCTTCAGTCTCTGTAAGATCGACGCGGTCTTTATAATTCGCAGGAACGCCCAAAACAGAGCCTATCGGCACCATAGTCCAGAGTCCATTAAAGCCAATCTTCACCGAACGAGCACTTCGAGTGATTCGTGTCGGGTGCTTACTCTCAAGAGAATTCCCCTTGGGGGCAAGGGCACTATTCTTTTTCATTGCTTCTGCCCGCTTGGCAATCAGTTCCTCTCTAGAGAGGCGACGACCCTCTTGGGCACAAACAGTTGAAAGAGACGCGGCGACCAGGAGAAGCGAGACTTTTAAAAAGGGATATTTCATTATTGAGGGAATATTATACTATTAATTGAAACTTCCAATCTATTAATCCTCTTCGAACGACAAAAGGAGAACCATGTCCTGCATATCTCCATCTTGGTCGCTTCCACGGCTAGGATCAATCACATGGGTAAGTTCAAAAGCTACAATAAGGTCACGAAAACCGATATCAACCTTACCATCATCATCTAAATAAGCTTCAATGTGAGTTCCGAGGGTAGACTGAGTATCCCAAGTAGAGAAAACAGGAGGAACATCACCATTACGTAACACAATTACGTTACTGCTACCACGACCGCTCACATACCATCCGAATCCATCAAGCAATACACGGCTAGCGAATTCAATAGAATCACCCTCTTCTAGGTGGCGGGTCCAAACAACGTTGCTTGGATTAACTTGTGGCTGAGTCCCATTGAAGAGAGTCGCCCAACTAGTGCTATTAACTCGGCCAAGAGCTGCTACGTTGATGTGCTCAAACTCAAAGTAGAATCCGGTCCGGCTACTACCCCTTTTAGTTCGACGCTGAACATCAGCAGCAAGAACTCGCACGTCTACTTTCAAATCACGAACTGGCTCAATATCACCATCTTCACTAATTTCGACACCATCAAAAGAATCTTCATTTTCAGTTTGAGCAACCGGAAAGTCGATACCCCAAGTGATACGAGGGAAAGTCCCAGCGCGGACAAATTGAGAATCAGCTGAGATCCATCCGCTAGGTCGATCTTGGGCAAAAACTGAGCCAGTAAGTGCTACTAAACTAGATAGTAATAGGGGGAGTGTTTTCATAGGGAATAATAATAGGTTTGGATTAAGTGCTCGCTTGAGCATGCCCAAAATTCCCACAAAACACTTATACAGACAACAATATTTTAGATAGCTAAACTATTTATAAAAAATTAAGATAACGAATTTAAACTATTCGCAATTTTTCGAAGAAGTTAGTTCATCAAATATACAAAAAATCCATGAAATTAGAGTTTTAGCCAACTTCTACAGCCTCCGTATAAAGATTTGTGATAAACCAATTTTTTTTCACTTTTAAGCGGAGAAACGCGAATTTCGGCAATTGTTATACTGTTTCCCTTCATTTTTTTCATTTCCCAGTTAAATCGTTCATTTACAACATCTTGAGTCCACACATGCTGCTCTGAAAAGGCCTCTACCTCCTTTAAATCCGTTAAAATGCGCGAACTTCGTACATGACATTTCCATTTAATTACGACTTCATCCCCATTTTCCCATTCTTTCAGGGCTTTCCGTCCAAACTTCTTCCAGTCATCGGCTTTAACTCCTTGCTGTTGAGCATGAAAGCGAGTTGGAAAAAGCACGAACTCTTCATGCTCCCAAGCGAAGCCTTCACGTCCTTCGTGGATTCCTCCCTTACGAAGAATCACTGTTTGACGGCCTGCGCCAATGGCATTGCACACCACATCCCACTCTTTAAAGGCGATCATCCCTTTTTTTGCTCCCAAGACGTAGCCTTTGCAATGGCCAATAAATATTGTTGGCCCATACGCAAAAAACGCCGCCCAATGGCGACGTTTTCCTTATAGAATGCTAAAATAGCCTCTAATAAGCGGCTTCCACCCGCTCTGCGACATCTCGATAGCCGTAGTCGACCTCGTAAATCTGTTTGAGAGCAGCCAATGCTTCGTCTTTCTTCTCGAGTTTTTCGAAAATAAGAGCCATTTCGTAGAGGACTTCCTTTTTGGTCGCATCCATCTGCTTCAATTCAGCATCAGCTTCCTGAAAACGACTAACAGCCATATCAGTCATCCCCATCTTGTCAAAAGTCCGCCCGAGAAGGACTAAGACCTTGATACGTATGTGTGGATTCCTCGTCGCTTGCTGCAAATGCTTGATCGCATCACGATATTCACCTGCATGAAAAAGAGCCTCTCCCAAAGAAAAACGAAGAGTAGGATCTGTTGGATTCTCCTCTACCTGAGCCAGACGCTCGGTCACTTGCGAAGCGGAGAGTTCACTCCGATAGGTATCGAGGCGCGCAACCCCTTCCGCGTCGTCAGGGTTCGCCGCCACATATTCTTCGAGCGCCTGCAAGTTCTTCTCAGAAGCCTTATCTCGCATCTTAGCGGCTTTAGACTTAAGCGCAGAATCATTATTACTTAACTGAAAACCCCAATCGTAGAAGACAAAGGCATTGTCCCAATCTTCCAATTGCTCATAAACCGAAGCCAGTTCTCTCACCACCGCCTGATTATTCTGATCGGCATTGTACTGAGCAACCAAATCATCCCGCTTTGCCTCCATTTGCTCTTTGGTCAAAGCAGTTCGTGAGGCTTTTTCCAGTTCTAGCGTCTCACTAGCATCCTTCTTCTGAATCTCAATTTGACCTTCCGCATTCCGATTCGAAAGCATCGAAGCCCTCGCGGTGCTGTCTTTTGCCAGCTTAACCGCATCGATATCAGCAGGATTTGCCTTCACAATGTCTTCGTAAACCGAAGCGGCCTCTAGGGCTCTATCATGATCGAGATAAAATTGCGCAAGCTTGTGCATCAACTTTCCTTCTTCAGGAGCAGACTGTCGAACCGTTTCAAGAGCAAACGCTGCAGTTTCCATCATTTCTAGTTTAACAGCGACATCATGTAATGCCTCGTTGTAAGAAGCATTGAAGGGCTCTTTCTCCAGTTCCTTTTCAACAGCCTGCAGAGCAGCGTTTCCATCCTTATTCGCCTGTGAAAGATACTTCTTCGATACGGTTGGAGTATTAGTTCCCACATTCGTCCCAAACAAACCCCGTTTCTTCTTAGGTCCGCCCGTGAGCTTGTCTTCGGCCAAGCGAAGAGCCTTACGAGCACCCAGAAAGCCCGGAGACTCCTTCAAAATAGCCTGTAATAAGGTGATCGCGTATTTATGGTTATCGATCTGCAGCGCTTCCTGCGCTTTCTGCCAGAAATTCTGAAGACTTGCGTCAACCTGGTCGACGGTGACTTCAACAAAGGGATTAGATTCCATCGTTTGAATAATATGTGTGGGTGCGGATTGAAAGGCGGTATGATGGCCAGACCGTCTCTCATGGCAAGAAAACCCTCCCGAAAAAGCCTTCTCGAGGGAAAAAACCGCCACAAAAAGGAAATCTCTTAACCTTTTGACAACCGCGCCAAGTCATTTCTAGCTAGTAGCATTCATTAGCTCCTCGATTTCTTCAATTTCGATCGGGATACTTCCCATAAGATCGATGTTGCCATCAGGACCAATAAAGACATCGTTCTCCAAGCGAACCCCAAGATTCTCCTCTCGTAGATAGAGTCCCGGTTCAATCGTAAAGACCATCCCTTCCCGAACTGGCTCATTAGCGGGAGAAATATCATGAACATCCAACCCGAGATGATGTGAGGTCCCGTGCATAAAGTATTTATTGAGCAAAGGTAGCTTGTCACGATCCTGTTCCTTCGCTGCTTGCGCATCGATCAGCCCAATCTGAATCAACTCCTTCTCCATCATCAAACGAGATTCCTGTTGATACTCCTTGGGAGTAATCCCTGGACGAAGAATCTCGTTGCACTGCCTTAACACATTCAGAACCGCTTGGTAAACCGCCCGCTGACGATCGGTGAAGCGTCCGCTAACCGGAACTGTCCGAGTCATGTCGGCAGCGTAGTTCCCATACTCAGCAGCCACATCCATCAGAACCATGTCCCCATCTTGGCAAAGATCGTGATTTTCAAGGTAATGCAATACGCAGGCATTCTTACCCGAGCCAATAATGGGTGAATATGAAAAGCCACGAGAGCGGCGACGGACAAATTCATGCAAATACTCGGCCTCGATTTCCCACTCCCCCACTCCAGGCTTGATGAAACCTAAGACACGACGGAATCCTGCTTCCGTGATGTGACAAGCTTTTTGCAGAGCTGCCATTTCCTCGGATTCCTTGATCATTCGTAACTCCGCCATGATGGGAGCGACTCGCTCATATTGATGAAGAGGAAAACGAGCCTGACAATCTTTGATAAAGCGGTCGTTACGAGTCTCCACCTTTCTCATCGCACGAAGATGCTCGTTTGTCGAAAGATAGACATGCTCCGCCTGCGGGATGAGATACATGAGAAGGTTTTCAAACGACTTCGTCCATTCGACCCGCTTAATCCCCGAAACCTCAGTAGCCCTCTCTTTGGTCAATTTTTCCCCTTCCCAAATAGCAACCGTCTCATTGGTTTCTCTCACAAAGAGAATCTCGCGATCTTGCTCGTTGCGAGCATCAGGGAAAAGAACCAGCACAGTCTCCTCTTGATCGACTCCACAAGTGTAAAAGAGATCGCGATTCTGGTGTAATAAGAGAGTCCCATCCGCATTTGTAGGCAAAATATCATTGGCATGAATCACCACGATCGAATTCGGCTTCAAACGAGTTTCTAATTTCTTACGATTATTGATAAAAAGCGACGGAGCAAATGGTTCGTATCTCATTAAATTTTGGCGATCCTTTAGCAGCGTGTCCGGTTCTACAAAATGAAAAACTCATGCTTTTTCTATAATCCACCGGGGTTCAAAATCATTCACGAGGATCCTTGCGGCAAAGTTCTTGAGCGAGAACGAATTCACGGACTAGAGTCCGCGCGTGAGTAATCATTTTGGCGAAATATTCCGCATCTCAACTTTCGGCGAGTCTCATGGAGGAGGAGTTGGTGTAATTATTGATGGCTGTCCTCCCGGGATTCCATTGGACATTGAGCAAATTCAAACTGAACTCGACCGTCGACGCCCCGGTCAGTCCGAAATTGTCACCCCCCGCAATGAAGCTGACGCCGCCGAAGTCCTCTCTGGGATTCATGAGGGATTCACCCTAGGCACCCCCATCTCGATTCATGTCCGCAATAAAGATCAGCGTCCTGGCGCTTATGATGAAATGGCGGTCAAATATCGACCCTCGCACGCCGACTACACCTATGATGCCAAATTTGGACGCCGCAATCCCAACGGTGGAGGAAGATCTTCAGCCCGGGAAACGATTGGACGCGTCGCCGCTGGAGCAGTAGCGAAAGTCGTTCTCAATCACCTTGTCCCTAATCTCGAAGTTCTAGCTTGGGTAAATTCAGTTAAAGACCTTAAAGCGCAAGTTGATCCTAATAGCGTTACGAGTGCTCAAATTGAATCCAACATTGTTCGCACAGGAGACCTCAACATGGTCGAACCTATGATCGATCTCATCAAAGCAACTCGTGCAGAAGGTAATTCTATTGGAGGTACAGTCGCAGCCGTTGTCCGTGGTTGTCCTCCTGGCTTAGGTTCACCCGTATTTGATCGGCTCGAAGCGGATCTCGCCAAAGCGATGCTCTCCTTACCCGCAACCAAAGGCTTCGAGGTCGGCTCCGGTTTCGTCGGCACAATCATGACCGGACGCGAACACAATGACCCCTTCTACCTCGAAGAAGGAACGGTGCGAACCCGCACCAACAACTCTGGTGGCGTGCAAGGAGGGATCTCCAATGGAGAGAACATTCTCTTCCGTGTCGCCTTCAAACCCGTCGCCACCATCATGACCTCACAAGAAACGGTTTCCTCCGCAATGGAAGAAACCAAACTAAAAGGAAAAGGCCGCCACGACCCTTGTGTTCTTCCCCGCGCCGTTCCCATGGTCGAAGCCATGACGCGACTCGTCGTTCTCGATCATCTCCTCAGACAGCATGCTCAATGCCCTGACTGGAGCTTCTAGTCTCGCGCCGACCCTGTTTGTGCCATGCTCATTCTCGCTTCTTTTTTTGACAATCTCCCCTTCGACCAGACAGCCCTCACGCTGGGAATGACTGGGCTGACTCTTTTCTTCTCACTCATTTCCTTCGTCAAGGGAGTCCTGAGAACCATCTTTACGGTTGTAAAACTCATCCTCGCAACCGCTGCGTTTGTCTTCGGCTACCTACAGTCCCCTCCCTTCGTTGAAAAGTTCATTCCAGAAGCCTCTTCCTGGCTTCCAATTGTAATTGGAATCGTCTGTGCTCTTCTTATTCTGGTTCTGATCCAAACTTTCCTCGGTCTTCTTTCAGGAAAGAGCAAAGCAAAAAGCAGTTCCTCCAACGAAGGTAGCAGTAGCCCCTCTTCGAAAAACAAACGCAATTTTTTCTCCCCCATCTTCGGTCTCTTAGTTGGCTTGGCTGTTCTCTACGGAGCACTTACCGGAATTCGCTATCTCGGCTCACAGTCTGAACTCAACTTTCTCCAAGATCAGGTTAGTGGAAAAGGGAAAGAAAACGCAAGCCTCCCTCTTCTCGCACAACTCAACCACTGGCTAGAGGACTCGCCCATTGCTACCTGGCAAGAACGCATCGACCTCCTCAACAAACCCGAGTATCGTGCCCGTTTGCAACTCGCTAAACTCGTCGTCCTAGGAGGAGATGAAGACAAACTCTCCGAAGCTTTGCAAGACTCGGGAACAAAGCTCGCACTCGAAAACCAAGAAGTCCGCGACCTAGTCGAAAACAATTCCACTCTCCGAGAATATTGTGAGAAAGGTGACTTCCAAGCACTATTAGAAAACCGCGACTTTGAACGATTGGTTTCCAAACCATCCATCCAACGCGCACTCAAAAAAGCCACTCTCGCTGCAAGAGCAAAAGGAGAAAGTAAGCGCTGATATCCCTGCCACACTCGGAACCTTCACCCGAAAGTTGTCAGTCGAGCCGCCTCAAACTCCTGAAGAATTGAATGGAGGGATAGTACAAATGCTCGGCGATCTCTAGCACTTGTGGAATTGCTGTTAAGAGCTGGAAAAGAGTATGCTGAGCTGGCGATTTTTTAAGCATGAGGTCGAGATAATATTCATAGGTTTCATCAACATCGTCCTGTTGATAAGTTAGCGCCCCAAAATTGTGCTCCGCATCGTAGTAAAGGATGAGACAGGTTTCGGGATCAATCTCCAATTGCCCGACTCCGATGTATTTTTGATTGAGTGTGTCGATTTGCTCTTGAGTTAACGATCCCCCCTCAACCATAAAATGATCATGCGAGTTCCCCCAAACCAAATTGAGCCAGTGAACGATTCCCATCCCTTTGAGATGCTCATACCTTTCTCGATCATCACTGAGTTTATAATCGATTTTAGAAAGGCTCTCAAGCGGGCTGATATTTCTATATCTTTCATCGCTTAAAAAATTGAGGAAATAACTTTTAAGTGCTTCAGGAAAGATGACTTGATGCCTTTCTTCAAATTCTTCAATTTCGCTGATACTGCGACATGGTTCGGATCTATCCGCGCTATAAAAATCACTGAGGTCCTTGAGGCCTTCTCCTCGCTTCTGCAGATAAATTTGATAATCTCTCCTAATGATGCTGCCTACTTCTCCACCAAGCTGGTAATATTCCATGAGAAGCTCAATTGAGTAATCCTTGTTTTTTAGAACCGATTCGGGAACAAATTTCTCGTACCAAGCTTGATAGTTCGAACTATTGATAAAAGTTGTTCCCAATTTGTTTTGTGCTTCGGAATCTTCAGAATGCTCCAGCGCATAGATACATTGGTTCACTTTATGCTGTACTGCGGGAATGAGATTTTCGTAGTCAAGAGTCATGATATAAGCAGCTAATTCACTAAACTGGTCATCATCATATTCTTGTAACTGCTGTAAAATTTCGAAATTCCTTTGGTCTTCTTCCGGAAATTGTACGGTTTCATTGCTAGATGCACTCTTCGCAATAGAATACTCCAGCGATTTTTTATCGGGCTCCAATTCCTCAGCTGCGGGCATCAATGCTGCTACTGCATCCTCAATACTGAGCTTGGGATCGGCGTATAGAGCTTGTTCTTTGGCTGCAACCAATTGGCTCTTTTGCTCTGGAGTTGTACTGGGCGCGCACAGCCTTGATTCCACAAATAGGAGCCACTCGGAGTCACACTCTTTCCATTCAACAAGCAATCGAGTTAAACTGGGAACGTCGTTTTCCATAGCAAACGCCTCAACTTGTTTTTGAAGGTTACTGCTCATGCTCATTTGCTTATCAAACAAGTAAAAGAACTAATTGAATTCTGGCCCATTTCATTCAGGAGCGAGATTTTGAGAGGCCCACGCTGGCCCACGCCCATTTAAAATATCCACTCAACCAGCTTCCTCTAATTTCTCGTCGCTCTTCTTCTTGATAACAAACCAGATAAACCCATTCATCAACGCTCCCAGTGCAAGAATAATAAAGAAGCTTGTCGCAGCTGATCCAAAAGCCCCTACAATCACCGAGCTTCGAGTAACCTTGGCATATTTCTGAACCTCAGGAACCACTAGCACTTTGGAAAACCCGTGACAGAGTTCTTGCGAAGTAACCGACTCAGAACCTTCGGCCTGTTTTCGAGTTTCAGTCAAAATCGCCTGAGCTCGATTCAAAATTTGCTCTGCTCCTAATTTATCGATCTGTCCTTCAATTAAGTGCTTTTGCAAAATAGGTCGAAGCCACTCTGGCACCTTCCCTTCGCTTGATTCACCCAGAAGATGAGTTGTGATCTGATCTTTCAAAGCCACTAAGTAAGTTGACTCACAGTCCTCCAAAACTCCTTCCAAGGCATCCAAGGAGATCTCTCCCTCCTCATTTCTAACCGCATCCACGAACTCAACCTCAGGATTATTGACTTCTAACTCATCCAAAGCCTTGTCTAAGGCAGGTCTCATGCCTGCCGACAAACTCATTTCGATTAGCTCTCTTTCCACCGCCGATTTTTCGGCCGCCAAAATGAGCCCCCACAAAGCACCTCCGCCCATCAGAGTTGCTGGAATAAAAAGGAACCACGCAATCAAAATGAGACGCCTCCCCCATTTCCTCCCATCGTCTCCCTTAAACAACGGAATCAATTTTAGAAGAAAATAGCTGAAAAACAAAATTCCGATTGAAATCAGAAGAGCCACTCCTCCTCCAACAATCACCCACAGAATAGCTCTCCCTCCATCCTTCCAAGCAACATCCCAGACAATTTTGAAAATTTCTCCCCAATCCATACTCATTTCCCAAATTCTCTAAATGAAAAAAGCCGGACAATCATAGCCCGGCCTCTTCTTATAAAATATATAGCCGCAGGGCTTAACCAATCTGGGTTTGCCCCGAAAGAAGCGCTCCTTCCTCCATCGCAAGCGACTTGGTCTTGATATCACCCTTGAGAACCGACTTCGGCTTCAGCTCGCAACGATTAGAATTAATCGTCCCTTCCACATGTCCATACATTTTGACCTCCCCCGCCTTCACATCCCCAATAATCTTAGCATTCTCGCCAATCGTCACCTTGCCATTCTCGGATTCAATTTTCCCTTCGACCTTCCCATCGATAATCATATCGTTAGAAAACTTAATCGAGCCATTGATCTCAATCCCTTGCGCAAGGACGTTAATTGGATTTGCCATACGCGATAACAAGCATATTTCAGATTCCTTGACAAACCCTTTCCTCGCGAAAAATTATAACCTATTTTCACTCAAACAAGACGAGCCTCAGACAGGAATCCCCCAAACTTCGCCTTTACCCGCGTAGTTTCAATGGCTAGCTACCCACCTTAACCATCTTATTAGTTCTTAACGCCCTATCTTCTAGAGATTAAGGCAAAAAAAACACCCTGTTGCTCAAAGCAACAGGGCGTGTTCTTGTTAGAATGCTAAACTCTGACTATCGATTATTTTACTCAGCTGTAATTTGAACGAACAACGTTGGCTCGCCCAGTAGACTAGCCGGAAGAGTCACGGTAACCGTTTCGACAGGATCTCCTCCGTCACTCACTTCAGAATCAGGAGTGAATGGAGTGAATCCCTGCAAATCAGTAGAAGACCCATATGAATAGGTGAGACCAGTATTAAAGATGGTATTATTGCGACGAGTATAAACGAAGACCCCAGTAGCTTGGTCTAGGACCTCAGAGAATGGATTCACCGAAGCTCCGCTAGTAGGAAGCAGTCCAAAGGCATATTCTTGTAGATTGGTTAACCCATCATTGTCATCGTCATCTTCCAGACCACCAACGACACCGAACTCGGAGGCCCAAACATCAAAATCAGAGCCTGCCAAGGCCGTGACCTCGAGAAGTCCCGTCCCGGTAATTTCGGGAAGCTCAAAGCCCGCCCCAGCGCCAGAACCAACTGCGCCGTAGACTCCGATTGGTAGGTTCACACCTCCAACAGTTAGAGATCCTACTGTATCAGTGGCCCCATGGGGAAGATCAAGAGTCGCACCTGCTGAAATCGATATATCCGAAGCATCAGCGAGGAAATCACTACTGAGGCTCAATACCCCCTCTTCAACTACGGTAGACCCGGTGTAAGTATTAGCTCCAGTCAAAGACCAAGTCGTCGTGCCTGTTTTCGTGATAGCATGCATAGCATTGATTCCATCGGAGATAGGAGGTGCCATGATATTGATTCCCGGCGACGAGCCAGCAAGAGTGAGAACCCGGGTCTCTTCCTCCTCCCCATCGCCTATGATCGGAAATTCAGAATTGAAGTCGATCGGTCCAGTACCGTCGGAAGAGAGAGTGCCTCCGCCATTACCGAGGGCAAATTCGCGATTAGTGGATGCTGCTGCTCCAGTGTAAGAGAGAGTGCCGCCACTGAACACTAACTGGGTTTCGGCATCTGCTCCTGTTTCAGTAGGGGTGATAGGAGCACCGATGCTAGAAGGAACTTCATAGTCGGCGATAGACGTCGCGATGAGAGTGCCTTCGACAAGCTCCGTGACACCAGTGTAATCGTTAGCTGCAGTGAGGGTGGTGGACGAAGTCGGGCCGCCAATTTGGCGGATGTTACCGACACCTGAAATCATGTTATCAACAACAAGAGCGTCGTTGCGACGAAACTCAAGATTGCCGACTCTGGTAGTCTCATTAATGATGACCGCTCCTGTGCCAAGAGTTCCGCTACCGGAATCGCTGTCAACACGGCCGATACGAAGGGCTCCTGAGTTGATGGTAGTAGTACCCGTATAAGTATTAGAGCCAGTAAAAAGAACGATTCCATTACCATTCTTTACTAGGTTACTTACGCCGCTGATCGTTCCAGCAAGCTCCATTTCACTGTCACCAGTAGGAGCTTCAACAATAAGATCGCTGTTGAGAAGAATGTCATTGGCCACATTCGTTTGGCCGCCATTGAAACGTGAGTTAATGGTCGCTGCTCCAGATTGAGCAACGATTGAACCAGTTCCAGTAGCCGTAGTTCCGTGAAATTCGACGCTAGCGCCATCGAGAACAAAGTCTCCGTCAAAGACACTGGTGCTACCAATGTTAAGTTGAGCGCTAGTATTGGCAATGATGGAGCCTTCGAGAATCTCAAGAACAACCGTCCCACTTGTTTGGGTTCCAATAGGGCCAGTGATAGTGAGGTCCCCTTCCCCAGATTTAGTAAATGAATTATCGACGATGACATTAACAAAGCCCGCGATACTAACAGGTTCTTCTGTTTGCAGAGCACCACCGCCAGCATCAAGTTCAGCTCCGCTTACATTGAGCGTGCCACCGGCATCGACTTGAAGAAGAGAACCTCCGGAGAGGTTAATTGCTGTGGTATTAAAAGCTGCTCCATTTGACACCTGAAGCGTTCCTGCAGAAAGAGCGCTAAGTCCTGATTCCACCACTGTAGGGGATGCAATGAGTAGATTCGCAGCTCCTGACTTATCAAGAGAGGTCACGGTGAGATCTCCCGCTTGAAGGGTCACAGTTCCTGCAGCAGTTGTATCTGAGAACAATCCGGCAGTGATACCGCCTGCATCTATGTTGATGGCTCCAGCTGTTTGAATTTCGACATTGTCACCTGTCTCAAAAACGGTGTCGTCTCCTGTGAAATTGGCATCAACCGTATTCCAAGCATCTCCATCAGCGCCACTCCAGACGAGGTCGTCTCCATCCAAAACAGGCGGGACGGCTGCTACCGTGAGGAACGGCACGCGCACTTCATTGTCTCCAGTAGTGTTGGTTACACCCATGGTCACTTCAACGCCTGCTGTAATTAGAGTGTCGTTCAAGCTAAAAGTATTGCCAGGAACGTTTCCCATAAGCGTGATAGCAGGGGTTCCGTCGGAGAAAGAGAGGGTAAATTCCGACTCCGTGACATTCCAACCCGCCATATCGATCTCAGTCAGCGTCACATCGACATCGAAGGTGAAGACCCACTGTTCTCCTAAGTTGAAATCTCGGGCGTCTCTATTGCCATTCGCTGGATCCGGGTCAAAGGAAATGATGCCAAAGGCGTCGTTTGTGCTACTTGTCGTGTTAGCAACACCATCCGAAGCGCGACTCCCGTCCTGTCCGACGATATCGACAGTGGTGATGGTGACATCGATCCCCGCGACGGTATCGGTTTCCGTGAGAGTTCCACCTATACCGTTTTGTCCCTCTTGGAAGATGTTCACGCCGTTATTAAAATCAAAAATCGCAGCCCCATAAGCGGTGGGGACGAGCAGGGCAAAAGCAAAGGCCGTAAATCTGGGCCTAAAGAATGCGGATTGAATAGGTTTCATGGTTTTGTTTAGAAATAAAGGATTGAGAAAATATCTGTAAAATCAAAATAAGATATTCTCATTCAGTTACAAGCAAATGAAAACTAACTACGGCTCACTACGAAGAGAAGATCTGTCAACCCAGCGTAAACTACGCTGGAGGACGCTGGAGGAGCCGAAATTTCACAGAAAAGCAGAGAATAAATTCTCTAACTGACAAACTGAAAACCGGCATTAACTTAATCATATGACAATCCGACCATATGCCTTCCTGAGCAGCCTTTTGATTGCTTTCATTTCCTTGAGTTACGCCGATGAGACGGAACCTATTACAAACAAAAAACTCACCGAACTCATTCTCCTGCCAACGATTCATGGCAAGCATGTGAAATCAAAATCTTATAGCCTCCTGCGCCTCGAAGAGGTCATGCGTGAGATTAAACCCGAGATTGTGTGTACTGAAATCACTCCTGAAAGCCTAAAAGTGTTTGAACAAGGCCAAAAGGATAGGCGCCTATCACTCTTTCCTGAATATACAGAGGTGATTCTTCCTCTGCAGAAAGAATTAGGCTATGAAGTAGCTCCTTGCTCGGCTTGGACAAAGGAAATCAATTTTCGCACGGTGGGAGTTAAAAAAATGGACGAAGCTCATTTTGAAGCCATTGCCAAGACCCTCGATCGCTTTGAAGGACAAGGTAAAAAAATCCTAATCACCTTTGGAGGAGGGCACATCGATGGGTTGCTAGAGCACCTGCATCTACGTCGAGATCTCAAGATCATCGATTACCGTCCCACGCTAGAGAAGAAATTAAAGGAAAGCTGAATCCAAACCTTGAGCGCTTTTTGTGAGGGCCTACCCTTCGTCCTCTTCCTAAGGAGCCAAGCCCCTTGAATAACGGAAGAAAATGCGTTGGCCTTTTTTGAGAAAAACGGTCGCTTCTACTGGGAATTCGACGCTGCAGAGAATCCCACGATGATTCTTGCTAACCTCTCGAAATTTCCGAGTTAGCGAGGGGTCCTCATAGTGATCGGCGATTAACTTACCTGTAATTCCGCAGCCTTCTTGTTTCACAAAGCTGGTCAGGGTCGCAAGTGGAGGCTTTGCTGGTTCGGTGGCGGACTCATCAGCGAGAAGCATCATCGTTCCTATCGGAAGTTCAGTGATAGAAAAGTCCTCATTGTCTTCACGATCAATCAGGAGATTGAGGCCAAGCATCTCTGGAGTGATTTCCAACCCCATACGACGTGAAAGTTCAGCTATATCCGACGAACAGCTGACGAAGAGATGACGATGTCCGCGAATCTGTGTTCCTCGAGGATAAACTTTGAGTTCGCGACCTCCCGAGGGGCGGGTCACTGCTTGATGACGCTCTCCTGCTATTCCTCGGTAATCCACTTCCAGTGAATCCACCTCATGAGTAAGGCAATAATAAGGGAAGTGATCATCTTCATTGAGTTGATCAGAGGGCAGCATCAGCCGAGTGATGCGCCCTTCATCGGGTAAGTTTGCGCTTTCTCTTTCAGCTAGGCGCTTCCGCTCCTGCTCAAAATAGTCTGCCGCGTTTTGATAGAAAAGCATGATTTTTGACTAGAGGTTGATTTGATACTCGAGATCAGCTTGCCACTGTGCGGGGATTGAGTTTTCACCCTCGGAGAAAGCAAGTAAAGCCCCCAAAATAAGTCCACGGGATGCACTATCTCCTCCCGCCATCACGTTTTCAATTAAAGTTTCCTGATAGCTCTTTGAACGCCTAAGGAAATAAATCACTGCAGGCAAGGCTGACTCCAAAGAGCAATCTCTTCCAAGAATTCCCAAAGCCTCGGCAGGCTCTTTCCCTTCGGCCTCGATTGCTTGATTCAAGGCATGAGAACCCGCAAATTCCTCTTCAATAGCTTCTCGCAATTTAGCTCCATTTGCTAATCTTTCTATCAATGAGACGAGTTGCAATCCTGTTTCTGCTACTGCTTCGCTGTGCGTTATCAAGGCCTGCTCTCGCATGGCTTCTCGCATTTGACCGACTGGTGCGGCAGCCACCACTGCAGCCAAGCGGCTAGCTCCTGCCATTTCGTCTGAACGCTCGCTTCCTTTTGCGAGAAAGACCTTTGTCGCATGATCCTGATAGCTGGATGATTTCGCCCAAAACCCTCGTAGTCGCTCCGAGAAGTCCGCTCCATCCCTCAAAGATTCGAAAAGGACAATCGCCTGATGTCCTAGATGGGTTTGGCCTCCCTTTGGCTGACCAAAGTGATAACTCCCTTCAGCAGGCTCTAGCAAACCATCAACCCTGCCAAAACGCTGTTGAATCTCATCTGGGTTGTAGATCCAATGCGGTGCGAGGGCCAAAGAATCCGCAACCAAGGCCCCTTGCAGCGCCACTGCTCTCAATTGAGTGTCGATAGTCATATTGTTGGTTTAATAGGTAAAATGGAGTTCGAAAAACTCAAATGCTTTGTCACAATAAGAGTGGCTTTCTTCCTGAACGCCTCCCTCCTTAGCCATGATGCCTAGCGACGCTAAAATAGAGCTTCTCGCGCTCAGGCAGCTATTCACCTTGTTCATGAAATATATTCCATTGATAATAAGAACCTTACAATGAAATATCAACTCGCTCACCCTTTGTAGCTCATACAAAGGCTCTGCTATCGATCTTGCCAGAAAGGCTGTCACTTGGCAGGTCTAGCGGCATGGTAAAACCGAAGTGGACTCCCCCTCTAAGCTTCTTGTTGATCGCTTCCTCCCT
>CAYUHN010000017.1:0-31439 GCA_964444495.1 uncultured Roseibacillus sp. | reverse complement strand
TTCGCTAGTCGCTTAGGAGTAAAACTTGGGGCAGGGCAGGACTATGAACATGGTGCAGTCGAAGCGAATGATTTGAAATTTGGAGGGGTTGAAAACACTGAAATTCCTAACTATGTTTACCGGTTTACCAGAAAACTAGTTAATTCGACGTTTTCGTGTGCTGTTCCTGAGTCGAAGCCTTCGATTCGATTCTGGTATGCAACACGTTTGCCTCCGAGAGTAAAACGACTTAAAAATCCGATTTGGAAATTGCTCTTCGGAATAGGAGGCGGATTTTTCGAGCTAGCTGGTCGCTATTTACCCTTCCTTTCAAATAATATTGCTTTCTTTGTTCGCAAGAAGGCGACTGGGGAAGACCTATTTCCTTGGTTAGAAGTCGCAGATGGTAAAGTAACTCCTAACAAAGAGTGGTTTGCTAAGAATTACATTTGATTCACATCTCTTGTTCTTTGTATATGAGAAAGAAATTTAGACACGGGTTACAATATTTATCTTATCGTGGTAAGTTAGCTTACTCATGTTTTAAAGGAAGCCAAAATCGGAAGCTTCCAAGTGTCTATATTGTCGGGACCCAGAAAGGTGGAACAACGAGTTGTTTCTCTCATCTTTCGAGACATTCCCTGTTCGCTGAACCTCTACAAAAAGAGATTCAGTTTTTTCAAGACCCAAAGAGACGACGAAAAGGTCTCTCATGGTATTTAGCTCATTTTCCTTTTGAGAAAGAGGACGGGTCGCTCACAGGTGAGGCAAGCACTTTTATGTACTCGGAGCATGTTCCTCGGCTGCTTAGTGAGTTTAACTCTGAAGCCAAGTTGATTTTTCTACTCAGAGATCCGAGCGAGCGAGCAATCTCTCACTATTATCATAATTTACGACGCCCTGGTCGTGAGTCTTTGAGTATAGATGAGGCTTTTTATAATGAAGAGAGTCGTATTGAGGATTCTCGTCGGAGTAGTCTAAAGGATGAGTGGTTCGATGATGAGATAAATCGATGCTATTCTTATTTGGCAAGAGGAGATTACGCTAAGCAGCTAAGGCTTTGGAGTAAATTTTTTCCGCGTGAGCAGATGCTTCTTGTCGAAAGTGAGAGTTTTTTCTCTAATACTCAGGTAGTGATGGAACAGGTTTTTAGCTTTCTTGGTTTAAAGTCGGAAGTTTTCGATTTTGGATCTCGGTTGAATAGTGGTTCTTATAGTGTTAGGCTTCAGGGCAAGTTAGAAAAATTCTTATTGGAGCGGTACAAAAGTGGTGTGAGAGCGCTTGCTGACGAGTTTGAATTTATGCCGTCTTGGGCTTCTCGCTACTTAGATTGAACCCTTCTTTACAAGAAGAAAATTGGGATGCATGAGTCTTATTCAGGTCTTTAATCGCTACCGGCAGTTGGGAGGTGAAGAAAAGTCTGCCGAAAGAATTTTTCGGCATGGTTCGCATGTTGTCGATATGACAAAACTTTGGTGGGACAGTGCTGATTGGGACCTGCCTTCTGGCCCAAATTTAATTGGTCAACTTAGACGAACCTTTAGTAATCCCGATACTGCTAAAGAGCTCGAGGCTTCGATCTTGAAGTTTAGTCCCGATGCCTTGTTGTGTCACAATCTCTATCCGGTGGCGTCTCCTTCGGTTTATTCTGTGGCAAGGAAGATGGAGATTCCTGTTATTCAATATATTCATAACTTTAGACCTTTTTCGGTGGGGGCTAACCTCTGGGCAGGAGATCGTATAGCTGAGGAGAGTCTTCACGGGGATTTTCGTTCTGAGATTTTGCAAGGTGCTTGGCAGAATTCCGTTCTTCGTTCTTTGGTGATGGGAGCGGTTCTTAAATCACTTTCTTGGCGAGGATTAATCGGCTCTGTAAGAGGGTGGATAGCAATTTCGGAGTTTATGCGTCTAAAGTTCATTGAGGCAGGTATCGAGGAGGACCGAGTGGTAACGTTGCGACATTCTTGGGACCTTTCCGAGCCCACTCTTGGTGCGAAAGAAGAAGATTATTATTTATGCCTTAGCCGTTTAGTGCCCGAAAAAGGTGTCCGAACTCTGCTTGATGCGTGGAAGGTTCTTGAGGAAACCTTGCGTGGGAATTGTCCACGTTTAGTTATTGGAGGTAGTGGAAGCGAGGAGGGAATCGTGCAGGCGGCAGCGGAAAATTCGGGGAAAATCGATTTTCTGGGTTTTGTTGATGGGAGGCTTAAACGAGAACTCATTGAAGGATGCCGTGCCATGATTGCCCCTTCGATTTGGTGGGAGCCGCTAGGATTGGTAACCTATGAGGCTTACGATTGCGGGAGACCTATGATTGCATCCTCTAGCGGAGGACTTACGGAGACTGTAGAGCATGGAGAAACAGGGTGGCTGTTTGAGCCCGGGAAGGCTGCTGAGCTAGCAAACGCGGTCATAGAATGCGAGGATTGCGGAAGAGACCAACGGTCCGATATGGGATTGGCAGGGAGAAAGTGGCTTAAAGAAAATGCTTGTCCAGAAAAGTGGAAGATTAGCTTTAAAGAAATTTTGGAAAAGTTCGCGTGAATCCTTTTTGGGAGGAAGCCTTAATATGAAAAAATTAGTAAAATTCGAACCATGGAGTGGTTTGTGCGTTTCTATTCTAGTCCTACTGACATTGTATTGTGTTTTTGGTTATTCGGGTGGCTACGGAAAAATCGTCGATGGTAAGTTAGATGCTAGCATACGAGTTCCTCTCCTATTTGAAATGCGAGCCGATTATAAGAGGGATGACGGGGAGTGGTCATTCGGTCAAATTGTTCCCTTTGCGGTCTTGGGTCTTTTTTGGTTTAAGCGAAAGGAATTGATGGGAACAAAGTGTTCTCCCGCTTTAATTGGTGGAGGTCTTATTTGTCTCCTATCGTTACTCGTTTATTGGGCAGGCTATCGGGGGCATCAAAAGTACTTTGGCTATGCTTCGGGGCAGTTGCTTGTCGCAGGAATGATAATTTGGTTTCTAGGGTGGGCTTGGTTTGGAAGGATACTCTGGCTTTGGATTTTGCTTGGGATGATGTGGCCTTGGAGATTTCTGATTGGAAGGATTTCTTCTCCTCTTCAGGGTATAATGGTGAAGTTGACTTCGGAAGTGCTTGAGTTAGTAGGGGTTGATGCCTATGCCCACGGAAGTGAACTGAGAACCGGGACAAAAGACCCAGAAACAAGTCAGCTTATTACGCTCGATGTGGATGTAGAGTGCAGCGGAATGCGATCTCTTTTTGCTTTGGTAATGCTTGGAATGGTTTTTTCGTTCTTGCGAGTCAATAAGGAGTGGAAGCGTTGGGTGGTGATGTCCTTCGTTCCATTTGCTGCGATATTGGGAAATCTTGTAAGAATGTTATTACTTTATTTTGGTTCAGCAAGTTTCGGGACTCGATTGGCAATCGGGGAAAGTCATGAAAATTCTTCTCCTTATCATATAGGAGCGGGTTTGATGGTATTTGCTGTAGCACTCGCAATTTTGATGGGAGTTACCTATTTTGTTGAAAAAGGGCCAAGAGTGTTGAGAAAGAACCTAGTCCGTCGGACAGTAACAAGAGTAGTTGGAGGAGAGGAAGAATGAGATCTTTTTTGCTTTCAGGTATATTTGCATTAATGGTGGCGTTAACACTTCTGTGCTGTAAGCTATTTAGTAATCCAGATACTGATCCGGTGGCCGGAGTTTTTCTTTGGCTTCCAGGGGCATATCGAGGGGTTGAAGGTAGGGAGTTTCAAATGGGAGTGCAGGAGAAGAGATGGCTTCCAGAAGATACTAGTTTTTATAAGCTTAGTTTTGCAGATCCAGACCTTTTGAGAGAGGCGCAAAGTTTGAACTCTTTTGGTAGCCTAGGTAGAGAAAATGAACTAAGAGCTGCTTATTCCGAAGCCTATGATTATGGGATTAGCGCAACTTTGATTGTTGCAGGATCCGATTCCCGAAGTTTGCATCGCCCTCAAGTTTGTTTGGGAGCCCAAGGATGGAGAATTGGGAAGAGGGAGGTTATGACAATAGAAACTAGTGGAGGAGATTTGGAGGTCATGAATTTTCATCTAGCGATGAATCCAAAGGGCGAGAATGGAGAAGGGATTAGAGACAAGAATGGAGACCTAGTAGAGCGAAAGGCAAATTATTTTTACTGGTGGATTGGTCCTGATGCGACCACGGCTTCCGATGAAAAAAGGGTTTGGATTGAAACTTGGAGGAGTATTCTAAAGGGAAGGCGAGAAAGGTGGGCTTATCCAAGTGTGATGGTGTATGTTAACCCAGCAGAAGGGGAAGAGGCTTCGACCAATGCCTGTGAGAGAGCTATAAGTTTTATTTCGGAAGTGGCTCCGGGTTTTCAAAAATCACTCGGAGCGAAAGAGCGTGAGGGAACAAGGCCTTTGAAGCCGCTTCGTTAACTTGACAATTGAGCGCCGAAGGTAAGCCGTCGCCCTTTTTAAAAAGAAGGCGAGTAAATATCAAAACTAAGGGAAAGAGGGTTTGGAGCTACTTTCAAGTAAATCAATTTCAATCTATTTCCGAGTTAGTAAGTTTTCGGTTTGAAACAAAAATTAAATAGTTGGTTCGAACTGATGAGGCCTCATCACTGGATTAAGAGTGGGTTTTGTTTGGCTGCTCTTTTTCTTTCAGGAATGTGGAGTGACCTCGATAACTGGAAAATTCTTTTTCCAATGTTAATCGGTTTCTCTCTTGTTTCTAGTTCGGGTTACATTTTTAATGATGTTTTAAATGTGAAAGAGGATCGTTCCCATCCTCGAAAACGTTATAGACCGATAGCCCGAGGAGCAGTTAACAGAGACGCAGCGTGTGTAGGATGCTTTTTTTTAAGTGGACTAGGATTTCTTTTTCTTATCGCTTCGGATTTTTTTGGAAAATCTAGCTTTGCTGCTCTAATTTCAGGAGTTCTCTATTTCCTGTTGACTCTAAGTTACTCGGCATTTTTCCGAAAAATTTCTTACCTTGATGTAGCAGTTCTTGGTTTGGGATTTGTTTTGAGAGTTGTGGCAGGAGCATTTGTGCTCGGGTTGAAACCTACTTGGTGGCTAATGGGAACAACCTATGCCTTGGCTTTGCTTCTTGGCTTCGGAAAACGTCTAGGTGAGGTTCAGCTGGCTGAGAAGGCCAAGTTATACAAGGGTGAGACAAGAGCTTCTCTTTGTTCATATTCAACAAATTCACTCAGAAATATTGTCGTTTTCGCAGGTTTTATAGTTATTGGATTTTACTTGGCCTATTGTTTGAAAGAGCGGGGGGAGCGTGTTTTCTTTTCTTTGACTTTGATACCGGTTGTTACCGGCGTCTACGCTTATTTACGAATGGCTTGGAGAACCGATGAAGTCGAAATGCCTGAAAAATTGTTTCTTAGAAGTCGAGTGTTAGTTCTTTCTATGTTTACCTGGGTGGTTTTGATTCTAGTGGTTCAATGATGCGTTTCTTACAGCATTATCGGAACCAATTGGTTCTAGGATTATTCTGTTTGTTGATGTTGACGATGGTTGGGCCTGTGATGCGTGAAAGCGATCAGGCTTCGTTACTTGATGGGGCAGTTCAATTGTCTCGAGACAAAGACTTTGTTGGGAGAGTATTTTACAATTACGACCGGCAGTATGGATCATACTGGGTCTTGAGTGCATGTTTCGCATTGATGAAACTTGATGAAGTTGAATCGAATCCAGAAAATATTGTTTATATTGGAAACTTAGTTTCTTGTGTTGTATTTATGGGTGGATTGCTCTCTCTTGCCCTGTTTGCGTGGAGGTCGACGGGGTGGGAACTTCTTTTGACGGTGGTCGCCTTGTCGAGTCCCGTCTTTTTGTTTAGCATACCGGTCTTATCTTCGAACATAGTTTCAGGGGGATGTTTATGTTTCCTGGCATCGCTGATTCGGCTTGAAAAGAAGAATAAGTGGGTACTACTAATGATTTCATTATTTGGATTTCTATCTGTTTCTTGTCGTGCTGATGCGGTATTAGTGATGCCTTGGCTTGTTATTTTAGGCTGTGGTAGCGAAAATGTAAGAGAGATCGTAAAGGAAAGCTGGATTTGGTTTTTAGCTACTTCAAGTTTGATTGCTTTATTATTAGGAAGTTTCTTATCCGAGCGAAGTGCGACATCCTATGCGGCCTTCTTTGATCTTAAAGTAGCTACTGCCTTTTTGATTTTCGGGTTTGGTAGTTTGTTGCTACTTTACTCTGCCCTTTTATTTTATCTTGGACGGCTATTTTTAAGAGAGAAAAGCGTATTTTGGTTTATAGCAATTGGAGCACTATTGTTGCCTCTTTGTTTCTATGGAAGAATTCTATTTACTCCGAGGCATTTAACAACGACCGCCCTACTTGTCTTGCTTTCTTTGTTCTTCAATCGAAGTCGTTCTTGGTGGACCTTTTTTGATCTGCCTTTTCTGCGTGTTTGTGGGGTGATGCTTTTTGTGTTGCCGATGGTGATAGGAATCCGGCTAAGTTCTCTTAAAAAAGGGAGATTGATTGTTAGTCAACCGACCTTGTATCCAAGTGCTGATGGTTTTTGGCCGATGGGCTGTAACGGTTTGTTCCTGTATTGGTTGTCGATTTCCGATAAAATGCCAATCGATCACAATCAGCAGGTTTGGGGAGCTTGGTCTGAGGTGGAGCAAGTTCCAAGTTCTTTCGACTTTTGTTCTAATCGATTGCAGAGTTTCGGATTTTTAAGAGCAACTATTGCTGGAAGTGAGGCAGTAGTTGTTCGAGATATCACTGTGAGCGATTCCCCACATCAGGTTCTTGCAGATGGGCGAACGATTATAAAAAATGAGATTAAAATCGGAGTTGATGGAGTAGGCGAAGCGACAGCGATCTCATGGCCAGAATCAGCTCGGCAAATTGGTTCAAATAAGTGGGGGAAGGTTTTTTGTCTGACGAAGAGTGAGGGAGATTTTGATACGAGAGCTTGGGAAGTTAGGCTAGCGGTTTTGGAAGTGTCGGGAGGAAACGATTTCTTTATTGGCGATAGTTCGTCATCTTGGAATGAGTTGAGAGGAGGTGGACCTTTCCGATGGTTGCTTGTTTGCGAGAATGACCAGATAAAAAATAGTGAGTGGGAACTAGTTGGGAGGAAAAATAGATTTTTAATCTACGAAAGACTGTCAAGCTCTTGCCCAGAAGTCGTAGAGGGTTGGTTAGCGAGATCCGCGTTACCGTATTTTTTTGATGTGAGCAACTATGGAAGACCATAAGCAAATTGAAATGCCCGTTTCTTTAGTACTAGGTTGGGGCGTGCTCCTTGTCGGGTGGCTGTTAGCTGGCGTTTATGCGACCGGGGTTTTTGTCCCGCGGCTGTTGCTCGTCTTCCCATTCGTAGTGATTGGAAGTGTTGTAATTCTTCTTCGCTCAAATTCGTGTTTTAAGAAAGCTAACTTATTCGTTTTTATTGGGATGGTTTATTTTATTGCAAGAGCCTCTTTTTCTGAAGTTACAGAGCTTGCTAAGCTTGATATCTGTTTAGTTGGGCTTGGTGGACTTAGCTTTTTTTCAGCGCAGTCTGTTTTGGGGTTTCGTAAGGCTCAAGCGATGCTGTTGCTGGCTGGTGGAGGGCTTTTTTTTGGGAATTTTGTTGTCTCGATGTATCAACTGTGTGGCCACAGTAGTTACGCCTGGTTAAATACTGAAAGAATTGATGTGGAAGGGGTAAGCGGATTTTATTATCATCGTAACTATCTTTCTGGATTTTATTCGCTTTTCTTGCCGGTGTGCGTTGGAGTCCTTACTAGGACTGAAAAGGTGGGGGCGAAAGGTTTGTTGTGGGGAATAATTTTAGTTGGATGTGTGGCTTGTTATTTAACGAATTCACGAGGAGGCTTTTTATCTACGATTTTAGCTTCAACTTTAACTTGGTTCTTATTGAGAAGGAGTGAAGGTGCTCGACCAGGACGTTATCTGAAGCTTGGAGTTAAGGTTTTTTTAGTGCTTCTTGGGGTCGTTCTTTTGTCGTTGATGTGGGGCAAAATTATACAAGCAAGAGGTGATTGGGAGGGCAATCATCTGTTCTCTCGTCTTGCTATGGCTGGAATTGCTTTCGAGGTTTGGATTTCTAATTTTTGGTTTGGTCTCGGTGGGGGGTCATATAGCTATGAGTTTCCCCGCCGATTTAGTGGTATGGAGCGTTGGGTAGGTGATGCAAAATTTGCACATAACGATTACCTGCAGACCCTCGCTGACTATGGACTAATTGGTTTTGTTTTGTTATTTTCTTTGATTTGTAGTTCTATTTATTTTCTTCGACCTACAAAGAGGCCAAAAGACTGGTTAGTGATTTCTGCTGTATGTGTTTTGATTGGTGAAATTTTTCGGGCAACATTTGACTTTAATCTGCGAATTTTGCCGAATCTGATGCTTTTTATGATCCTTCTCGGAGGGGCTTACGGTATTCAGTTATCGAAGGAACCTGGAAGCAGGGTTCGAAGGCTTTTTGAAAAAGCTTCTTTGTTGGGAACGGTTGGGTGGCTGTTATTTGTGTTTTGGCCACAGATTGTAAATATTCCCCTGTGGTTGAAGATCGAGCAGTCGCGTTTGACCGGTCAGGAGAAGCAGCGTGAAGAATTGTTGAGCTTGTACTCTGAGAGAGCTCCCGAATTTGAAATTGTTCGACAGGTAGCACGAGTAGAAATTGAGCAAGCTATTTTTTCTGGTGAGAGGGATAGCTGGCGTAAGTCGGTTAGCAGCTGGCGGAGAGTGCTGGAGTTACATCCAAAAGATGGTGAGAGTTTGTCGAACTATGCGCGTTCTTTGGATGAATTGGGTGAGTTTGAAAAGGCGGAGAATTATCACCGTCGAGCTTTGGTTGCAGTGGGGCGGAGGGAGAATAAATATGGTGCACTCTATGGAGTGGGCCTTCATTTGGCACGGAGGGCGGAGTTGAGTTGGAGAGAGAGAAAGTCTAAGGAGGCGTTATTTCTGTTCGAGGAAGCTCAGTTGACTCTTCAAGAGAGTCGTAGGCGGGGATATCGGCCTGATGAAAGAAGGTTTGAGGCGATTGCGTGGGTTGGCGAAAAGATTGAGTTCTTAAAGGGAGCAAAGGTGAAGCCAAGAGAAGTGCCGTTTTTAGACTGGCGTTCGGTACTTGACGGTTAGGTGGTGGAAATAAAGGTTAGGCAAATCTAATGGAACGAGGTCGTCAGGAAAATTTATCAACACAGATTCTCCAAGTCATTGATGCAGGAGTAGTGGCTTGTTCTTTTTGTCTAGCCGCCTTGTTGAGGAATCCTTTGCGAGAGCTGGTCGGGTTGGGTCGTTTGACCGAAAGGGCTGGAGGCTTGATTGAGGTTTCTTGGGTGGTGTTTATTATGGTTCCGCTCATGCCGATTGTGTTAGAACTTTTTGGTTTTTATCGAGGATTGTTAAGAAAGAAGACGAAGACGTCGGTGGTTCAGATCCTACAGTCGTTTTTGATCGTAGGTGTGGTACTTGGAATAGCGGTGATTTTTGTCAGAACTACGGTGGATAGTCGTTGGATTCTTGGAGCAGGGATGCCAATTATTGCAGTAGCCCTTTTAGTCCGAGAAGCTGCAACTAAAAAAATCGTTTCTCAGGCGGTTCGTTTGGAGGATGCGAAAGAGCCAGTCATTATAGCAGGCGGTGAAAAGGAGACTGAGGAATTTCTGGCTTCAGTTGAGGATGATGTGCGGGCTGGTTGGAAAATCGTTGATCGCCTTGATTTAAGGGACGAGACGTTGCAGACTTTTGAAGAAAAATTAAAAGAGGCGTCGGTAGGTCGGGTGATGTTTTTGGCACGGCATACCGAGTTTGGTCAATTGGCGAAGGCGGTAGAGGTTTGTGAGTTGCAGGGAGTTGAGGCTTGGATTTCGGCAGGGTTTATTCGGACTCAGGTGGCTCGGCCGGATTTTGACCTTTTGAGTGGCAATCCCATGTTAGTGCTTCGCTCCACGCCAGAGCTGTCTTGGGCTTTGTTTTTGAAAGGATTAGTAGATTGGTTTGGAGCCCTTGTTATCATTATCCTTTCTTCTCCCTTATGGCTGATTGCGGCTATAGGAATTAAGATGAAAGGGGGGGATGGGGGAGTATTTTTCACTCAGCAACGGGCGGGACGCTATGGACGACCCTTTAGAATGTATAAATTTCGCACAATGGTTCAGGATGCTGAAGCAAAACTGGCAGAAGTAAAAGAAGACGTGGGGAACCAGATGTCGGGGCCGGTCTTTAAATTAGATGAAGATCCACGGGTTTTTGCTTTTGGTTCGTGGCTCCGCAAGACGAGTATTGATGAGCTTCCTCAACTGCTAAATGTACTGAAGGGAGATATCAGCTTGGTAGGGCCGAGGCCATTGCCAGTCTACGAAGTTGAGGAATTTGAGCGGATGGAACATCGTCGTCGTTTAAGCGTGAAGCCTGGAATTACCTGTACGTGGCAGGCGGGAGGGCGTAATCAGATTACCAAGTTCGATGATTGGGTGGAGATGGACCTGAAGTATATTGATAATTGGTCCTTAGCCGGTGATTTTAAGATTCTGCTAAAGACGATTCCCGCTGTTTTCTTTAGTCGGGGGGCTAAGTAGAGGACGGATAAAAATTCCTTGGCTCTGCGGTTGTCTTTCGGAGGCCTTTGGGCAGACTGCGTTTGTTACGAAAATGAAACTTATTTCCGGTTCGGCCCATGAAGAGCTCTCGCAGGGGATTGCGAGGTTTCTCGGCCAAGAGTTGGTCGATGTGAAGGTGACTTCATTTCCTGATGGAGAGACATTTGTTAAGATTAATGAAAATATCCGAGGAGAGGATCTTTTTATTATCCAACCAACTTGTCCGCCGACTAACCACAATTTGATGGAGTTGCTCATTACAGTTGATGCAGCTCGGCGGGCTAGTGCGGGAAGTATTACGGCGGTGATTCCGTTTTTTGGATATGCTCGTCAAGATCGGAAAGATCAGCCGCGAGTTCCGATTACTGCCAAATTGGTAGCCAATTTGCTCACTGCTGCGGGGGTTACACGGGTAGTGACTTTGGATTTACACGCAGCTCAAATCCAGGGATTTTTTGATATTCCGGTGGATCATCTCTACGCAAAGCGGGCGTTGATTGGTGCGGTGCGTGATTTGCGGAAGGGAGAGGACCCGAGCTTGTTGACCGTGGTTTCTCCTGATGTCGGTGGGGTGAAAATGGCGCGAGCTTATTCTGATGCTTTGGGTGCAGGCCTAGCTATTGTGGCGAAGCACCGAGTGAGTGCGACTGAAGTTGAAGCGATGAACCTTATCGGGACCGTGGAGGGGCAGGATGTCTTGATCGTGGATGATATGACGGAGACGGCGGGAACGCTTTGCGCTGCGGCTAAGATGTTGAAAGAGAGTGGAGCCCGACGAATTTATGCGGGAGTTTCTCATGCTGTTTTGGGAGATATGGGCCGCGATCGAATTGAGAAATCGCCGATCGAATGTTTGCTTACGACCAACTCGACGCCTGTGAAGTCTGGGGGGAAAGTAGAGACCGTTGATGTGGCTCCACTGTTCGGGGAGGCTATTTTACGAATTTTTGAGGGAAAATCGGTAAGTTCTCTCTTTGACATCACGGGGCCAGGCGTGTAAGCACCCCCGCCCCAGCGCGAATTTCAACTGGCAGCGCGACAATTTCTTTTAAATTAAACTCGAATCATGGCTAAAACTGAAACTCTCAAGGCGGAATCCCGTAAGCGGACGGGCTCGGGTCTTCTCAAGCAAATGCGTAAAGAAGGCTGGGTTCCTTCAGTTGTTTATGGTGGCGGTCAGGACAACCTGAATCTCAAGGTCAATGCGAAAGCTTTTCGTGAGCTCTTGGCTCAGAGTGCTTCCGATAGCTTCCTGGTAAATTTGGAGCTTGATGACGGGGGGAACCAATTGGCGTTTCTTCAGGATGTGCAGCACGATTCTCTTACAAGCACGATTCTTCATATTGATTTCTTGGCTGTGAGCGAAACAACAGAAATTACGGCTCACCTTCCTATCATTCTCAGCGGCGAACCTGCTGGGGTGAAATCTGGTGGAATTCTTGAACAGCAATTGCATGGGATTGATATCACTTGCTTACCGAAGGATCTCCCTGAGACCCTTGGTGCTGAAGTCAGCCATATGGAAATCGGTGATGTTTATCAGGTGCAGGATTTACAGCTTCCTGAGGGCGTAGCGCCAGCGGTTGGTGGAGACGTGGTGATTGCATTGGTTGCGAAGACACGCTTGGCGAAATCTGAGGGAGCTGAGGGCTCTGAGGGAGAAAATGAAGCGTCTGCTGAGGCTGCTGAGGCTTAATCTTGCCGGAATTTACAAATTTAGGAGCCCTCTATCGTCAGATGGGGGGCTTTTTTTGTGGGCCATGATTGACAAAAGAGAGCGAGTCTTTTTCAAGTGCTTAGCGTTTCGCGGGCATTTTCTCGCGCTTTCTATTTCATCCTAAATTTTTCTATTTCTATGGCAGCCGATCTTCTTCTCACCGCCATCCGTCAGCATCTTAATCTGTATCCCACTCACAAAGTGATTCTTGAACCGATCACAAGTGGAGCTTCGGGACGAACTTTGGCTCGTTTAAAGCCAGAAGGGCATCCAACCTTTATTGGTCTCCATTATACTGATGAGCGTCCAGATAATGGATTTTTTCTTCCAATCGCAGCGTTCCTCAAGCAGGCGCGTCTTAATGTTCCCGTAGTGCTTTATGATAATCAGCCGAAGGGCTTAGCGATTGTTGAGGACCTAGGTGGCGTGGATTTATTGAGTTTGAAGGATGCTCCCTTTCAAGAACGTGAGCCTTATTATCGTTCGGTTTTCGAGCAGTTGGATCGGCTTACTTACACAAAAGTGCCAAAGGAATTGGAAATGATGCCTCCTTTTACCGTGGAGACTTACACTTGGGAGCAGAATTATTTTCATGAGCATTTTGTGGAAGGAGTTTGCGGAATGGATGCGACAGCTTTGCGTGAGAGTGAGGCTTTGGAGAAATTGAGTCAGCGTTTGGGGAAGAGTCATCGCCACTTGGTGCACCGAGATTTACAGTCTCAGAATGTGATTTTGAGTGATGAGAAGGCTTTCTTGATCGACTTTCAGGGAATGAGGTTGGGGCATCAGGAATATGATTTGGCATCTTTTATCTATGATCCTTACATGAATCATTCGACTGAGGAGCAGGAGAGGATGTTAGATATTTGGGAGGATATCACTGAGGAACGACCGATTCCACAGTTGTTGCGCGATTGTGCGATTCAGCGTTTGATGCAGGCTCTTGGAGCATACGGAAACTTGGTCCTAAACGTGAAGAACGATTGGTATGCACCACATATTCCAGTTGCTAAAAATCTCCTTAAGCAGGTGGTGGAGGATTCTGAATTCGAAGAGCTTTTCGCCCCGTTTTTGAGCTAATGGTGTGAGCTAGCGTGAACTTTGAGTAGCTGCTGAGCGCAATTGTTCAGCTCTTTCGTTTGCTTGCTTTGCTCGAGGTCCTGATGTTTGTGCTAGTTTGGTTGCGATGACGTAAGCGGCACGCGGACGTTCTTCGGAGAGTAGCAGGTCGAGTGCAGCAAAACCGCATCGATAGTAATAGTCCCATTCGAGAGTTTTGTTGTCCGGGGGGCGGTTTTCGAAATCGATGACTTTCAGAAAGGTGCTAAGTGCTTTGTCGCCTTGTTTATGGTCTCGATAAGCGGAGCCAAGAAGAAAGTGGATTTGATTTGAGTGAGGATAATTAGTTTTAGGATCAGAGAGGAAAAGACGATAGATATCGTAGGCTTTCTCGGCGATTTTGGGATCGTCGAAAGCGAGTTGAAGGTAAGCTTCGGCTGCTAGCAATGAGGATTGGTAGTCTTCTCCGATTTGCTTGTTCAAGGTGCTCAGGCACTCCCTGGGGCGGCTAAGGCTTCTTAGCAAAGTGCGAGCTTTAGTGAGCCGGGCATCATGAGCGAGTTCGCCGTTTTCTTCAACGAGTTCACCAAGAAGAGTGAGTGCTTGTTGAGTCGCGCTTTCGGTAGGAATAGCAAGGTTGGAGCGGGCTTGCATTAATCGAGCGATATCGGAAAGGGGAGTTCCCTGAGCGAGATCCGCTGCTTTGTTGAAAAGGTCTTGAGCTCTGGAAAAGTTTTCTGCTCGAAAATGGCATTCCGCAAAGCGTAGCAAGAACTGTGGGTTCTGTTGCAGAGAGGGGAGGTCTTGAAGGATTTTTCGGCCTGCCTTGATAGCGGGTTCCCATTGATTGGTAAGTAAACCGTAACGATGAGTAAGTTGGAAGCGTTGGCGATTGCTTGCTAGGGGGAGATTTTCGGGAAGTTGTTCGATTTCGGATAGTACTTCTTCGAATGGTGGATTTGATTGGGCGAGGAGGCTTTCGATAAGAGCGACTCGCATTTCGACGGCGCCATCTTTTGTAGGTTGTTTCCTCAGGAGCATTCGTAAACTTCTGATCGCATCGGGGTGGCCCTGTTTTGCAAGGGCGAGAGCCTTGTGAGTTGAGAGATTTTGTTGGTTTTCGTTACTCAGGCCTATGAGGTCTAGCCCTGCTAGGGGTTGCGAAGGGTCTTGCGCGATTTGCAGAAGAGCTAAGTTGAATTTGGCTTTGCTTTGGTTTTCTTTTGAGAGAGTCGAAAGGGTGCTGCCGATGAGTTGGATTGCTTTCTGGTAATCTCCGGTTTCAGAGTGGAGGTGAGTGAGTAGCTCATCGGCTTGCGTGGAGATAGGACTAGCATTGAGAGTTTTGATTTTTTCGAGATGTTTTTGAGCAGTAGCGGAATCTCCATCTTTTAAGGCCAGTCGGGCGAGTTGTAGGAGAGCGCGAGCACGTAATGAAGAGGAGAGTGGACTGTCGAGGAGGTCGGTTAGGCGGTTCGCGATTTGATTGGGTTCAGAACTCAGAGCGAAGTAGTATTGCTGGATTACAGGAATAGACTTATTTTCGGATTCTTCGGCGAGTTGTAAGATCGAACGTTTGTCTTCTTCGGTGAGCTTACTGAAAATACTTTCAAAACGAGGGAAGAGATCTGCTTCGGAGAGAGGCGAAGAGTTCTCATCGCTTGGAGTAGTTGCGAGGAGGAAAGCTTCTTTAGTGTTTCCTATTTGAATGAGTGAATCGATTTCGCCGAGGAGGGCTGCTGTTAATTGCGCAGGGGAAGCTGATGGTTGGCGGACGTTTCGAAATGCTGAGAGTGCTTCTTCGGCCTGATTGAGCTTCAGAGAGAGTTCACCACGTGTTAGTGCGAGCGCGGGAGGGAGGTTGTTGCCAGTTTCGTTGAAGAGGGCTAAGGCCTCCTGAGGCTGCTTGGTTAG
This sequence comes from uncultured Roseibacillus sp., assembly GCA_964444495.1. Taxonomy (GTDB): domain Bacteria; phylum Verrucomicrobiota; class Verrucomicrobiia; order Verrucomicrobiales; family Akkermansiaceae; genus Roseibacillus. Next base: position 16,205 of record CAYUHN010000017.1, on the reverse strand, counting down.
CATCAGGAGGCGGATTTCCAGAAGAATTCTTTGGGTGGAGCTAGATTCGCCGGTTTGGTCTTTCAGTTTTTTGAGTGCGACTAATCCAGTATCTGGTTGGTTAGTGAGGAAAGAGACTTGGGCGATATTGAGAAGGCTCTGTTTGTAGAGGGGGAGATCGTCTGGAGAGACTTTTTCAAAAGTTGCAATCGCTTGTTTATATTTCCCTGTTTTAGCCAAAGCTAAGCCATAGAGAAGCGAGTGACGATTACGATTGGGATCGTCTGGAGGAATATTTTGGTCAAGTTCAGCAAGGAGAGAGGGAGTAAATTTACCACTTCTCAAATTGGCCTCGGCTAGGAGTAGCGCGCAGAGAAAGGGTTCGGTTGGCCAGATTCCGCCAAAGCTTTGGTAGTGGTGATTGATTTTCTCAGCAGCTTGTTCTGGAAAACCTTGTCGTAGTAGTTGTTCAGCCTCGGCCAGGACTTTCTTGGTTTCGTCAGTTTTGTTCGGCTCTTCTTGCCCAGAACCCCAGGAGATGAGGGCTAAGGTGATTCCAAGAAATAGGAAGAGGGCGCGACAGTTTGTGCGGCGTTTGACTGCAAAGGGCGCGCGCATTGGGTAAGTGAGTGAGCGAATTTATCGAGGCATGAGGTAGGAGAGGACCTCGGCAATTTTTGGGCGCATCTCGATGCGGGGGACAATGGCGTCGACGAGACCGTGCTCCAGCATGAACTCAGCTGTTTGAAATCCTTTTGGCAGGTCTTGATGGGTGGTTTCTTTAATGACCCGTGGCCCAGCAAATCCAATCATGCATCCAGGTTCGGCAAAATTGATGTCTCCGATAGTAGCAAAAGAAGCTGTTACGCCTCCAGTAGTAGGATGCGTGAGGACGGAAAGGTAAGGGAGCTTGGCTTCTTGGTGAAGGGAGAGTGCTCCACAAGTTTTGGCCATTTGCATGAGCGAGAGCATACCTTCTTGCATGCGGGCTCCGGAAGAGGCCGAGATGATAATGATCGCGCGTTTTTCCTCGGTGGCTAATTCGATGGCTCGAGTGATTTTTTCACCAACAACTGAGCCCATGGAGCCAGCAAAGAACTGGAAGTCCATCACGGCGAGCGAGACTGGGAAGCCATCGATCGTAGCTCGGCCTGTCACGACCGCATCATTGAGATCTGTTTTCTTGCGCAGGGCTTCCACCTTATCTCCATATCGATCGAAGCTGAGAGGATTGGCAGAAAAGAGAGCCGCATTCGTTTCCTCAAAGGAGCCTGAGTCAGCTAGCATTTCGATTCGTTCGCGAGCAGGGAGGAGGAAGTGGTTCTGGCAGTGAGGACAGACGTGATGATGTTGCTTGAGGTCAAGGCTATGGATGAGCTCGCCGCATTGATTGCACTTGGTCCAGAGGTCATCGGGAAGGTCTTGAGTTTTCTTCCCGCCTCGAAGCGGTGGTTTCTTGAAAATGCCCATGATGGAAAATCGTGTAGGAGGAGACTAAAGCTACAAAGCAATGGCGACAACTGTTGATTCTGCCGTAGTTCGGTTTCTCTCTTTTTGGTATTCGCTAAGCTCTTACAATCGTAAAGACAACGATTTTTCGAGGTTTTGCGACGCGAAGAGCCTTTGCGCAGGCATGAGCGGTCGAGCCAGTGGTGAGAACGTCGTCAATGAGAATGAGATCGCGGGAAGCGAGAGTTTCTGGGCTTACGCGAAGTTGGAAAGCGTTTTTGACATTTTCGAGCCGCTCTTTGCGCCGCATTGTAGCTTGGCGGGGGGTGCGTCGTGTCCGTTTAAGTGCCTTGCATAGAGGGATTTCGAGGGTTTTGGAGAGAAAGTTGGCGAGTAGATCGGATTGGTTGAAGCGGCGCTCGGCAAGGCGGCTTCGGTGCAATGGGGTAGGAATTAGGAGGGGATTGACGAGAGCTTGTAGCCGTTTTTCATTCTGAAAAGAAGGGGCTGCGATTGCAGCGAGATCGCGAGCTAATTCGGGGTGTTTCAGTAGCTTGAACTGGTGGATTAGGTTGAGGGTGCTGGCATTGGCTTCGAAGGCAGCAGTCGCAAAATCGAATGCTGGAGGCGGATTTTTGCAATTGCCGCACCAAGCAGTTGTCCCGACAGAGGCATCGAAGATTCGAGCGCAGCGTTGGCAATGATTCGGGGAAAGGCGCGGCAAATCCGAGGCGCATTTTGCGCATAGATGACGTCCTTCGCTAAGCCGGCCTTCGCAAAGGGCGCAGAAGGGAGGGTAGAGCCAGTCGAGAAGCTTTGAAACGTGGCGTTGCCTCCGAGTCTGTGTTGGATACTGAGCGATGTTTGTCTGAATGGTTACGGTTCGTTCACTTGAAAGCGGTAGAAGATTCGCGTTCCATTTTGTTGAAGTTCGATGGTGGAGTTGGTTCCTGCAGAAACTGGGTTTTCACTTACTCCGGAGAGAAGAGATACAGGGGCAAGCTCCCAACTATCAGGATCTGCGAGGTTCGTTGTATGGAGGATCGAAATTTCATGCTGAGTTCCGGTAGTTGCTGGCTGCAAAGCGAGAAGGGGGCTTGTGTCGAATAGTTCGATTTGAGGTGAAGGCTCGTAGCCGAGTGCCCAAATAAGTCCGTTGGGGAGACTGGGGTTAAAGTCGAAATCAGAAAATGGGAGTGAAGGGAGGCTCTGAGTTTCCAGCCAAGTAGTGTAAGGAGAAGTTTCGGAGAGACTTAAGGTGGTTTGGGCAGTAGCTTGAATGGTTCCCTGAATAGTAAAGTCGACAGCAACTGAGCCATCATTCGCTGTGTCAGAAAGATCTAAGGGGAGCGCAAGAGAGAGATCAAAAACACTTGTTTCGTCGTTTGAGAGTTCAGAGTTAGGAGTAGCTGATATGGAAACTGAGCCATCTTCTGGGCCTTCTCTGAAAACGGGTTGCTGAGCGAAATCGAATGCAATCGGTCCAGTATCCGGAACGATTTCACCTGAGAAGGAGCCAGATTCGACAATAAAAACATGGTCGCGGGCAGGTGAAAAACCGTTCGAGAGCTCCGAAGGGGGATTGGAGGTGAAGACTCTACCGCCTAGTTCAGTAGAAGCGATGGAATAGCTGGCTAGGGTGTTCCCAAATACTGTTAGTGCGGCTTCGAAAGTCACTGCGGTAAGGTCAATCGCTCCTCCATTGAAGCTGGCTTCTGAGATTTCTCCTGTTTCTCGATTGATTTCGAGAGAGGCTAGGATGAATCCGCTAGCATCTGATTGGTCGGAGCTGCTTGGCAATAGTGGGGGAGAGACTTCTGCGTCGAGGCGATTTGCGCTCTCTGAGGCTGTGACCAAATCAAATCGAACTTCTATAAGCTCGCCGCCAGCAAGTAGGCTGCTGGCGCCGTAGCTCATGATTACTAGCGAATATTTCCCCCTCATTGTGAAGGAGAAGAACATTTATTGGGTAGAGATGTCCAGAGTGCAACAACGAGATGCTTTTTAAGCATTGTCGCGGACACGCTCGACTTGAGCTCCCAGAAGAAGGAGTTTTTCATCGATGTGTTCGTAGCCTCGATCAATGTGATAGAGGCGACTGATACGCGTCTCGCCCCTTGCTTGCAGTCCAGCTAGCACCAGAGCGGCCGAGGCTCGCAAGTCGGAGGCCATAACAGGGGCAGCAGAGAGTTGTTTGACGCCTTGGACCACTGCAGTGCCGTTATCGACTTTGATATCGGCTCCCATTCGAGACAATTCTGCGCAGTGCATAAAGCGTTGAGGAAAGACCACATCTTCGATGATAGAGAGTCCCGGGGTGGTCGCGAACAGCGCGGTAAACTGAGCCTGCATGTCGGTGGGGAAGCCCGGGTAGGGAGCGGTCGTGATCTGAGCTCCAGTCGGTTTTTCTCCTGGCTTAACGAAGACCGTTTCCCCTTGATTGCTAAATTCGATTTGATGTCCACAATCGAGGAGAACCTTACTCGCGGCTTCTAAATCTTGTTCGCAGACGCGGTTGAGAGTGATTCCTTCTGAGAATGAGGCTCCAGCGGCCATAAAAGTCGCTGCTTCCACTCGGTCTGGGATGACGGTGTGCTCTGTCCCTCTTAATTTTTCAACCCCTTCGATAGTGATGCGTCGAGTTCCTGCCCCTTCGATTCGGGCGCCCATGGAAATCAGAAAATTCGCCAAGTCAATGACTTCTGGTTCGCAGGCAGCAGATTCAATAATGGTTGTTCCTTTCGCTAAGCAGGCCGCCATCATGACGTTGTCAGTTCCCAAGACTGTCGGGCCATATTTGCCTCGAAGATCGACTTCTTTTCCAATCAGGCCTCCGGATGGCCCCTTCAAATCCATATTTCCTCCCTCAACATGGCAATCTGCTCCAAGAGCAGAGAGGCCTTTGAGGTGGAGATCTACGGGGCGGTCACCAATCACGCATCCACCAGGAAGGGAGACCGTTGCTCGATTGAGGCGAGCTAGGAGAGGGCCCATTACGCAGATAGATGCTCGCATGCGGCGAACGAGTTCGTAGGGAGCATCAGGAGAAATGTTAGCGCACTTTATTCGGACCGTTCCCGACCAACGTTCAACCTCTGCTCCCAAGGCGGAGAGGATTTGAATCATGTAATTCGTATCGGAGACGTCAGGGACTCGTTTAATGGTGACCGTTTCATCGGTTAGGAGTGCCGCTGCGAGGATCGGGAGAGAGGCATTTTTTGAGCCGGAAATATTGATTGTGCCTTTGAGGGGGGTGCCGCCGCGCACGAGAAGGGAATCCATGAAGTTAGAGGATGGGAGTTATTGAAGAATTGAGAGTAAGCTCACCAACTACAAGATTCGCCAAGCCAGTTTGTGAGGGAGGAGAGAGAATCCAGAAAAAAATTGTTGAATTGTCAACAGTCATGCCGCGATTTTAGAACGCTGATTTCGCCCAGAGGGCGATGCCATTGATGTCAAAAGGAACGAAATTTCTCTGGCATAAACTGTGTTCACGGACTAAAAAAGGAGCGTTGGGCCGTGCTTCTATTTAATATTTCTTTATTGTGAGGAAAGTTTGAATTGAACTTGTGACTTAATTTTATGATAATCCCCCTGAAACAACTATTAGATGAGTTCTGAACGCTACGAAATTCGAGGAAAGATCGGCCAAGGTGGTGTGGGCGCAGTTTACCGTGCTTACGACAAAAACTTGAGTCGAGAGGTTGCGATCAAGCGCGTTCTTACCGAAGAAGGTTTTGATGCAAATGACGAGGAAGACGAGGCGACCAAGGCGCTTTTGAAAGAAGCGACTGCTCTTTGTTCAGTTCAGCATCCACATATTGTAACTGTTTATGATGCAGGGGTTGATGAGGATGGCCCTTATGTTGTGATGGAGCTTCTTTCAGGCCGGACTCTCGATGAGATGGTGGAGCGTGGCACAATGACGTGGTCTGATTTTCGCGAGACTGCGGTGCAGAGTCTGGAAGCGCTTATTGCTGCTCAAGATCTCGATCTTGTTCACCGAGACATCAAACCTTCGAATGTGATGGTAACTTGGCTTCCTTCAGGGAAGTTCCAGGTGAAGTTGGTAGACTTTGGCCTCGCAAAATTTTCTTCCAAGCCCTCACTTCAAACGATTGACCACGGGGATGCGGTTTTTGGTTCCATCCACTTCATGGCGCCTGAGCAATTTGAACGTGTCCCTCTTGATAAGCGAACCGACATGTATTCGCTTGGATGTGTGTTTTATTTCAGCTTGGCGGGCGTTTATCCCTTTGATGGTGAGAATGCTCCGCTGGTAATGGCTGCTCACTTACAGAATAATTACACCCCACTTCGCGAGCATCGTCCGGATCTTCCTGATTGGGTTTGCCAATGGGTGGAGTGGCATTTGGCGCGCGCCCCAGATGACCGTCCTTCGAGCGCACGCGAGGCTCTTGAACGCTTCTTGTCATTTGAGCAGCCTAACGGCCAGGCTCCTGTCAATACTGAGGCAGTTCCTGCTTCGAGTTTTGCTACAGGAACTCTTCCCGATTCTTCGCAGCGGATCACTGGACCGGTGCCTTTGAATGTTGCCAATGCGACGGGGCCCGTTCCAGTCAGCTCGGCGACTGGGCCTCAGCTTCTTACTGGCACGCAGACAGGTCCAGTTCAAACAGGTTCGCCTCAAACAGGTCAGGTTCCTACGGTCCCTGCGCAGACAGGCCCCGTTACAGGTGTTCCTGGAGCAAATGTTCCCGCCAACCAGATTCCAACCGGCCCTCCTAAGAACAATACTCTCAAGTATGTAATCATTGGGGCTCTAGTGGCAGGTTTGGTTGTAACGGGAATTATCCTCGCTCAGGTGCTAAGTAATAACAGTAAAACTGCGAGCATCAATGGTTTGATGGAGGAAGCTGTGAAGAGTGATGTGGCGACTGTTAAAGTCGACGGACCGCTTCTCAATGAAGCATTGGAGAAGGCCACAGATTTGAGTTTTGACGCGGATAAAGGCGGCTTACAGGAGCTTCTTGTTAAAGCGAGGGCGACTGACAAAACGGATATCAATCGCGAGATTAAAAAAGTTGCGCTCGAGAGCCAAATGACCAGCAAGCAGAGAGAACAGCTTTTCGATGTGCTGGCGCGCCGTGAGGCCACGGAAATGGCTGCTCCCCTGCTGAGTTACGCTACGTCTGTTGGAAATCCTGCAGATGGAGCGGCAGCGATTAGGTCGGCTGCTAAGTTGATGGATGCTCAACAGCTTCCGAAGCTTTATGAGATCATCGCATCGAAGAAAGACAATGTGCTCATCAAAGCTGCTGAGGATGCCGCTGTGGGTTATCTCTCTCAAAATGAAGTGAATGAAGTGCGCGCAAAAGAGCTGCTTCCTCATTATGATAATGCGGGTGATCTCGCTTCTAAGGCCGTCTTTATGAGGCTTTTAGGAGCAACTAGTTCCAAAGCGGTTTGGCCAAAGATTAAGGAAGCTCTTAAGTCTGATGAGCAGCTTATCAAAGGCCCGGCATTCTTTGCGGCTGGTAGTTGGAAGGATGATTCCGTTTTTGCAGAACTTGCTAAAGCTGTGAATGCAGAAAACGACTCTTTTCTTCGTGAGCAAGGAATTGATGCTGTTTTTGATTTTCTTACTAACGAAGACGTAGAGTTTAGCGCCGCGAATAAAAGGCTGATGTGGTCTGAAGCTCAGAGCTTAGTGAGGACTTCGGGTGAGAAGAATATCTTCCTGCAAAAGCTAGCTACGATTTGTGATGAGGATTGGGCGCAGTCTTTGGTCCGTCCATACATCTCTGACCGCGATAGTGATGTCTCGACTCTTGCTCGTGATGTTTTAAGTCAGCTTCGCGAGTAAGGAAGTGTTCGATTTTTTTATCCTCCCTGATTCGATTGCCTCGAATTAGGGAGTTTTTTTATCTACTGGATAGAGTCAGAGAGCATTCTATATGAAAACTAAGGTTGAAGTCGCTGACTTCGAAGATTGGCGTGAAACGGTCGATGAAGTCGCTGAGTTACTGCAACAAGGCGAAGTTGTCGCTCTTCCGACCGAGACCGTCTATGGTCTTGCTGCGGATGTGACCAATGAGGAGGCTCTTGCTAAAGTGTATGAGGTAAAGGAGAGGCCATCTTATGATCCCCTGATTGTGCACTTGGGAAATTGGAGTGATCTGAAGAAAGTGGCGATTGTTCCCGAAGAGCTTTCGGAGTTAGTTATCACTCTCACCAAGGAATTTTGGCCAGGTCCACTTACGGTGGTGCTTCCTAAGAAGCCAGGTCTTTCGGATCGAGTGACTTCGGGATTGGATACCGTTGCCGTGCGTGTGAGCGCGCACGAGGTCATGCGCGCAGTGGCGAAGAAAGTGGGGCCTATTGCTGCTCCCAGCGCGAATCGTTTTGGGCGTCTTAGTCCGACAAGTGCGGCAGCTGTTGTGGCTGAGCTAGATGGTAAAATTCCTTTGGTTGTCGATGGGGGCGCCTGTCGTGATGGCTTGGAAAGTACCATCGTGAAATTGGAAATCGCCAAAGAGAAGCCCCTCATCACGATTTTAAGACCAGGACCAATCACTCGTGATGATTTGAGACCATTCGGAGTGGTGAAGAAATTAAAGGCTCCTAAGTCTGCCGAGCAGATAGAAGTGCCCGGACAGCTCGAAAGTCATTACGCGCCTGACGCAGAAATTGTTCTTTTTGAAAAAGGAAGTGAATTTGAAGCGGAGGAGGGGAAGAAATACGCTCTTCTCAGCTATCGAGGTGACAGCCATCTTGAGGAAGCTCATGAATGGATCGGGAAAGAAGCCTTAAGTCCAGGAAGTGGGAAGCTCGCAGAAGCGGGAGTTCGTCTCTACTATTGTTTACGTCTATTGGATGCTCTCGAGCCGGATGTGATCTTAGTTGAAAAAATGTCGGAGACCGGTGTTGGGGTGGCAATGTTAGATCGACTTCGCCGAGCTTCAGTTCGGGCTGAGAAGTCCTGAGTATTCTTTTTCGTTGTGACTAGGCGTGATGTAAAAAAACGATTTAAGAGTTCGATCCGAGTTTCTTAAAAGAGTTGCGAGAGCTTTATCGAAGAGAGTTCGAAGTTTAAACAGTATCGGTAGACGAGAGCTTTGAGAAGGGGGCGGACTCTCTGCTTTTGCCGGACTTGCCGAGGGCTGCGTAGTATTCGTTTTGCCGATCGCGGATGACGGTTTCGACGAGGAGAGAATTCTAACCGCCCTTAAGCCTCAATTTTCAGCTCTTGATCGGATTGGGTTCGGATCTCTTGGTAGCTTTCTTGGTCGTCGGCTAGGCTTTTTCCGAAGCTGGGGATCATTTCGGTGAGACGTGGGGCCCAGTCCTTCATACGTGAGGCAAAAGAACGTTCCAAGAGCTCCAGCATAATGTTCACGGCAGTAGAAGCTCCGGGAGAGGCTCCTAGCAGAGCAGCGAGAGAGCCATCTGAAGAGACGATGGTCTCTGTTCCAAATTGGAGGAGGCCACCATTGTCTTTGTCGGACTTGATGATTTGTACTCGTTGTCCGGCAGTAATAAGTTCCCAGTTTTCAAGCTGGGCTTCGGGAAAGAAGTCCTTAAGAGCGCATAAGCGATCCTCGGGTTTTTGTAAGCACTGCTCGATTAAGTATTTGGTTAAGTCAAGATTGGTGGCGCCAACGGCTAGCATTGGAGTTAGGTTAGAAAGTCGAACCGAACTCGGTAGATCGAGGATGGAGCCAGTCTTGAGAAACTTGGGAGAAAATCCAGCGAAGGGCCCGAATAGTAGCGAGCGTTTCCCATTAATAACACGGGTATCAAGGTGAGGGACGGACATGGGAGGAGCGCCAACGGCCGCCTTGCCGTAGACTTTTGCTTGATGCTTTTCGACGACCTCTGGGTCACTGCAGACGAGGAACTGACCGCTTACAGGGAAGCCGCCAAAACCTTTGCCTTCCTCAATGCCAGATTTCTGAAGAAGAGGAAGAGAAGCTCCTCCAGCTCCGACGAAAACAAAAGGAGTATCGATGTTGCGCTTGATTCCTTTTTTGAGGTTTTTGACTTCAATACGCCAGCGGCCGTCATCAAGCCGATCAATGTCACGCACTTGGTGTTGGGTAGCGAGGCGGATATTAGGCTGAGCATTAAGATAGTCGACGAGGGTTTCGGTAAGAGATCCGAAGTTAACGTCGGTCCCGGTGGCTACGCGTGTTGCTGCCACGGGTTGTCCTTTGGCTCGACCATCCATGAGGAGAGGGGCCCATTTTTCGATTTCGGCCAGATCTTCAGAGTATTCCATTTCTTGGAAGAAATGGTGTGCCTTCATGGTTTCGTAGCGTTTGCGAAGGAATTGCTGATTTTCCTCTCCCCATACGAAACTGATGTGAGGAACGAGCTGAATAAATTGCTCGGGTTGGGGGAGGATTCCCTTGCGGACAAGGTAGGCCCAAAATTGTTTTGATTGTTCGAAGGCCTCGTTGATCTCAATCGCTTTAGAGATGTCAATTGAACCATCTGAGCTAACCTTAGTGTAGTTCAATTCGCAGAGGGCCGCATGACCTGTTCCGGCATTTGGAGCTTTCTCGAGCAACCTCGGCGAGGGCTTCCACAATTTGAATATTGAGGCTAGGGTCTAGCTGATGAAGTAGGACGCCGAGAGTAGCGCTCATTACTCCGCCACCGATGAGAACAACATCGGCTTCTGCCATTGTTTCGACACGTTCTTCCATGCCCATCCCTCTGTCTAAAAGAGGAGGCTGTCAACAACGAGTCGATAAGAATTTTGGCGCTTCTTTGCCTTGTTTGGGAACGATGCGTATCGCTTCGAGAGAACTGGAGTCGTAAGTGAATTCGCCCCCTCGGCTAAGTCAGAGCGCCACCAGTTTCGACAAGCGGAAAAGTGTCAGGGGTTTGTGAGCTTTTTGCGCTATCGTTTCCTTAAGGTTTTTAGTTTGCGGAGAGCAAGTGCGGAGGGGTGAAGGGTTCTCGTTTTTTTTGCAGATGGGCGAGGATGTTTGGATTTACGAGAACGCCTTAGCATCAAGATAGCAGCCTCTGTTTGTTCTTGGGGCGGAGGTTCGACTTGCTCGTGAGTTTGAACGATTGGAGGGTGATCGGCGGTGAGCAATTGATGAACTTCTTCCTGTACCGACTCAACATCGGAGAGCGCAATTTGAGGATCTTTTACAATGAAGACATCGCCTGTTTTACGATGTTCGTAGACGCGTAGTAGTCCAGAAGGAAGTTGTTGGGTATCGGTTTCCCGAATCAGTTTTTTTCTTTCAAGCATCGCGGCGAGAATGAAACGAGCATTCTCGGTATGCTCTTGGTCCTCCTCCACTAGACGAATGAAGAGCTGTTCGGGATCGTCTTTGGTGACTGCGATTTCTTCTTCTTTGACTGGGGGGCGATAGACGGATTTCCAGAAAGAGAAAGGTTTGCGTTCGGGATTGATTTCTTCTGCGGAGAGTTCCTTTTTGAGTTCTTTCCACGCATCGAGGCAGTAGTCGCGTCGAAGGTAGCCTGAGGATTCGGGGTCAGGAAAGATGGCGGCAACAAAAGGTTGGTCCTCGGAGAAGGCTGTCCCGGTCTGAGAACAGCAATGAGAGCGACTCTTGATGGAGTATTTTTCAAGCATTGTGAGTGCGGAATACGAGATTCAGAGGAGAGAGGGAAAACGGCTTTAGGTCAAGAGGGGAAGAGGCGGCAAAGACTTTGAAAAATGGGTCTGCCGCGTAGCCGCCGGTCAATGAGAATGAAGGCGAGAACGAGAAAAATAAGATTCGAAGACCAAGCCCCTAGCATCGCTGGTAGTTGTCCAGCTTCTGCGAATGCGAGGAAGACTTTGTCGAAGAAAATCATGAGGAGACAGAGAACGAGGGCGAGGACAAAAGTGCCTTTGCGGGTGCGTCTAGAGAAGGTGATGCCGAGAGGAGCCGCCAATAGTGCAGAGATGAGGCAAAGCCATGGCTTGGCTAGTCGACTGTGAAATTGGGAGGAAAAAATGCGGGCGTCGAAGAGGTCTTTATCTCCACCGCGTAGCCAATCGAGTAGGCTAGGAATCCCTAGGTAGCGTGGATCGAGGCCGTCTTGGACAAGCTGAGGAGGGGTTTCGGTCCAATCGGTTATGACCAAAGGGTCCTTTAGGTTTTCAAGGTAGCGAGGAGTAGGTTGCGCTTGGGTAGCGAGTAAAGTGGGTTGGTGAAAATGCCAGTAATTGGTTTCCCGATCCCAGACTGCTTTTGGTGAGTGTAAACGAGCCATCAGGTCGCCTTTTTCGTCTGGAAGGCTGATAGAGATTCCGGTGAGAGGTTCTTTTCCTCGGAGATCATAGGGGATGTTGCGAATGTACCAGAGGCGTCCACTTTTCGCATCATGGTGCATGACGTTGGAAGCCTGTGCGGTTACGCCGCTTTCAGCAGATCTTAGAAGGGCTTTGCGGTAGCCTTCTGACCAAGGAGCAAGGTGGATGTTGAGAAAAAATGAAACGAGGGAGATCAGGAAACCAAGTGTGATGGCTGGGCCTAACACTCTCATGAGTCCTCTGCCTGTTTGGGTGAGACCGATAATTTCTCGATCCGCTGAGAGTTTTCCCAATGCTGCGAGGAAACCGAAAAGCGTGGTGAAAGGTAGTAGTAGAACTAATACTTGTGAAATTAGAACAGCGTAATAGGTGGGGATAAAAGTGAGAGGAGAATCAGTAGTGGTGAATTCAGATAAGACTTCCTGTAGATCGAATAAGACAAAAACGAGAACGAGAAAGGCGGTGGCAATTGAGGTGGTGATGAGGACTTGTCGGAAAAGGAAGCGGTCAAGGATTCCCATCATGTTGTAACACAAAGCACCCAAGGCTGGAACGAGGCAAAGTCCCCACATGGCAAAGGGGCGCCAGCAATGAAGCTTAGGATCCGCTTGGGGAAAGCCGATGAGGTAAGATTCGACCATTTTCTGTTCGAGCGACGAGGTGAAATATCCAGCTGCTAGTCCGCTTAGAAGGAGAAAGGCAAAGATGAAGTGACGCACAGGAAGGAAAAGGAAAGAGATTTGAGAATTAGGCTTCGCTCAGTGTCCCTTCGGTGACTCCTAGTCGGGAGAGCGCGGGAAGGTGGTCCAAGAGATGTGCGGGAGTTTGTGCGCCACTAAGAAGTTCGTCGTATTCTTGAAGGAGAGCTCGAGTCGAGAGCTCATCTTCTCGTAACAGCTCGAGTCGATATTGGCGCAGGCCAGCTTTCATGAGGTCTGGGAAAAAACGTGCTCCGGTCTGTGCTCGACCATTGAAAAGTGTATTACGGCAGCCGACATCGGCGAGAAGGTGATGGCGTTGTCCAACCCGATCTTGCAATTCGACATGATGGCTTTCGCATGGGCGTCCACAATCTTTGTAGGAAGTTCCCTCGCTCATGAAGGTGCAGAAGACACAGTGCTCCATATGAAAGAGCGGCATGTGTTGATGCAGAGTGAGTTCAAGTTCCTCAGGGTTAGTTGCGTGGAGGAGATCGAGGACTTGGTTACTATTGAGGTCGTAAGAAATGGTAGTGCGAGTGAGATCGCCGTTCTCAAGAAGTAGTGCCACCGTGAGAGGGTTGGCGGCATTGAGTGAGAAATCGCCTACTTTTATCAAATTTCGACTGTCTTTGAAAAATTCGAGACCTGCGAGATTGCGGATGAGAACTCCTTGAGGGGCGAGCTTTGCAATCTGTTTAAGGTATCCCACTTCTTGGCCTTTGATAATGCGAGGGGTAGCAAGGATAATGCGGGATTCGGGGAAGTCTTTCCCAGCTTCTAGTGCATCGCGATAACGACGAGGGTCTTCGAAATCGCAATAAATTTCTGAAATACCGAATTCCAAGGCGGCTTTCAATTGTTCGAGAGACCGGCAGAGAACATGTAGGTTTGGGTTTGTTTCAGGCGATGATTGAGATGACCCGGTGGGGAGAATGAAGGGCTCGCTGGGTAAGGGAGCTTGAGGAGGGGCAGGGTTCTGTTGTTTGTCCAGAAGCGCAACAAGTTCACGACGGAGCTGGTTGAGTGCTGAGATAGGAAGGTAGCAACCGGAAGGGAGTTCGTTTTTTAGCGGGCCGAGACTGTAGGAGGTTCCGCCGAGTCTCCCCAATTGCTGGGCAAGAAGCTCGGTAGAGAGTTCCTGCTTTTGAGCTTTTTCTAGTGGCTGATTGCTAGATACAATAAGTCCTTTGGTTTTGGCTTGTAAGGGTTCTCCGATTTTTCCCGAAACTGTAATCGAGATCGGGATTGTGGCGGTGCGTCCACGAAAGGTTTGCCATCCTTTACGGAGAGATCGCTCGAGTTCGGGGTCGGAGGTTTTGTAGAGGGTTTGGCCTGGTCGAATTCGTGACCAATCGAGGCCCGATTTTTGCCGGTTGAAGGTTAGAGTATTTTTATCAGCTTTCCAGATGCGTGCTCCTTGTTCATGATTACGATCTTCGCCGGCATCAAAGACGATGCCATCGCCAGCTTTTAGTGCCGGAGCATTAGGGCTTGTTTCGAAGCTTATCGTAGGTGAATCTACTGTGGTGATAGTGCCTATTAAAGGGCCTCTTTTTTTTCCGAAGCGACCGTGGGTGAGGTAGGGATGGTTTGTGCCAGCTAGCCATCCCGTGGTAAGTCCTCGCGAGAAGGTCATTTCCAAGGCGTAACGGTCTTCAGGGGAAATGGCCGATTTGGTATGATCTTGTGCTAGTTTGTCGATCGCTTGACGATAGACCCGGGTGACCGCAAAGACATACTCCGGTGATTTTAAGCGGCCTTCGATTTTGAAGGAGCGAACTCCGGCTTCGGTAAGTGAGGAAACGAGGTCAATAGCGGCGAGATCTTGGGGGGAAAGAAGATAGCGTTGATCTCCCATTTCTTTTGTTTTCCCATCCACAACGAGCTCATAGGGCATGCGACAGGCTTGGGCACATTCGCCGCGGTTTGCGGAGCGTTGGCCAAGAGACTCCGAAGTTAAGCATTGTCCAGAATAGGCAACACAGAGAGCCCCATGCACAAAGACTTCCAACGGAGTCTCGGCGTTGCCCGCCATTCTTTTGATTTCTGATAGGCTAAGTTCTCGTGCTAAAACTGCTTGGGTAATCGGAAGAAAGCTTTTCAGGAAAGAGAGCCCTTCCTTGGACGTGATCGTCATCTGGGTAGAGGCGTGGAGGGCAACGTTGGGAGCATATTGTGAAATCAGCGAAGCTAGCCCCAGATCTTGCACGATAAGGGCGTCAACGCCAGCTGCTTGCACCAGTTGCAGCTGTTTGATGGCGAGCGGTAGCTCCTTCGTAAAGATGAGAGTATTCATCGTTACATAGCCTTTGACCCCGTTAGCATGTAGAAAGGCCATTAGGGGCTCTAAGTCCTCATTGGTGAAATTGTCCGCCCGTAATCGAGCATTAAAGGCGGGAAGTCCAAAAAAAATGGCGTTAGCGCCTGCTGCAACTGCTGCTTTGGCGCAGTCCCAGTTACCGGCAGGGGCGAGAAGTTCAGGCTGATTCACGTGCGAAGACACTTAGTTCTCTACTGATTATTGCTTTCTGACAAGCGTCCATCCTTGAGAGGCAAACTTTGAAATATTTTTTTTTGCGTGACCTAAGATAATTTAGATACGACCGTTCCTAATAATAAGAATATTTTATGAGCACGAATATTGTAAACCCCGAAGTTGAAATGCTTCTTAAGAAGCAGAAAGCGCAGTCAACAGTACTCAGTGTTGTTATAGCGCTATTGGTCGTGATTTTAGTTGGAGTGATTTTGGTTTTCCAGCTGATTAAGATTAATCAGTTCGTTGAGCCTGATATCACGGCTGTTTCGATCCCTTCTCTTAAAGAGACCGTCTCCGAGAAGAAAAAGACAACTTCGAGCGTGAAGAAAAAGCCTTCTTCCCCCTCGCGAGCCGCAAATCGCGTTATCGTCTCAAGTGCTCCCTCGTCTCTTTCTGTCGTAAATCCCAAGAATGTTTCTCCTGTTAAGTCTCTTGAGTTCGGAAGTGGTACCGGGATCGGAAGCGGTTTTGGAGGAGGAGGAGGCGGTGGCAATGGTGGTGGTTCCAGCTTTTTTGGAGCGACTTCGAAGGCTAACCGAGTGGCTTTTGTGATCGATTATTCAGCTTCAATGAGACAGAATAATCGCGTCGGTTTAATGAAAGAGGAACTCGACCGCTCGCTCGATACCTTGAGAGCTGGAATGAAATATCAGATGATTTTCTTCGCAGGCCCTGTTTGGGTTGCGGGAAGTGACGTCGCTTATAGGGGAAATGATCAAGAAGCTAAAACAGGTAATATCATTACTGGCCCCGACGAGAAAGAATACAAGTGGAAAACAAAAGGTGGAGCCAACGGATTTGAACCCGTAGGGAAAATGCAGAAAGCAAACTGGATCACAGTTAATTCCACGCACGGCAAGCTTGGAGCTCAGCGAAGAGATGCAGAAAAAGCGGGTCAAAAGACGATTGCAGAAAGTAAAGAAATTGTGAGAGACACGAAACTCGTGTGGGGAACCCGCTGGAAGTATGCGCTCGAAATGGCTCTTGAGATGGAACCTACTCCTGAAGTGATTTACTTCATGACCGACGGTGCAACTGGTAGAGAAGCTGGGGAGGTGGCTCGAGATGTGGCTCGGAAGGCTAAACGCGCGGGCTGTGTGGTGAATTGTATCGCGATGATGGAGCCACGTGCTCACGATGCGATGAAAGAAATTGCCAAGAAAACTGGCGGTCAGTTCACCATCGTTAAAGCTGGCGGTGAGGTCGAAGAAGTAGATCTCAATTAAGCGCCTCGTTGGTTACTTAGAGCTTCATGAAAAAGTATGAAATCGCAGGATTCCTAAGATTCTAGTTC
>CAYUHN010000016.1:21679-32544 GCA_964444495.1 uncultured Roseibacillus sp. | reverse complement strand
AAGCGCCCTTAGCTCAGCTGGATAGAGCACCGGATTTCTAATCCGTAGGTCACTGGTTCGAATCCAGTAGGGCGTGCTTTTTTCGACTACGGTCTGTTCATGAGGGAATTTGGCAGGAGACAGTTTTTTTACTGTTGATAAGTTGAGGACATGAATTTCGAGGGCAAGCGCTATTGCAAGTGCCCCACTTTTGTGTGTAATCCTAACTTTAACACGCATGAAAGTTCTCCTCTACAACCTCGTTTTATTTTCGATTTGTTTCTTAAAAGCGGAACCTATCGTCTATCAAACCTTTGAGGAAGAAGAGGGGTTTTCTCCAGTAGTTGATTTCTCGGCGGTGCCGACTTGGTTTTCTCAAGATTTCGTAATGAACTCGATTGGGATTGGAGAAGGAGCTTTTGAAGAGGGTGGTCAACACGGTTTTATCGGAGGCTTTGAGCAGGAATTGACTTCGATTTCGATGCCTACTCAAGCTACCGCGTCAACGTTTTTAGGCAATTTGAGCGAGGGGACGGTTGAAATCGGGATTGATTTAGTTTTTTCCCTTCCGGAGGGGTATACGGGTTATACTTATACGATAGCGTTTCAGACTCTTTCGGGAGAGCAACTTTTTGGACTCACCTTTGCGACCGGAAGTTTACAGATTTTTTCTTTAGTTGGAGCTACTCAGGTTCTTCTTCCCAATTCCTTTTTAGGAGACAGCGAAAGTCATCTGAGTTTCACGATTGATTTTGATAATCAGCGGTGGAGCGCTCAACTTGATGACGATTCTTTGGTTGAGGACGCTAGTTTTCCCGAGGTTATGGATCCGCGAACTATTTTGTCTCTTTTGTGGGTCGACCTCTTTCAGGGATTGGATCCTCCGATGGTTGTTCCTCCAACCGAGTCTTACCTTGCCTTTGATAATTTATACGTTCGTGAGAGACCTAGTGAAGGAAGTGTTCTGACGCCAACCATCGTTCCTCCACTAACAGCATTGGGAGAAGTCTCTGAACGTCCTGTTTTTTTCCTCGAAGCACCCATAGGAGCTGTTCAGAATCTGGAAGCGTCGGAAGATTTAGACGGTTTCGAGGTTCTTGAAACGGTGACTTTCACTGAAGGTTTCCGTCGCTTTCAGCCCACCGGGGACGAGTTATTTTTTCGTCTGGCGGAAATCATCGAGGGAGAATAAAATGGACAATGTCTCATGAATACCATGCGGTTTACGTAGGTCTAATTGTGGCTTAGCCCATCAGAATTTGGACAAAAATTTGAACAGCCAACCAACGAAACAAAGCGCCCAAGGAAGTCTCTTTCCGGCTTCTCCGTGGACTTTGATCTTTGAGGCTAAGGATGGCAGTTCTGAAGCATTGGGACAATTTTTGGAGCGTTATCGCCGACCACTTTACGCCATGGCTCGTGCGCGAGGTTTGAATCCCGAAGATGCAGAAGATGGGGTGAGTGACTTCATCGCTTCTTTTTGTCACCCACAGCAGAAACGGCTCATTAATTTGAGGGGACCAGAGGAAGGTCTTTTGCGAAAAAAACTCAGTGCTTGGTTTAAAAATTTTCTTGTCGATGAGTGGCGCAAAACCACTTCGGCAAAATCTGGTGGGAAGATTCCTCATAGTCCTTATGACGAGCCTGCCATTGCGCAAGCTTTGAGCGATGAGAGTTTGACTCCTTCAGAGGCGCTTGACGCCGTTTGGGCGCAACAATGGTATCAACGCTCACAAGAACGCTTTCGGGCAGAATTTGCGGCCGAGCCAGCACTGGTCGAACGAATTTTCGAGGGACGGGCCGTTGAAAAAAGTTTAGAAGATTTAGCAAAAGAGCTGGGTTTTACGTTTGCTCAAGTGAGGCATCGCCTACACAAGATGAAAGATCGTTTTCAATCCATGCTGAAAGAAGAGCTCGCCGCTACCGTGGCGACCCCCCAGCAAGTTGAAGAGGAATTAGGCGAATTGATGCAAGCGCTTCGTCGACTCTATCAGCAAGGGGGTCATGGGAAGTAGCGGAAAGTGCCGAATTTGTGGATCGCAGTTGTCGGCCAAGGCTGCGACCTCGATCTGCCCAGCTTGTCAGCTAGAAAGTCTCTTTGAGCTGGACGAGTTTGACGACCCTACAGAGGAGAAGCTAGTCGCGTCTCCAGCCAGCGACCTTCCCTCGATTCATGGTCTAGAGCTTATTGAGCGGGTAGGAGAAGGGGGGATGGGAGTGGTTTATCGAGCACGTCGTAGTATTGGACCTGATCAATCATTGGCGGTGAAGGTGATGCGCTTCTCTGGTCTTAATCAAGAGCAAGCTAGCTTACGTTTTCAGGAAGAGATTACGGCCTTAGCCACTATCCAGCATCCTTATGTAGCGCGCTACATTGATAGCGGCCTTACTGGCGCGGGAGAACCTTATTGTCTCTTGGAGTGGATTGATGGTGTGACTCTTCGGCACTTCTTGCTTAGCAAGAAAGAAGAGTTAACGATGTCCGAGCGACTGGATCTAGCAGAGAAAATCTGTGCCAGTGTGAACGCTTGTCATGAATTGGGGATTATCCATCGCGATCTTCACCCCGACAATATTCTTGTCACCGAAAACCAAGAACCCAAGTTGGTTGATTTTGGAATTTCTAAGATCTTGGAGAGCAAAAGCACTGTACGTCCTACTACTAGATCGGGAGCGGTGATTGGACACCCCGAATATTTATCCCCCGAACAAATCGAGCAGAACACCATTGGTCCAGCAACGGATGTTTTTGTCTTGGGGATTCTTCTTTGTGAGCTTCTGGGCGGAACGCACCCATTTATCGAAAGTGGCGGTAAGCAAATAGAGAATTTCCGAGCAATTCAGGAGAAAGAGCCGCAACTGCCTAAAGAGGCAAAGTTCCCACACGATCTTCCTGCAGTGCTCAATAAAGCCCTAGAGAAAAAGAGTGAAAATCGTTACCGCAATGCTGGGGAGCTTGCTGATGACCTCGAACGAGCGATCGCTGGGACTCCCGTTATCGCAAGGCCTTTAACTGCTACTTATGTTTTCGCTTGCCACTTCAAGAGGCATCGGAAGCTCTTTCTTAGTTTCTTTGGTTTCATTGTCTTACTGGGAGCATTTGTTGCCTACGCTTTTAAGCGTGAAGCTGATATTGTGCGAAACGAGCAATTGCGTGAAGGGCGTCTGGCCGCTTCTTCGGCACGGGTGGCCGGACAACGCGGAGAGTGGTTTCGTGCGCTTGAGCTTTCTAAAGAAGCTCTCGCAAAGGGGTATGCTCCGCAAAGATCGCGTTTAGCAATCGTAGAAGCTGCGGCATCTAGCAGTCGCCTTAAGCTTGCCCGCGAAACCCTTACGGAATTATCCAAGGAGAGGCTTGGTCCAAAAGAGCTGGCTCTTTACAACTATTGGAAGGCGTTTCTATTGACTGGGTCGAACCAGCTCGATGAGGCAAAAAGCCTTATTCAAGAAGCGGTGTCCAGCGGGCAATTGCCTCCCCAGAAGGAACTCATTGGTCGCGCTGCTTTGACTGAGGATACGACTGAAAGTCTAGCACTTCTTAACGAAGGGTTAATCGAGGATCCTTTCGATCGACAAGCGCTGCTACTACGTTGTTTACAAACGCATCAAATAAACGAGGAGGAAAATAGTCTGGAAACTATAGAAACTGCTCTTCGTTTTTTTCCCCGTGATCGAGAATTGTTAACTTTCTACACCTTTGCTCTTGCAAGGGCGGGGCAGGTGGAAAAGGCGCGTAAAATCGTAGAAAGTGATCCTGAATTCGAAGACCTAGGAAGACTTATCGATGGTCTAGCAATCACCGTTCCATACTATGAAGCAGTCTGGCAAACCGAAGCCGCTCCAAGTATGTGGCAATTAACAACGCTTCTCGGTAAGACTGCGTTAGCATATGGACAGTTTAGAAAGACAGAGGGGGTTTCCCCTCTGTTTATTGACATCCTTCTTCGTCATTCCCTTTTGGATGCCAAGGCGCTTAAGGCCGTTTTATTCAATACCAATAATTTTCAAAAACTCGAAGAGCAGTTAGACGAATTCCGGAAAAGTCCTGAGGGCGAGCGCAGTCATTTGGCCGCCACTCTTGCAAACGGATGCTGTCTAGCTTCGGTTATAGATGAGGCTACGAGAGAAGAGTTCTTTGTTCGGCATTTTGCGATTTGCGATGAACTCATTGAAACGTCTCCTTCATTGCAACTTAAGGCGCTGAATTTAGAAATAGCGGGTACTTACTATCACTTGCACGATTTTCATTCTGATAACGAGGAATCACGGCAAGCAAGTCTTGCTCTGATACGTCGTCGGCTTGCACTTCCTCTTCCCATCGCGACTGTACCTCTCGTTGTTTTCGTAAGAGGAGCTGCTGCCACTGATGATTTGGAGTTGCGAAATACTTTAGTTGAAATGCTCATCGAGCGTGATCCTAATAACCCTTCTAATCGTTTCTCTCTCTGTAAGGTCGATTCGCTTATAGGAAAAGAAGCTCGAGCCCTGCGGGAGGTTGATAAGCTTCTTCGCGAAGAAGAATTAAACGAAGAGGAGCATCAACAAGCAGAAGAATTGCGTGTTGAATTGAGAGCAAAGTTGCAAGAGCTACTCGCAGTGCCCGAATAGGCTGTTACGCTGGTTCCTTTTTGAGCGTCTTGAGAATTTTGGATGAGCGAAGCTTGAGGACTTTTGTGAATTTTTCTGAAAAAGTTTAAAAAAATCTCACAGTCTATTTTTGCTTTCCGTTGTGAGGAGTGATGGGAGAGCTCACTCAGATTGGACACCGGTTTCTTCGTAGACGGTCCCTTCTTTCAGGCTGAGTTCCCTCCCGATATAATAGACGGATTTTAGCATTTCATTCAGTTCGAGACACCGAACTTGCTAGAGGCGTCAAATTTGGCACTACGTATATGAAAATTAATATCTTCCACAGAACGCTACTGGCCCTCATCGCTACGATGACGCTCAGTTTTGCTCAAGACATCCGTATTCAAGGTCGTACTGGCCTAGGGGTCTGGATTAAAATCGATGATAACGACGATGATCCTGATCAAGATGTGACCGACTTTGGATCGGTTCCCTTCAATCATCAGCTAGATCGTCGCTATCGCATCCAGAATCGAGATAACAATGATACCCTAACAGTTTCTGTTAATAACAACAGCCCTAGTAGTACTTCATCGCAATTTACTTTTCCCGATTTTCCCAGTGGAAGCTTCACGGTCCCTCCCAATGGAGACCGTGAATTTTTGATTCGTTATCGGCCTGTGACTTCGTCAAGAACTTCAATTATCAGAATCGATAGTAACAGCGGAAACTTTGGGAGTGCAGAGAGAATCTATACGTTTGCAGTTCGAGGAGAGGGGACTGGAGGGATTATTTCCGTCAATTATGATCCTGATACGGGGAGTGATGTTGGAATTGGAAATGGTTTCGCTGCGTCGACAACGGCGGGAACCAATTTTGGGACGATTCGTGCCGAGGATTCTTTGAGGAGAGATTTCTTTGTGAGAAATTCTATGGATTCAGATGATCCGCTAGTTTTAATCGACGCTGTACTCGGAGGGCCAGATGCCGATCAATTTGAGGTGAATAGCTTGAGTCTCTCAGACATAAGGGCTGGGAATAACGAGAACTTTAACATTGTGTTCGAACCGACTTCTGAGGGAGTTAAGAACGCTACTTTAACTATTCGTAGTAATGATATCGACAATTCTCCATTCGTTGTAAACTTAAGAGGAAATGCTCTTCCTCCTTTTGCTCCAGAAATCAGTGTGAGAGGTCGGGGTAATAATTTAGTCTTTAGAGAAATTACGGATGGCTCATTAAATAGTCCAGATGTTAATAATGGAACAGATTTTGGTGATCAGGATATCGATGGAGGAACGGCTGAGCGTGTTTTCCGAATTTCTAATTTGGGGGACGAGACGCTGAGGATTACTTCCCGTGAATTTATCGGAAATGATGAAAACGAATTTGGTGTTTCAGGTCTTCTAAATTTATTGAGTACTCGTTCTATCAATGTGGGGAGTTTCCATGATTTTACTATTCGCTTCGATCCCGATACGATTGGCACAAAAGACGTTGTTTTTTCAATGGGAACTAATGATCCTAATGAAGATCCGTTTAGTTTTACTTTGAGAGGGACTGGAGTTGGTTTCCCCAAGGCAAGAGTTCGTGGTTTAGAGAACTTCGGCATAGGGTTTGTTCCAACAGA
The DNA here is from genome assembly GCA_964444495.1 of uncultured Roseibacillus sp. GTDB lineage: Bacteria > Verrucomicrobiota > Verrucomicrobiia > Verrucomicrobiales > Akkermansiaceae > Roseibacillus. The sequence goes on along the minus strand of CAYUHN010000016.1, from coordinate 26,366 downwards.
TATTGACAATGGCGATCTTAATCCCGATCAAACCGTCACTCAGTTTGGAGATGTCGATCTTGGAGATACAGGAAGACGTAGTTTTCGGTTAGTTAATGACGGAACGGGTCCGTTAGAATTACTTTCAGTAAATTCTTCCAATCGAGATTTTTCCTTTGTAGGGCTTCCTACTACAGTTAGAGCGAACGATAACGAGGAATTCGATATTGTTTATACTCCAACTACTTTAGGTGATTCTACGACCATTATTACTTTGATGACGAATGATCAGGAGGAGGCCTATACTTTTGCACTCTCTGGTCGAGGTGAAGGACCCGAAATTGCTGTTTTTGGTAGTGGAGGCACTAATCTTTATACTGAGATTGTCGATGGTGAAAATAATCCACGCAGAACAGTGGGAACTGCCTTCTCCGCTGGAGTAGGAGCTTCTAGTACTTTTAGATTTCGAATTGATAATAATGGTAACAGCGCTCTGACGTTAAATGCTAGAGATTTTATCGGAGATGATGAAAAAGAATTCTCGGTCAGTGGGCTTCTTTCACTCGGCCGTCGAACTATCGATCCAAGAGAATCGCATTTCTTTGAGATGACTTTTGAGCCTAGTAATGTTGGTCTCGAAACCGTTGTTTTTGAGCTGCGTAGTAATGATCATGATGAAGATCCTTATACCTTTACCGTAACTGGAGAAGGTTCAGGGGAGTCTGAGATTCGCGTGAGAGGTTTAGATTCATTAGGTATTCCTTCTGATATTGACAATAGGGACACCAATCCAGATCAAGTTGTTACCCGATTCGGGTTGGTTAATCCTGGTGAATCTGCTGTTCGCAAATATAGAATTCTCAATGAGGGGACAGACGTTCTAGAGATCAGCTCAATTACAAGCTCGGAGCCTGAGTTTACGATTGCTGGGCTCGAAACTTCCATTGAACCAGGAGAAAGGGATGACTTTCAAATTACTTTTTCTCCAACAGATGCCGAAGAAATTGAGACACTGATTACCATTCGTTCAAATGATCCAGGAATAGGAGATCCCTATACATTTGCCTTGGTCGGATCCGGAAGGGGGCCTGAAATGGAGCTCCGGGGTGGCGGTGCGAACTTTAGTATGGTTATTGAAGATGGTGATAGCACCCCAAGTGAGGAGGATGGAACCTTTTTTGGAGAGGTGAATCCCAATGGAGGAGCGTTTCTCGAACCTTTTCGTATCAGTAATACCGGGACAACTGATTTGGTTATCAGTGGTGCGACGATCACTGGAGCTCACCCACAAGATTTTACGGTTCGTGAAATTAATGGAGGATTATTAAATCTTGGAAACTTGCGAATTAATGCCGGTGAATTCTCAGACATTGAGGTTTTATTCAATCCTACAGGTGACGGCAATCGTGCTGCTACTATTAATTTGGAGACTAATGATGCCAATGAGAATCCATATTCTTTTGCAGTAGCAGGTGTCGGAGAAGATCCCGATAGCGTGCCTCAGATTGCAGTTACTTTTAGAGGCGTCGTGATTAGTAACGGAAACTCTACTCCGAATCTTAACGATGGTACCGATTTTGGAACTCTAACCCTCGGGGGTGAGAGCGAAACTAGGGCTTTCATCATTACTAATGACGGAGATGCTGATCTCGAGATTAATGGGCTTTTAGTAAACAATGCGGTTTATTTGAATTCAACTCCGAGCACAGTTCCGCCTGGAGAAGACCGTGTTTTTGATATCACGCTAGTTCCTAGCGAAGCCGGTGTTCAAGATGGAATCGTCAACATCTTTACAAATGACCCTGAGAATTCGGCCTTTACCTTTGGAATTAGAGGTAATGTTGTCGACGAAGATGGTACTGTTATGATGTCGCGAATCAGTAATTTCTCTCTAAGAGGAAATAATCCAGGATTGACTGTAAACGTTGCTAATGGAGAGATTTTACGCTTGCAAATGAACACGAATCTAGATCCAAATAACTGGCAGACTGTTCCTGGCTACTCTGAAATCAATGGCTCTGAAGAACCGATCTTCATTCCCCTCGACGAGATCATGGCAGACATGAGTGAGGGAGGAGTTCCGAGACTATTCTTCCAACTACAAGAAGCGAACTAGTGTAAGTTATTGATAAAATTTCGTAGGCAATCCAAACGCCACCTTCGAAGAAATTCGGGGGTGGCGTTCTTCTTTTTGACTCTATTGCGTAAGGGGGGTTCTAGAGTGAGCGGTGAGAAGAGGCGCTTTATTTAAGGGACTGTGACTCCTACGCGCGCAAAAATTCGGGGAGTGGAAGAATTGTTTTGGAAGACGATCTGAGTCGGGGATGATTCGAGGATGCTTACATCGGGTGCACCGGTTCGCCAGTTGATCAAGTCTTCGCAGACTTCAAGGAAAACGATAGCGCTAGTATGGCATGCGAGAGGTAAAGTGATAATGGGTTGACCGTTGGGGCCCATTTCTTGAATGATGATGGGCTTGTCCTCGCTTGCCATGGGATTAGATGCTAGGGCGAATTCAACTCCGTTATTCAGCCCATCACCATCAGGGTCTTGGTCGGCGTTCGACTTTCCTGCTAGGATTTCACTTTCAGTAAAGTGGATGAGCTTCCATAGCGCGAAATTAAGAATTGGAGGTTCTCCGGCCTTTGCTATAAAGCTTCCTTAGAACTTCAAGTGGTTGGGCAAGGCATTTCGCAAAGAGCTGTCTTTGATTTTCGCTCGAGAAACGCGTTATAGACATCTCTTCTCAAAAATGATTAATTTTAGAGTATGGATCCTCTCGGAATTTGTGACGAAAGGGAGAAATAGCTTCTCTCTATATCTGTCGTAAGGATTTAAGACCTAACTATTATGAACCTATTTGAAGAACTTAAAGGCCAGATGAGCGACCAGCTCCTCGGTTCAATCGCGCAGGGAGTCGGGCTCGACTCAGGGAAAGTTAAATCAATCTTGGGGAATTTTTTGCCGGGAATTTTAGCCCTTTTAGGGAAAAAATCCGATAGTGCTGAGGGTGCTGAGGCGGTGTTTTCAGCAGTGAACGATAGTGACGATGGAATATTCTCAAAGATGGTAACTTCTTCAGGAGATGAGAGAAATTCTATGGTTGAAAAGAGTGGCGAGCTTTTTGGTTCTCTCTTTGGTGGGGAGAAGAATGATATCGGAGACCTGCTTGGAGGCTTCTCGAAGCTTTCTGGAATTGATTCCGGGCAGACCAAAGGGCTTCTGGGTATGGCTCTACCTCTGATTATGGGCTTTCTTAAAAAGCAGGTTGGTTCAAAGGGGTTAAATCTCGCTGGATTTTCTTCTTTGATGTCTTCTCAAAAGGAGCACTTGAGCGGTGCTCTTCCTGCTGAGGCCTCTGGACTATTGGGGTTAGGTAATTTCCTCCCAAATATCGGAAGGGGTAATTCTTCTGTATCTGGTTCGATTTCCACGGGGAGTCAGACGCGTTCGGTTACTGTTCCTGATGTGAAGGGTAAGGTTGAGGGTGCTGTTGCGGGAGCCGCAGGAGCAGTTTCGGCAGGCTCTGCTGCGGTTCAAAAGAAAGCCTCTGAAGCGGTGGAGGGAGTTTCTGATGCTGTGAGTAAAGGCTCAGATGCTCTAGGAAAGAAGGCTTCCGAAATAGTAGGTGGAGTTTCTGGGGCGGTGGGTTCTGGTTCAGATGCAGTGAGCAAGAAAGCCTCCGAAATAGTAGATGGAGTTTCTGGAGCGGTGGGTTCTGGTTCAGATGCTCTGGGAAAGAAGGCTTCCGAAATAGTAGGTGGAGTTTCTGGGGCGGTGAGTTCTGGTTCAGATGCGGTGAGCAAGAAAGCGTCCGAAGTTGTAGATGGAGTTTCCGGTGCGGTTGGCGCTGGTTCAGCCGCAGTTGGAAAGAAAGCAACGGAAGCCGCTGCTGCGACTGCTGAGGTTGGGAAAAAAGGGGGGGCTGGTTTGTTAAAGCTCTTGCCTATTGCCGCGCTTGCTCTGATCGCCTTATTTGCGTTTAAAAATTGTTCGGGAGGAAGTGCTGACAACGAGGGTAAGGATAAAGCTGTGGGAGATTCTAGTGATGACGGTAAGTCAGGCGTTGGTGGATTGATAGGTGGACTTAAGGATGGAGCTAGTGGTTTGGTTGATTCTGCAAGTGATGCGGCTGCATCAGCTGGTGGGGTGATCGGGGATGGAGCCGAAGCGGTTACTGGTGCTGTGGGTTCGGCCGCCGAAGGTGCAGGGAATGCGTTAGATTCTGCTGCAGAAGGTGCGGGCAACGCTCTTGGTGCCGCTGGTGATGCGGTGGCCGATGGCGCTGCTTCAGCTCGAGACGCGGTTGCAGATGGAGCAGAGGCTGCTGGAGGTGCGATTGGTTCAGCGGTTGATGGTGCAGGGAATGCTCTTGGTGCTGCTGGTGATGCTATCGGAAATGGAGCAGAAGCAGTGACTGGAGCAGTAGGTTCAGCGGTTGATGGAGCGGGCAATGCTCTTGGAGAAGCTGGAGAAGCCGTTGCAGGAAATGCTCTTGGTGCTGCTGGTGATGCTATCGGAAATGGAGCAGAAGCAGTGACTGGAGCAGTAGGTTCAGCGGTTGATGGAGCGGGCAATGCTCTTGGAGAGGCAGGAGAAGCCGTTGCAGATGGAGCGGAAGCAGCTGGTGGTGCAATTGGTTCAGCAGTTGATGGAGCAGGCGATGCTCTCGCTGGACTTGGAGAAAGAGCTGCTGAAGAAGCTGGCC
>CAYUHN010000016.1:0-21579 GCA_964444495.1 uncultured Roseibacillus sp. | reverse complement strand
GGAGCAGGCGATGCTCTCGCTGGACTTGGAGAAAGAGCTGCTGAAGAAGCTGGCCTAGAAGAAGGCTCGGTAGGAGCTCGCTTGGGCAATTTCTTTATTCCACAAGAGGGTGGAACTGAAGTTTCGGAGCGTGCTCGTTCTTTTGCTGAGCAGTTGGCCGGAATCTCGGGAGGAAATGAAGAAGCTCTCAATGAAGCTTACGCCGAACTTAGTAAAGACGGTAAAGCTCGTTTTGTGGATCGGATTTACTTGGAGACAAACCAAACAGAGCTCCCTGCAGAAGATGCTCAGCGCATCCAAGACAAGATCAAAGCTCTTGAAGGTGAGGCGACTTTCTTCTCAGTTGGTTATGCAGACACCTCTGGAGATGCTCAACAGAATCGCGTTCTTTCGTATCAGCGCGCGCAAGCAGTAGGTAGCTGGTTGAAAGCTAATGCTGCCGGCGATTCTGCTGTTGAAACCTTCTCTATGGGAGAAACCGATCGTTTTAGTAAGTCCGATCTCGCTCCAAATCGAGTTGTCGAAGTTTGGGCGATTATGGAATAGTCTGGGCTTAAGTTGGAGCTTTAATGGCTCATTATTAGCAAGCAGTAAGCCTTCGGCTTACTGCTTTTTTATTTTTAGATCCCGCAGTTGTCGAAGGAGCGAGTAACTTAAATCCTGCTGATTAAGCTGGCTCTCGGCTTGTCTGATTACGTCAGAGAACCTCCGCAAGAGGAGCCTGCTCCGGCGGTGCAGCCGAAGCAATGAGGAGCTGTTTTAATGGGGATTTCCTTAAAGTGCTCGAGATCGAGGTCCCAGATATTGAGAGGTTTGCCATTGGCGAGTTGCATGTTGAGTTGTTGATTGAAGTCGCAATCAAAGACTCGGCCTTCCCAGTCAACGCTAATGGTGTCTCGGCACATAAGGCCGTCGATTGAGCCAGGGTTAAAGCTCTCCACTAAGAGCATGTTATATTCGACCAGTTGCTTGTTACGCTTGAGGTAGGAGGCGTAGCGCGCGATAGGCATATTTGTAATGCAGTAAAGATCGTGGAATTCGATGTCGAAGTGCTTCTTCATCTCGCGCTTGTATGTTGCTTCGAGTTCCTTCTGATCTGGAGGTAGAAAGGCACCATTTGGATTGTAAACCAGATTCAGTTTGAGATTAGGGTCGATGCCGTATCCGAGTTTATTGAGTTTCTGGAAAGCTGTGATAGAGCGATCAAAGACTCCGTCTCCTCTTTGCTCGTTTACATTATCAGGCGAGTAGCAAGGCATGGACGCGACACAGGTAATCTGGTGTTTGGCGTGGAATTCGGGAATCCATTCGTAGCCGGGTTCCTCAATGATGGTGGCATTGAGGCGGGTCATGATTTCTCGTGGCTGTTCGAAGCTGTTGACGCGTTCCACCAAGTTTCGGAAATCGGGATGCATCTCAGGAGTTCCCCCAGTCAGGTCGAGGAGGGGCATATCAACGCTCTCAAACCAGTCGAGTGTCTGATTGAGATGCTCGCTGGTTAGTGATTCCTTGCGGTGAGGCCCCGCGTTCACATGGCAGTGGACGCAGGCAATGTTGCACAGCTTTCCGAGATTAAGTTGGAGGATGCGCGGCTTGGTCCTCACGAGTTGAAGCCCGTGTTGATCAAGTGTGCGGTCAAAAACGTTCATGAGGTGATTTTGTGAGAGATCGCTCTTCCGAATTCTAAATCACCTTGAACAGGTGCTTTGTTGATTGGGAGGGGAGTCTACAACATAGAATTTAGCAGCAGTCGGGACCACATTCAGTGATCGTCTCCACGTAGTCTGCTCCCTTTGTTTCTGAGGGTTGGCGGACGGCATTCCGACGGCAATCGAAAGCCTGAGCATCTTCTGGAGCAATTGCTTCAAGGGGTTCGATCAATTCGAAATAGTCGCTGTAAGGAGCTTTGCTGTAGAGCTCAAAGGTTTTTTTGCAGACTGCCATTCGCTGTCCACGAAAGAGATGATGGCCGTCGTCATCTAGAACTTCTTTGAATGGGCCTTTATAAATGACGGCCTGATTGTGGTCGAGGCAGGGGCCTTCTTTTCCTTTAAAGGCCTGTATGGTAACGGATCGGAATTCGATGCCATCATGCGTTTGCCAAGGTTCGGATTCAAATTTAACGAGCTCAACTCCATAGAATCCGACGTCTTCAAAGGCTTTAAGAAAATCATCCTCAGTCAGAGCACCGGAAATACAGCCGCTCCAGAGGTGGTCATCATTGGCCATGTGCTCGGGAACGATTTCATCGCTGACAATGTCAGAAATGACGGCACGGCCGCCAACTTTGAGAACTCGGAAAATTTCTTCGAAAAGTTGTTTCTTGAGATCGGGCTCAACCAAGTTGAGAACGCAGTTGGAGACAACAACGTCGACTGACTCGTCCTCGATGAGAGGAGTCGTGTTACGGAGGTCGTTTGCAACGGTTTCGCTCGCGATGTAGTCCTCCACAGAAGAGACTGGGTTGGCGGCAAGTTTTTGGTGGAAAGCTTCGAGATCAAGTCGGAGATCCTGAATGCGGCCTTTAACAAATTCCACGTTGGAGTGACCAATGTTTTCAGCAACAATCGGAGCGTTGCGTCGTGCGACTTCGAGCATGTCATCAGTCATATCAACGCCGATTACTTTTCCTTCAGGTCCAACCACTTGGGAGGCGATGAAACAAATTTTCCCTGTTCCAGATCCGAGATCGAGAACGGTTTCTCCCGTTTTTAACCACTTTGAAGGGTCTCCACAGCCGTAGTCTTTCTCAATTACTTCGCTGGGGATGGCTTTGAGATACTGTGGATCGTAGTCGACAGGGCAGCAAAGGTTGTTTTCTACGGCGTGTGAGGCTTGAGCGTAGCGTTCTTTGACGGCGTTTTCTGTTTTCATTAAGAGAAATTTGTTTGTTTGAGAGTCTGTTAAGCGAGTTTTGTTCCCACTAACTTGTAGGAAGTTGTGCAATTGGTAAACAAATGATTATTTTGTGTTTCCTGAAATTTTTCTATTCGGTAGCAGTTTGGTCTGCGAGTTTCGAGAGGAGGCCTGTGCTGGTTGCCTTTTCGTAGGTTTCTTGTTCGTCGACATCAAAGAGAGTCTCAAGGAGAACGGGGGTTTGATTGCTTTGTGTGAAGCGGTCAAGAGTGATCGGGAGAACCTCGGGAGTACTCCATTGTATGTCACAAAAGAGCTCGGGTTGAGGGGTGGGAAGGCCGAGTAGCCAGTAGCCGCCATCCTCAGCGGGACCGATGACGGGTTTGTTTTGTAGAAGGCTTTCCTCGCATTCTTCTAGATGGGCGGAGGTCAGCCCAGGGCAGTCGCCGCCGAGAAGGATAACCCCTTTGGCGCCATCGTTGAAGGCTTGCTCACAAGCTGTCTGCAAGCGATGGCCTAAGTCGCCATTTGGTTGTGGGATATAGGTGAGATGGGAGCCTAACCATTTTTCCATCAACAAGCAGGTGTCAGCTGGGGCAAAATGGACTCGTGTCGGCCAATTCTTTGGGATTTTGCTGAGAGTAATTTCGACAAGCTCTCGGTAGACGTTTGTGGCCTTTTGTTCACCCAGTGTTTTAGCGAGGCGGGTTTTTACGAGTCCAGGACGGGGAGCTTTGAGAAAAAGTAGGATCGTAGGAGGGGTCATTTCTGGAGGGATGGAGCTTACGAGAGGGGTTGAAATTTGCGAGTCGCCAAGATCGTTGAAGAACTCGTTTTTTCAATTCTAAAAAGTCGCATTTCAGGTTGAGGAATTGTGTCCTTACCGGAATAAATACCTCGCTTTGACGTCTTTTTGTCTTAGATAGGACAAGTAAAACGAGCGCCAATATGAGGAAGATGAATTATTACAATTGGTTACACGGCCAATGGCCTGCAGGAAAAGTTGAAAAATTGCCAGTTGTTGGAGAGGATGGGTTAACCAATAAGGAAGGGATTCGGATTGTAGGTGATCTGTCGGGAGTTCCTTTACTAAAATTTTCTTCAGAGACTGGAACGCGAGCAGTGAGGGCGATTTTGGCGGAGCCATCTTTTCCCAAGCAGCGTAAGGAAAAAGAAGAGGGTGTTTATGATGTTGCTATTGTAGGAGCGGGAGTTTCTGGAATTTCAGCCGCCATGGAGGCGGAGAAAGCGGGTCTACGTTATGTTCTAATTGAGACAAGCGAGGCTTTTTCGACAGTTAAGAATTTTCCTAAAGGGAAGTATATTTTTACTTATCCAACTGAAATGACTCCGGCAGGGGGGATTCAGTATGGCGATAGGTCCGGGGTTAAGGAGTCGCTCTTGGAGGAGATGCAGGAGCAAGTGGCTGCTTCTGGCATTACAACGACTGCGGGTCGGGTGGAAAAGATTGAAAAGGGTAGTGGGGTCTTTGTCTTAAAGAATGCGAATTCTAAAGAAGGTGAAGCTTGGAAGTCGCTGCGGGTGATTGTTGCAATTGGACGCTCCGGTAACTACCGCAAATTAGGCGTGCCGGGTGAGAAGCTGGATAAGGTGATGAACCGGCTACACGATCCTAAGGATTATTGTAAAAAGAATGTTCTGATAGTGGGTGGAGGCGATAGCGCGGTGGAAGGTGCCTTGGCAATTGCGGAGTGTGGAGGCTCGGTTACGTTGAGCTACCGGAAAGGCGAGTTAACACGCCCTAAGCCTGAGAACGTGCAACGTGCGTTGAAGGCTGCAGAGGAAGGCAAGCTGACTTTGGCTTTGGGCACGAATGTGAAGGAGATTACCGAGAGTGAAGTTACTCTTGCTGAGGGCCGAGATGGTCCTGCAAAGACTTTTGCGAATGATGCTGTTTTTGCGATGATTGGTCGGGAAGCACCTCTTGATTTTTTCCGACGCTCTGGCCTCACTGTGCTTGGAGACAAGGGCTGGAAGTGGTGGGCGACCTTGGCCGCCTCGATGTTATTTTTTGTGTGGCTGTATCATTGGAAAAAGCATATCTTTTTTGATGGGCATATCTTTTCTGATAAGCCAGATCCGAAGCTTCTCTGGGAGAAGGTGACTGCTGCGGAAGGAAGCTTTTTGGCGACTCTGAAAGGCTCTGCTGGTAAGCGAGGGTTCTACTACAGTCTGGCCTATTGCTTGTGTGTCTCGATTTTTGGATACCGTCGTATTAAGCGGCGAAAGACACCCTACGTTACTCGCCAAACGGTGACCTTAGCGCTTATCCAGTGGATTCCTCTTTTTATTCTTCCTGAGCTGATTTTCCCTTGGATAGGGGCAAATGGAGCTTTTACTAGTGGAGGAGTAGGACAATGGTTCGGTGAAGCCTTTCTATCGAACGGAATTGTAGACGGTGAACAATCGCCACCAAATCAATATTGGCGTGCTTATGGCTTCATCCTCGCGTGGCCTCTCTTCTTCTTCAACTGGTTTAGTGATGCTCCAATATGGGGATGGCTCATTCTTGGCGCTATTCAGACCTTCGTGATTATTCCTTGGATGGTGATGAAGTGGGGAAAGGGAGCTTATTGTGGCTGGGTTTGTTCGTGTGGCGCGCTGGCAGAGACGATGGGTGATGCTCACCGACACAAGATGCCCCACGGGCCCAAAGTCAATAAATTGAACATGATTGGGCAAGTGTTCTTGTGGTTTGCTGCGATTCTAATGGTATTGCGAATTGTGGGCTGGATATTGCCCGATGGCGCTGATGGGCAACCCAATGTAATAGCGGCTAGCTACCACTTTCTTTTGAGTGGATGGCCGTTCGGAAAAGAAGGAGGACTTTTCTTCTTCAATTACAAGTATTTGGTGGATCTGATTTTTGCCGGAGTATTGGGATTGAGTTTCTATTTTCATTTCTCAGGCCGGGTCTGGTGTCGCTTCGCCTGCCCTCTCGCGGCGCTGATGCATATTTATTCTCGCTTTGGGAAGTTCCGGATTTTTGCCGATAAGAAGAAGTGTATCTCCTGTAATGTCTGCACTTCCGTTTGCCACCAAGGGATTGATATCATGAACTTCGCCAATAAGGGGAAGCCGATGGAGGATCCGCAGTGTGTTCGTTGTTCAGCTTGTGTGCAAGGCTGTCCGACTGGTGTGCTAAGCTTTGGCCGTCTCGGAAAAGGAACGGATGAGAATGGCGAATCCTTCAAGATTCTAGATAAGTTGCCAGCTTCTCCTGTGCAGATGGCTGAGAAGAAAAATTTGAAGCAGACTAAGTGACAAAGAGCAGCCTTGAGGGTCGCTGGAGTTTACTATCGGCCCTCGGTTGCGAGTTTGTATTTGCAAACGGCGTTTTTGACGGCGGTAGCGAGCGTTTTTTGATAGCTGGCAGATTTAATCAAGCTCCCTTCACGGGAATTGGAGAGGAAGCCGCCTTCGAGGAGGATGCCTGGATTTTTGAGGCCAGTGATGACGGAATAGCGTCCGCGTCGGATTCCTCGGTCAAAAAGCTTAGTTGCTCCGACAACGGATGAGTGGACTGCTGTTGCAAGGGCAATATTAGCAGAGTCATTGTGGTTGCCCGGGACTTCGCGGTAGTCTGATGCTTTGACGCCTCGTCCGTAGTGAGCGACTCCTTTGGGTGATACGGTGAATGTTTCGATGCCAGACGCTTGTTTTCTAGCTCCCGAATTGAAGTGGAGGGAGATGAAAATGGAATTTGGATACTTGTTAGCGTAGTCAACCCGTTGTTGAAGGGTTAAAAATCGATCGTCCCTACGGGTGAGTCCAACTTTAAAGTTAAGTTTAGGTTTGAGGAGCTCGTTTGCAAGGAAACGTGCAGTGCTGAGAGCGTGATCCTTCTCTTTCCCATGTCCATGTCGGCTAGTGGCTCCCGAATCGTGACCGCCGTGTCCGGGGTCAATGATAACGGTATCAAAGGAACCGATAGACTGGCCTATTTGCTTAGGTCGCATGACGGGATCAAGCAGTTTGACAAGGTCGGTTCGGTGGATGAGATGGGTGCCTTGATAGGGTTTAATCGGGAAGGAGAAAATAAATTTGACCTTATTCATTAGGACCTCTCGGTGTCCTGATGTGAATTCGACCAACCTGCTTTGATCTCTTAAAATAACCTGTGAACCTATTTGCCGAAGCTCGGTAAAACCATAATATCCTTTGAGGCTTCTGAGGGTTACGTAGGGTTTGCCTCCAATCTCAATGGACTCCCAATTTGCGTAGGTATTTTGGAGGAAGGTGATTCCGCCTAGCCCGAGGAGTCCAAGGCGAGCGAGAGTCTGACGACGAGAGAGATCCATTGCTCTTGGTAAAAGTCTACGAGCGCCTCGGCTGCTGCTCGGTTGCGATTTTGTACTTCCGAACGGCGTTTCTTACCGCGATAGCGAGGTCTTCTTGGTAATCATGTGATTTGATTAAAGCTCCTTCGCGGGAATGAGAAAGGAATCCGCCTTCAAGAAGAATAGCAGGGTGTTTCACGCCGGTGATTACTGAGTAACGTGCTCGCCGTATTCCGCGATCTCTCGATTTAGTCGCTTTAATAACAGACGAGTGAACTGCTGTTGCAAGAGCGATGTTGGCGGAGTCATTGTTGTTGCCGGGTTTTTCATTAAAATCTGAGGCTTTCAAGCCACGGCCATAGTGAGCAACTCCTTTTGGAGAAAGGGTGAAGGTCTCGATTCCAGAAGCTCGACCGCCTCCTCCAGAGTTGAAGTGGAGAGAAATAAAAATGGAGTTGGGATACTTGTTAGCGTAGTCAACTCGTTGTTGTAAGGTTTGAAATCGGTCATCTTGGCGGGTGAGGCCAACTTTAAAGCCGATTCTGCGGAGTTCAGTCGAAAGAAGAAGTCCGGTGCTGAGCGCATGGTCTTTTTCGCGGCCATTGCCATGACGGCTAACCGCTCCAGAATCATGACCACCGTGCCCAGGGTCAATGATGACGGTGTCGAAGGAGCCTGTGGCTTGTGCGATATTGTGCGGACGCATAATCGGATCGAACAGTTTAGCGAGATCGATGCGATGGATGAGATGAGTGCTCTTGTAGGGTTTGATCGGGAAAGAGAAAACAAATTTGATCCCGTTCATGAAAACGTCTTGTTGGCCAGAAGTGAACTCAACTAATACCCCAGTTCCCTCCGTTAGTTTCTTAGGTTTCCGGAGGGTGATTTTGGAGCCGGAAATCCGAATATCTGTGAACCCATAGAAATCTTTGATACTTCTGAGAGTTATATAGGATTCACCTCCAACTTGAACGGCTTCCCAGCCACCAGATATTTCAGCGTAGGCATTCTGGAGCAAGGTGGTTCCACCTAGTCCGAGGAGTCCGAGGCGAGTGAGGGTTTGGCGGCGGGAAAGATTCATGAACCAAGGGGATTGACCGCGAAGACTAGGGTTTTCAGGCGTGATTTCAATCTCTCTTTTAGTCAGATTGGTGCGGGGATAACGGTTTGCTTAGTGATCCGTCCCTATTTGTTTGATTGAGCGTCCTCTCTGCTCTTAACCGTGAAGTGGTAGTTTCCCGATTGAGCGATGATTTCTTTGCGGCCTTTTTTGTCCCCGATGAGTTGGCAAAAAGGTGCTTCTTCGAGAGAGAGGCCTCCTTCCATGATTTCAGCTTCAGGGCTGGCAGGAAGGGCGATGATGCCGGTTGTGTTTGGCGGGATAGTTACCTTTACGGAGAGGTGGTCTTTCTTCTTTTCCCAAGTAACAGAGATTTTCCCATAAGGCGTAAGGTGGCTGGCGGAGAGAGAAGTGAGTGATTTGTCTTCAGGGATGAAGGGGCTGATTCTGCCAACCTTGAATCCTAGCCCTTCGTGAATGAAGCCGGCGAGAAAACTGAAAAGCCACTCTTGAACGACAGCATTGGCGACAATGCTTGGTTCCTGGTCTTTCTGGCTGAAGTTTCGTGCATAGGTAAGTGCTTGGTCAGTGTTTCCGGTCCAGGTTAGAACCGGAAGGAGGGCTGTTTGGCCAAGAATGCCACAGCGAAGCCCTCTTTCTTTGAGGTCGGCGAGAAGAGCCTTGAGTTCTTTTTCTTTGCTTTCAGGAGGGAGAATGCCAAAGCGGATAGCGAGGATGCGTGCGGTTTGAGAGGTTTCGGTCAGATTTCCCTTTTCATCTATAAAGTTCGCAGCGAAGCCTTTGTGAGCTCGCGAAAATCGTTCTTTATGTTGCATGATGTAGGGGAGGTGGCCGTCACCGGTAGCAAGTTCTCCTGTGATACGGCAGCCGAGAGCAAAGTAAGCAAGGGTGAGAAATTCGGCAGAAGTGGGATCGTCGAGATGCCCGTAGTCCTCAAGAGCTTTGCCGAGGGGTTTTCCTTCGAATTTGGGATCGTTGTCAAAAACGGAATCCAGATGCTTGGCATAACCGGTAAGGTAGGGTTTGACGAAGGTCTTGTCTCCGGTGAGTTGAGAAATAACAAAGGCGCCGATGATGGGGGCTTCCGAGTAGCCTGGGGAAGGCTCCTTTTGAGTTTTAGGCGCGGGGATTAGAGCAGGAAAAGTGGGAGCTTTTGCGATGGCTTCATTCGCGGCTTTGAGGTATTTCCTGAGAAATGGAGTGATATCATTCGTGAAGGAATAACCTCGTAAGCTTGCTTGAAGAGGGGCACCCCAAGGTTGATCTCCAGGGGGAAATTGAGCTGGCCATTGAAAGGCAGTTTCACAATTTTTTTCGCAATTTTCGATGATGGCGTTGAGTTTCTCGTCGGAGCACTCAAAAGTTCCAAGAGAAAGGTTTTCTTTCACGGTTTTTTCCGTGGAAATTGTTGTGAAAACACGGCTCCATTTACCCTCAACTTTCGTATTGTTCCATAGGCGTGCGCGCCAGAAGTAAGTTTTGGAGGGGGAGAGTGTTGCTTCTGGCGCTTCGACGAGAGAGCTTGAGTTGCTTTCGACTCGGCCCGAATCCCAGGCGAGTTTTCCTCCTGCTTTGCACTCTTCTTCGCTCTCGGCGACAATGATTTGGTAGGCGCTTTGAAGTTGGTATCGATCTTGGGGAGCGATGAGCCATGAGAAGCGAGGGAAGGGAGTTCCTGTTCGAGGAATTTTGGCGTGAAAATCTACTTTCCCAGATTGAATAGCCAGAGCAGGTCGGAGCTCCGGCGTCAGAGCCTCTTTTTCTGCTGCTTCCTCTTTTTCGGAAGGAGTTGATTTTGTTTCGGCGCAGAGAAGACTACTGCTGAGACTGAGAATAATCAGAGGGGTGGCGCAGCGGTTAAGTAATTTCATGGACAGAAGTGAATGGGTTTACGAATTAATGAAGTTCGGGAGGGAGTTTATCAGAGAGTTTTTTTATTGAGTCGGCTTGATGGCGATTAGCGACTAGAATCGCATCATCCGTTTGAACTACAATCAAGTCACTGACTCCAAGAAGAGCGATTTTTTTTCCGTGATCCGCATTGAAAACGATATTGTTTTCCGCATCAAGAGAGGTGAGTTCGGTATTGGCAGAGTTGTCGTTCTCTTGATGAGGGAGGTATTTTGCAATTGAGATCCAAGATCCCACATCATCCCAGTCGAAAGTGGCTTCGATATTGAGGACGCGGTCTGCCTTTTCCATCAAGGCGTAGTCGATTGAAATCGGAGTCAGGTCAGGAAATTGAGTAGAGACGGTGGCGGGGAGATCTGTTGATTGACAGAGTTCTTTCACAAAGTTGCGAAGCTCGGAAGCGTGTTTCTCAAGTTGACCCAGAACGGCGGGAAGGCTCCAGATAAACATGCCAGCGTTCCAGGCGAAATTACCATCAGCTAGGAATTTTTCGGCAAGCTCAGGATTGGGCTTTTCGCGGAAACGTGACACCTCGAAGGGGGTATTGGTGACTTCACAGCCAGTGATGGTGGCCTTGGAGCCGCGTTCGATGTATCCATAGCTTGGGCAGGCCCAAGTTGGTTTGAGTCCGATTGTGACAAGAGCATTACTTTGATAGGCAACTTTGAGGGCATCTTGCATCACTTCTTGGAAAGCGTCGGTGTCTTGAATGAGTTGATCTGCGGGTAAAATCATCATGGTGGCTTCGGGATCGCGAGCCGCGATGAGTCCGATTCCAAGAGCCACTGCAGGAGCTGTATCTCGTTTGGCAGGCTCGGCAAAAATGTTCTCTGCAGGGAGCATGGAGGCTATTTCGCGAGTTTTTGCTTCCTGCACCTCATTGGTGAGAATGAGGATGTTTTCGGTAGGAACAAGGCCCTCCAAGCGGCTGATCGTCTGTTCGAGAAGGGTTCCATCACCGAAGAGATCGAGGAGCTGTTTCGGCTGACGATTGCGCGAAAGGGGCCAAAATCGGGTCCCTGAGCCGCCAGCGAGAATAAGAGCGTAATTTGACATCGCGGGGAAAGTAGCGAGAAGCCCCTGTTTTTGAAGGGCGGAATGCGAGAAGTTGAAAAAATAGCTGACTATTTTCCCCATCTGCCGGTCTAAATCTTTCTTCCCTTTGTAATCGTCACTCAGTGACTTTTTGTCGAAAGTCTTGCCGTGAAAGAACTTTGGGACCATGCGATTCTCTCTTACAACTTGCCATTTACCGTTTTGGTCGGGTTGGTATTTGTATTTTGGATGGTTGCGCTTTTGGGTGTTGTTGACATCGATGGACCTAATCTAGATGTCGACTTTGACGCCGATGCTGATCTTGGCGGAGGAGCTGAGGGAATAAGTGGAGTCTTTGGCTTTCTTGTTAAATTGGTCAACGCTCAGGATGTTCCGATTACCTTTGTCTTGAGCTTGTTAGCTGTCTTCATGTGGCTTTTTTCCATCATTGGAAATGCATCTTTAAATCCAAATCATAAGGAGTTGACGGCGCTGCTACTTTTGTTCCCGAATTTTATCTTGAGTACCGTTTTCGTTAAGCTTGTTACTCATCCTTTGCGTCCCTTGATGCGGAGTATTAAAAACGATCAGGAGCATCAGGAGCCACTAGTTGGGCAGTCGGGGGTTGTGAAAAGCCGGGTGCTGGATAGTAATTTTGGGCAAGTAGAAGTTCCAAGAGATAAAGGTGCTCCAGCACTTATTAATGCAATTCTTCCTGAAGAAGCGGAATCTTTAGTGAGAGGTGATCAAGTCCTCGTTATTGATCATCTCAAGGAACGAGATCGCTTTTTGGTGAAGGCTTTGGACGCCGACCAAACTCTCCTATAAATTTCAAAAAATAAACAAATTAGTTAAATAGAAAACAATGACCTATACCTTATTCCCATTACCTTGTGCTCTTGCCTCCATTTGGCCTCAACACCTCGCCGTTACTACTGCAGCTATTATTACGGCAGTAATTGCAATCTTTGTTTTAGCGGCGGTTGTGATCTTCTTTCTCTTAACTTTTTACCGAAAGGTTGAGAAGGGGACTGCGTTGATTCGGACTGGAGTGGGCGGGACCAAAGTCTATTTCAATGGTGGGCCCGTTGTTCCAATATTGCATCGGTCGGATTACATGGATATCTCTTTGAAGCGGATCGAAATTGATCGTACCGCACGCAATGGTCTCATTTGTAAGGATAACATGCGAGCTGACATCAAAGTCGCGTTCTTTGTTCGGGTGAATAACGCTGCGGAAGATGTTCTCCGCGTGGCAGAAAGTGTCGGTTGTAATCGAGCTTCTAGCGAGGAGGAGATTCGTAATCTTTTTGATGCGAAATTCTCTGAAGCACTCAAGACGGTTGGTAAGCGCTTTGAGTTCACTTCTCTGTATGAAGACCGCGATACCTTTCGGGATGAAATTTTGAAGGTCATCGGAACCGACCTTAATGGATTCGTTCTTGATGATGCGGCGATTGACTTTCTTGAGCAAACGCCGATCGAGATGTTGGATCCTGACAATATTCTTGATGCCGAGGGTATCAAAAAGATCACTCGCCTCACTGCTGAGCAGGCAAAGCTTTCGAACCATATTGAGCGTGATAAACAGCGTGTGATTAAGCAGCAGGACGTAGAGGCTCGTGAAGCTATTCTTGAATTGGAACGTCAGCTCGCCGAAACAGAAGCGAAGCAGCTTCGCGAAGTCGAAACGGTCAAAGCTCGTGAAGAAGCTGAAACGGCGAAAGTGAGGGAAGAGCAGCGTCAACGGAGTGAGCAAGCGCGCATTGCTGCGGAAGAAGAAATTCTCATTAATGAAGAAAACAAACAGCGCCAGGTTCTAGTCGCTCTACGAAACAAAGAGCGCACCGACGCCGTTGAACTGGAGCGAGTAGAGCGCGAGCGTGAGCTTGAGAGTATTGAGCGTGAACGGGTAACGGAGCTGAAGAAGATCGAAGCGGAGAAAGCAGTCGAAGTTCAGAAGAAAGAGATTCAAGACGTGATTCGTGAGCGAGTCGCGGTTGAAAAAGGGGTGGTCGAGGAGCAGCAGCGAATCAAGGATACTGAGGAGTTTGCGACGGCTGACCGTCAGAAGAAGGTCACTGTAACGCTTGCTGAAGCACAGGCGGAGGAGAAACTCATTGAGAAGATCAAAGAGGCTGAGGCCGCGAAAGAAGCGGCTCAACTTGAAGCGGATCAGCATGCTTATGAAGTCCTCAAGGAAGCTGAGGCCGGTCGCCAGGCAGCTGAAATGAGAGCGGAAGAACGCATCATTGGAGCTGAGGCTGAGCAGTCATCTGCTGAGAAAGTTGCTGCTGCTAAGAAGATGCTTGCGGAGGCTATCGCAAAAGAAGCGGCAGCTACCGGATTGGGTGAAGCAGAAGTTCTTAAAGCGAAAGGAATGGCTGATGCTGAGGCGATTGAGTTGAAGGCTGCGGCGATGAAACTCTTCGAAGAAGCTGGTCAGGAGCACGAAGAATTCAAGCTTACGCTTGATAAAGACAAGGAAGTCGAGCTTGCCGAAATCGATGTTCAGCGTCTCATTGCAGCCGAGCAGGCCAAGGTGGTGGGCGAGGCTCTTAAGAGTGCCAAGATTGACATCGTGGGTGGGGAGACTGAGTTCTTTGACCGAATCACAAATGCGATTACCACCGGTAAAACCGTAGATCGAATCGTTGAAAACAGCGAAGTGGTTACTGATGTGAAGGATACCTTCTTCAATGGGGATCCGGAGTATTTTAAATCACAGTTAGCAGGATGGATTAAGGACTTCGGAATCGGAACCGAAGATCTTAAGAATCTCTCAGTCTCTGCTCTCCTCGGTCAGCTCATGGCAGATGCGAAAGGTGAAAAGCGTAGTAAAATCGCTGGCCTCATGGGCGCCGCCGAGCGCTTCGGGTTAAGTAATGCTAAAGCTGGAGAGGTGCTGAAGAAATTGGCATAGGAAAATTGAACCGCGCATCTCACGAATCTGCACAAATCTTTTTAGTTGTGTAGATTGGAGGTGGCTGGGTTTAGGCTAGGGTTACTTGTCAATTTCGGGAAGCAGGGCGACCTGGAATGGAAGAAAATTAAAAGATGTCCACAACCATTCGTGAAGATTAGTGGGGTTAGTGGTTAAGAAATAATGTCAGATACTGAAAAATTAGAAGGCGGAAGCTACGAAGTCATTCGTAGCCGTCTAGAAAAGCAAGGAGCGGAGCTTCGCAGTCGACTCGGTCAGCTTAACGAAGATCGGCAAGATATCTTTGGGGCTGTAGAGACAGCTCTCGTCGCCACCGAAAGAGTCACTACTGAGCATAATTGTGTTCCTCGTGACTTGATCTCGGTTGGGAAGAACCGCTTTCTTTTTGGCTACAATATTCAATTTGGTCTCAAGCAAGCGACCGATCCTGAGGATGTCTTTGCTGCTTACGAGTATGATCCTGAGCAGCATGTCTTTCACGCAGTGCCCCTCTCGGAGGTCATCACCGACGATAAGTTCGGAGAGGATTTTTCTTATCTCTATAAGTATTACAAAGAGACGGTCTTTGCGAAATTTATGGTCATTGGCCCCAACCTTTACTGCAAGATGCAGATTGGGAAAGGGGCGGATGATTTTAAGACCTTTAAGTTCCTTCGCACTGATGATGGTAAACTGAAGTATCTCGGGAATCGTTTTGATCACGAATTTGAATACCCTGCGCAGCAGGAGTTCGAGTGGAAGAGGGCTCACCGTGATATGCAGCGGGCTGGAGAGCACCCTCATGTCTCTATTAATGACCGAGTCTTCGTCGAAACCGTGGGTGGAGATCTTACGATCAAGATCGAAGACAATACCTCGTCTGGAGAAGGGATTTATTCCGAGCCGGTAGATGACGCCGATCAAACTCTCGATGATGCTGAGATCTTGTACGCCGAGGTGGGGCCTTTGATTCTGTTGAAGATTCTTCCTTATCGTGAGGAGCAGCGGCGTTACTTTGTTTATAATGAGAAGACTCATCAAGTCCATCGTATCGATGCGATTGGGCACTCCTGTGTTCTTCTACCCGATGATCAAGGGCTGATTTTTGCTAATGGATATCTTCTTTTAACGGGGGAGGTGAAAGTCTTCGAAACAGACCTCACCGATATGATGTTTGAGCGGCGGGTGGCCTCGGCTAATGGGGAGGATACCTTTTTCGTTTTCTACAATCGAGTGAGTGGCGATTACGTTCTTCTTTCTTATAACTTGATTAAGCAATCGGTGGAGAGCCCCGTGATTTGTAATGGCTATTCGCTCTTTCCGAATGGAGAACTTGTCTACTTCAAGACCGAGGAGGAAGCGCAGAAGCATCACACTTTGCAAGTTTGGCAAACTCCTTATTTGAGTGAAGAGACCTTGGCGGCCCAAAATCAAGAACAGGATTCCTATCTATTTAAAGTCGGAAATTCGGATTTGGTGAGAGGGATGTCCGAGTGTCGTGAAATTCTAACCTTACTGGGAAAAGACGATAACTATGGCGGTCTTTACCTTGATCTCGTTCGCCGGAGTAATGATCTTCTAGATTCCTATTTCTGGATTGCAAAAGAGGAGACCTCTAATCTAGCTCAACCATTGCGAGAGATCTCTCAGGCAGCGCAAGCTGCACTCGAGGAGTTCGATAAAGTAAAGGCGCAACGACGTTCTGCACAAGAGCAACTGGCGGCTGCCGAAGAGTCGGTTTTGACTCTCCTCTCAGAAGTGAGACACGGAGCCAACGACGATATTTTTGGCTTTGTGAAAAGGCTCTCCGACTTGCGAATGCGCCGAGGAGAGATCATAGGGTTACAGGAACTTCGTTATATTGATTCGGAGAAACTAAAGTCCTTGGAGGCTTCCTTGGTCGAGGCGACTGAGTCAACCTCAGAGAAGACCGTTTCCTTCCTTCTTCAAGAGCAAGCTCTCGATCCTTATCGAAAGGCCGTTTCTTCTCAGGCGGAACTTGTTCCAGCGCTCACCAAGGTCACTGATGCGGATCAGGTGGGAGAGGCTCTCGATAAAGCGGGTGGTGAGTTGGAGATGTTAATCGAGATTGTTAGTAATCTCAAGATTGAGGATGCTACTCAGACCACAAGCATTATCGATGGAGTTTCTAGTATTTATGCTGAACTCAATGGAGTCCGAGCAGACCTGAAGAATAAGCGACTCTCGCTAGCTAAGCATGAAGGCGAAGCTCAGTTTAGTGCTCAGATGAAGCTGCTTTCACAGTCCCTAGTTAATTATCTAGAGGTCTGTGATACCCCCGAAAAGTGCGATGAATCTCTTACTAAAACGATGGTGCAGATCGAGGAACTGGAAGGGCGATTCTCTGATTTCGATGATTATCTCGAAGAGCTCGCCGCCAAGCGTGAGGAAGTCTATGAAGCTTTTGAGGGCCGTAAGCAGCAGCTTGTTGATGATCGCAATAAGCGTGTAGGTTCGATTTTTCGTTCCGCTGAGCGAATTCTCGGTGGGATTGAACGTCGTCTGGAAGGATTTGAAGGTCAAGATGAAGTGAACGCCTACTTCGCGGGTGATCTGATGGTGGAGAAGATTCGAGGCTTTGTAGAAGATCTTCGAGAGCTAGGTGACGTTGTTAAGGCCGATGATTTGAGGACTCGGCTTAAAACTCTTCGAGAGGACGCCGGGCGACAGCTGAAGGATCGTCAAGAACTCTACGTTGATGGTGAGAATGTGATCCGTTTTGGAACTCGTTCTTTTGCGGTGAACACACGTCCGCTCGAACTGTCACTCGTGAAAAGAGATGAGGATCTTTTTTACCATCTTGCGGGCACAGATTATTTTGAACGGATTTCCGACGAAGCCTTGCTTGAGACTCGAGCGGTTTGGGATCTTCAAGTTGCTAGCGAAGACGAGACTCTCTATCGCGGAGAGTGGTTGGCTTCGCTTTTGCTAGCGGAGAAGCCCGAAGTTGATTCTTCCGAAGAGCTTCTCTCCGTTGTTCAAAATTTCATGCAGTCTCGCTACACGGAAGGCTATGTGAAGGGAGTTCACGATGAAGATGCGGCCAAGATTGTCACTGCGCTTTTGCCAGTTGAAAACGAGGCCGGTTTGTTGCGCTATGGGCCAGTCGCTCGTGCGGCGGGTCAGATTTTGTGGAAGGATGCGGAATGGCTCGAGGTGAGACAACGTCGTGATGAGCTAGATAAATTAATTGCTGGCTACGGTGCACGTCGTAAGGTTTTTGGTGAACAAGGTTCAGGTGATCGAGATGAACTACTAATCAGCATCGAGCAAGAGTTGACCGCTCCCTTAAAGTCGTCTGAATTTTTCAAGCAAGCGGCATTGCCCGAGGTGGCGGAGGCTCTTTTAGAACAATTGGCCAGTGGTGGTTTCGTAGTCGCAGGGGAAGCTTCGGTAGCTTGTCGTCATTTGCGTACTGAGCTTACGAGTAAGAGAGCAACGGAGACCTATGAGAAAGGTCTTGCCGAACTGGAGCGAGTGGAAGCTCGTTTTCGCTATGTTTTGGGTTGGTTGCGAAGCGTGCATGCAGACTATACAGATTTTCTCGTAGAAGCAGCTGCTCACTTGGCTTGCGGTGGTTATGAAGAGCTATCGGTGAAGAATGTGAGCCTTCATGCTGAGATCGAAGGCTTACGTGGGAATCACGAACGAATTGAGGAAGGAAAGTTGGAGGTCAATTACAATGATTTCCGCGGTCGTGTGGCTCGTTTTCGTGACGAGGTCTTGCCTCTCTACGCGTCTTTCCAAGAGCGTCGTAAAGAGATTCTTGAAGAGAAAAGGGTGGAGCTAAAACTCGATGAATTGAAGCCTGAAGTGATGAGTGCTTTCGTGCGAAATCGTCTTTTGGATGAAGTCTTTCTTCCCGTGATAGGTGACAATCTTGCTAAGCAAATTGGAACGGCGGATGTTGATAGCCGAACGGATCGGATGGGCTTACTTCTGCTGATTTCTCCTCCTGGATACGGAAAGACAACTTTGATGGAATACGTGGCAAATCGTCTCGGCTTGACCTTTGTAAAAGTGAACGGACCTGCGCTGGGCCATCATGTCGTTTCGCTTGATCCGGCTCTTGCGAGTGATCGCTCGGCTGGCGAGGAGCTGGAAAAGCTCAACCTCGCGCTCGAAATGGGTGATAACGTGATGCTCTATCTTGATGATATTCAGCATACTAACCCCGAATTTCTACAGAAGTTCATTAGTCTCTGTGATGCGCAGCGAAAAATTGAAGGGGTCTACAAAGGCCGAGCTCGTACTTACGACTTGAAGGGTAAGAAAGTGGCGGTCGTGATGGCAGGAAACCCTTACACCGAGAGTGGTGGAAAGTTTCAGATTCCTGACATGCTGGCGAATAGAGCAGATACTTATAATCTAGGAGATATTCTGGGTAGCCACGAAGCAGCCTTTAAGGATAGTTACATTGAGAATTGTCTGACTTCTAATGCTGTTCTAGGCAAGCTAGCTCGCACTGGGCTTGGGGATGTGCGATCTATTATGCAGGTGGCAGCAGGGGCGGAGCTGAGCGACTTCGAATTGGAGGGGAATTACACCCCCGGAGAGGTGGAAAGCTTTGTTCGTACCATGCAGCTTCTCTATCAAGTGCGTGACACGATCTTGCGAGTTAATCTCGAGTATATTGCTAGCGCGGCCCAGGAAGATGCCTACCGCACCGAGCCAGCGTTTAAGCTGCAGGGTTCGTATCGTAATATGAACCGTATAGCAGAGAAAGTGGTAGCGCTTATGACGGATGAGGAATTGCAGGAGCTTGTAGTCTCGCATTATGAGAACGAAGCTCAGAACCTCACAACGGGAGCAGAGGCGAATCTTCTTAAATTCCGTGAAATGGAGGGAATTCTAAATGAAGAAGAAGCCGCTCGTTGGGAGAATATTCAGAAAGAGTTCCGAAAGCAGAAAGTCCTCGGAGGAGGGGAGTCTGACCCAGTCACTCGGGTAGTAGCGCAGATGCAGGAGTTTCGCGAGGGTCTAACTGATATTGGAAATCGAATTGCCCAAACCGGAGCGGATTATGCTGAACCACAATCATTAAGCACGACTACGATCGAGCAGTTGCAGACCATAATCTCCGGTCTTCGCCAAGTTCCAGTTAAAGTCGACATAAACGTTGTGCCAGTCCAAGACGATGGCGAAAGTATCGAAAGTATCGAAAAACGAGCAGCCCCGATCGATATTCACCCAGATGTGACGCAGGGTGATTAAGCTAGAATAGTGACAGACGCTTGTTTCTTAGTTTTGGTTTTCTGAACCTGAGGAGCTAGGGAGAAACGCTTGAGTAATTCTAGAAGTTTCGCTTTGGCATCGTTTTCGATCGGATCTCCATGAGCCACGATGAGTCGGTTGAAATCGAGTGCTGCGATTGTCTTGATTGAAGCTCTAAAGGCATTTCGATCTTTAATCATAAAGCGGAACAATCGGCTCATGCCAGGAAACTCCTTAATGCCTCCCGTTGCGCGGAGGAAGAGTTGAGTCCAATTCCCAACGTCTGATGGTAAATTGAAAATTAAGTCTGCAGCAACCAGCGTCTTCGAAGGTCGATGGTAAAGCGCATGCTCGCGGATTTTAGGCATTCCGCCGATTTCAATGATTTCAAGATCACCATGTTGATCTCCGGGTAGCACGCCTTTCCCGCAAACCAAGGTCGTCGTATTTAGAGCCTCAGCTTTTGGAAAGCCAGGTGGCACAAAGTAGGGGATTTCAGCGAAGGCCTCTCGACCTTCTTTTGCGAAGGTGTCATGAAAGCAGGTTGCTTCCATCAGCGCGATCGGCTCGCCCAAAGCTCGAATGGCCTTGCTATCAGTTTTCGAAAAGTTAGCAGTAGAATGAATGACGAGCTTTCCCGATGCCAAGCGAATCACCGTCACGACACGCCCCATTTGGCATCCAAGCATACTTAAAGGGTGCCGTTGGATGAATACATTTGGGGCGATTTTATCGAGCTCTTTCATCTCTCCACATCACAGATATGACCAGTAAAACTATTGCTCAATACGGACCCGATTCGCTCCGTCTTTGCCAAGAAGCCTCTGGAGCAATGTTGTCTGTGAAGTCGTAGTCGCATCCGTCTGACATGATGAAGGCGAGAAATCGTTCGAACCGATAGTCACCAGGTAACTTCGTGATTCGTCCGAGAATCCCACATCGTGGAGTCGTGTATTCCACATACTGCCCTGGCACGATCTCAATCTCACCCATCGCTAGCGTCTCATTCTCGAACGCCTCAAGCGATCCATTCGGGTGATGCGTCCATCCCCATCCGTGGACGCAACGAATCAGCAACGGCTTCCCAATCACGTTCGGACAATTCTCCGACAGTCCGGAAGCAACGAGTGGCATCGGAGGAGGTTTCATTTTTGAACGAACATAGAGCGCAGCGGCGGCAGGAGCGAGCTAAAATCTTTGATTTTGGGGAATGATGACGAGGAAGCTGGAGGCTGCCGTCCGTTCGCCGCGAGTTTGTTCTGGTTTTGCCTTCGAGTGGGTCACGGGTGAGGTTTGGGATTGTTTTCGCGAGTGGGCGAGTGGCTGGAGGATTTGATTTTCGCGGAAGGTAAGGAGGAGTGAGGCTATCCAGAGCGAAGCGAGCGAGTAAGGGTTGCCAAACCTAACAGAACAATGGGTCGCCATTCGCTATCCCGAATAACCGAAATGTAGCAAAGGACAAGTATGACGAATTGGAGTCGCCGGATGCTGTCCCGCATGTCCGGTGGTGTGTGGGGTCGCGGTTAGATTCTGTCACCTACCCGATTATGCACTCTGATTTGATTCGATTTTAGACCCTGGATTTCTAAGGCTTGAAATCTACCGATAGACGTCTTTTCGATGTCCTACCTTAACAACCTCGATTATTATCCGCTCTTCAGAAAAGTCGTAGATAACGCGATAATCTCCAACTCGGATTCGATATGATGAGTCGCTGCCGGAAAGTTTTGTGGATCCGACTGGAGTTGGATCATTCTCCAATTTCTGAACCGCTTCAACAATTCGTAAAACCTGATTCTTGGGAATCTTCCTTAAATCCTTCGCAGTCGATTTCTTCCATTCAATTTGATAAGAGTCCATCAGCTTTGAGTTCGGAAATGAACTGGTCGTGTGGGATAGTTAGTTCGCTTCTACGTTCAGCAATAGCCGCGAGGTCACTTAGGTCTTCGAGAAGAGATTCATACGAGGAAATCGAGAGAATCACCTCTGTTCTCTCCCCATTTTCGTTTGTAACGTATCGTGGTGTCAATTTCATAGGAGTAACCTACCAAAATAGCAATAAATGTCGAGTCCGAGAAATTTCAGCAGAACGCTAGGGCGCATATACACGGCGAACAAGGAAAAAGCCCTCGCTCCGCCTTCGCAAGTGGTCAAGCCGGCGGGTCCGTGTTGTATGTCGCCCCTTGTGTACGCCCAGCATGGGCGGGAAGTAAATGGGGTTCAAGTCCCCTGTGTAT